>SEEV01000064.1 GCA_004211695.1 Rhodococcus sp. (in: high G+C Gram-positive bacteria)
TTCACCCTCGCCCGCCACGGCGACGCACCCCAGGGCATCGCCAAGCTCGACCGGCACGGCGTCCCCCGCAACTCGCTGCTGCTCGCCACCCTGGTCGGGTTCGCCTGCATCGGACTGGACTACCTGTCGCCCGACACCGTCTTCGTGTTCCTCCTCAACGCGTCCGGCGCCACCATCCTGATGGTGTATCTCATGATCGCGCTGTCGCAGATCAAACTGCGCGGCCTGATGACTCGCGAAGAAGTCGGACAGCTCCGCCTGAAGATGTGGCTGTTCCCCTACCTGTCCATCCTCGCCGCCGGCGGCATCCTCGCCGTCTTGGTATCGATGTTCTTCGTCGCCTCCTCCCGCTCGCAGATCTCGTTGAGCGTCGCAGCCCTCGTCATCACCCTGATCGCCTACCGGTTCCGGCGCCGCGGCAAGCGGAACACCTCCCGCCCGCTCACCCCGAGCGTCTCCGCAACCACCCCGTGAGGACCCCAGCGCCGGGATTCACGTGACTTGGCGGTCTCGCGTCAGCTGAGCAGCTCGTACACGAGCAGTCCGGACAGCGACAGGATCGAGACGAAGCCGAGGGCGGCGATCACGTTCTTCCACCAGGTGTTCCGGAGGTTGCCCATCAGCTGGGAGTTGTTGCTCATCACGAAGAGCAGGAACCCGAGGAACGGTGCGATCAGCACGGTCAGGGCCTGCGCGAAGATGATGAGCTGCACCGGTGACTTGGTGAACAAGACGGTGATCAGGAGGCCGAAGGCGAGGATCGCGGCGCTGGTGCGCTTGGCGGTCGCCGTGCTCGGCGACGGGCCCTTGCCGAGCCCGTCGGAGAGCATGGTTCCGCCTGCGGTGGCGTTGGCGACCATGGCGGAGAACGCGGCACCCGAGAGCCCGAGCGCGAAGATCGTCGATCCGATCGGCCCGGCGATGGGTTCGAAGATCCTGGCCAGTCCGGCGAGGGTGGTCGCTTCGGCGTTCTGCCGGCCGAGGACGGCGGCAGCGACGATGATGACGAGCGAGGTCATGATGCCGGGTGCCACGATCCCGGGGACGGTGTCGGCGATGGTCGTCTGGCGGTATTCGGCTGCGGTGCGCTTCCGTTCATGGGTGCCGTAGGAAGTGAAGAATGCGGCGTTGAGCGAGAAGTTGGTGCCGACCAGGGCGACGACGAGGAGTTGCCCGCCGGGCGGGATGGAGGGGACGAGTCCGTTCACGGCCTGGAACCAGTCGGGTTTCGCGATGATGGCGCTGAAGACGAAAGTGGCCGCCAGGAGCGCGACGATCACCAGCAGGACACGTTCGACGGTGCGGTAGACGTTGCGGAACAACAGGATCAGACCCACGAAGACGGTGCAGACCGCGGACCATATGAGCGGGGAACCACCGAACACCATCGACAGGCCGAGCCCGGAACCGACGGCGTTGCCGACGGAGAAACACAGGGTGATGACGAAGACGCCGATGCCGGCGGCCACGCCGACACGTCGGCCCAGCACGTCTTTGACGGAGCTGATCATCGACACGGGTGTGCGGATGCCGAGGCGCACACTCATGTCGGCGTAGACGAGCATGAAGATCGTCGAGACGGCGATGACCCAGATCAGGGAGTAGCTGTATTCGCTGCCGGCCTGGACTGCGCTGGCGAGGTTACCGGGGCCGAATTGCCATGCGCCTGCGATGAACGCGGGACCGGCCATGGCGAGGGTGCGGATCCAGTACTTCCGCTGCGGCCGGGTCCGACCCGCGGGCGGCGGTGGGCTGCTTGCGACCACTGACGCGCCTCCGACCGAATCAACTGATGTGCGAGAGGGCTGACTCATCGATGAGCCTACTTTCTGGAAGGAACTCGGAGTGCTTCCGCACCGGCCCGCTCACCTCGAGGACGGTGGCGGGCCGGCGGTGACATCGGCCGCTCGCAGGGATGGCCGGCGACCGCGTGGGCGAGGGCGGAAGGGACACCGTCGCCCGTGAAGATGCGTGCTGGATCGTCAGGCGTAGGCGGCGACGGAGGTGAGCCCGGCAGACTGCAGTGCGGCGGCGATCTCGGCGCCGGCACCCTCGGCCAGGGGAAGCAGCGGCGGACGGACGGTGGCGTGCTCGAGGATGCCTCGGGCGACGAGGCCTTCCTTGAGCGCCACGGTGCCTTCCATGTGCGAGCCGCGGTGGTAGACGTTGCGGGTGACGGGGAGCAGCCGGTCGTGGATGGCGCGCGCCGCGGCGTAATCCTTGGCCTTGCCGGCAGCGATGAGCTCGACCAACGGCTCGGGTGCGAGTCCGCCGTAGCCGACGAGCGCGCCGTCGACGTCGAACATCGTGTGCAGCAGGTACTCGTCGTGGCAGGTGAGGATCTGCAGGTCGGGGTTCTCGCGGCGCAGGACCGGGATCTCGGTGTCCCAGCGTCGCATGTTCCGCACACCGTTCTTGGTGGCGAACACCCCTGGCTGGGCGGCGATTTCGAGCTGAGTGTCGAGGTCGTAGGTGGCCTTGGTGACGTCCGGGTACTGGAACAGGATCAGCGGGAGCCCGGAGTCCTCGTGGATCTGACGGTAGCGGTCCTGCGGTGCGCCCTTCTGGAAGCCGAACCGCAGCCATCCGTGGGACGGGTAGACGAGCCCGGCAGCGGCACCGGCGGCCACTGCGCGCTTGGCCTCGTCGGCGGCGACCGCGGTTCCTTCACCGGTGATGCCGGCGATGATCGGGAGCCGGTCCTCGACTGCCTCCCGGAACGCGGAGATCACGGCTGCCTGCTCGTCCTGGGTGAGGAAGGTGCCTTCACCGGCGTGGCCGAGGACGACCAGTCCCTTGACCCCGTCCACGCCGGCCAGCCACGACCCGAGGCGCTGGATCGCGTCGAAGTCGAGGGTCTCGTCCCGCTTGAAGGGGGTCACGGGGGCCGGGACGAGTCCGCGGAGGTCGAGTGTCGTCACGATGTTCTCTCTTCTCTTCGAAGGTGCTGCGACTGAATGGGAACGTTCCCGGGAACGTTCCCGTGAACGATTTCATCGTGCGCTACGATGGTGAACTGTGTCAAGGGTCACGATGCTGAACCGGGTGTGATCAGGCTTTCTTGGCAGCTCGACGGACCGTCAGAGGCGGTAGATAGGAACACCATGGAAGCGAACGGAAGCGCGGCGCCGCGGGGGCGGGACAAGAGCAGAGTGGTCACGCTGCGGGAGGTGGCAGACGCGGCAGGGGTGAGCACCTCGACCGTGAGCCGGGTGCTCGACGATCGGGTGCCGCCGTCCCGATCGGCGACAGCCGAGCGCGTGCGCGCGGTCGCCGATCAACTCGGCTACCGCCGCAACACCTTCGCCTCCAGTCTCCGGCGCGGCCAGACCGCCACGATCGGAGTGCTCGTCCCGCGGTTGAGCGACACCGTCATGGCGCTGATGTTCGAGGCGATCAGCCGGGCGGCGACCAGGCTCGGCTATTTCACCGTCGTCGCAACCACCGGTGACGATCCCACCCACGAAGCCGAGGCGGCGCGCACCCTCCTCGCCCGGAACGTCGACGGCTTGATCATCGCCTCCAGCCGACGCGACGATCCCCTGCCGCGCGAACTGCGCGAACAGGGTGTGCCCCACGCACTCGTCCTGCGCACCGACGGCATCAGCCCGTCCTCGATCGGTGACGACGAAGCCGGCGGCTACCTCGCCGTCCGCCACCTGATCGATCTCGGGCACACCGACATCGCCGTGCTGTCCGGCCCGCTCTTCACGTCGACCGCCACCGGACGTCTCGCGGGCGCTCGGAGGGCGCTGCGGGAGGCAGGGATATCCGTCGACCCGGAGTGGATCGTCGAAACCACCTTCGGTATCGAGAGCGGCGAAGAAGCCGGACGCCGACTCTTCGGCTCCGCCACTCGTCCTACCGCGGTCTTCGCGGCCAACGACAACCTCGCGATCGGCGTCCTCGCGGCCGCCCATCAAGCGTCGCTGTCGATCGGGGACGATGTCGCACTCGTCGGATACAACGACATCCCGCTGGCGCACCTGCTGCCGGTCCCGCTGACATCGGTGCGCACACCCTTCGATCAGATCGCTGCCACGGCACTCGATCTGATGCTCATGCCGACCCCCGTCGACAACCCGATCAGGCGTGCGCTGCCCACATTGATCCCGCGAAAGTCATCCGGTCCCCACCGGGGGTCCGACCCGCGGCACTGACCGCGGCACGACTGTGGGCCGGTTCTGCTGCACGACAGCAGAACCGGCCCATAGTGGTCGATCAGTTCAACAGCTGGGGGATCTTCGCTGCGCTTTCCAGAATGTGCGTGTGGGGCTCCGGGCGCAGGGTCTCGGCTTCGTGGGCACCGGTCAGAACACCCACGACGTAGCGCGCCCCGGCGTTCGTTCCGGCCCGCAGATCGTTGGGGGTGTCGCCGCCGACGAGGACCTCGTCGACACTCTGCACTCCGGCGAGTTCCATCGCACGGAAGATGAGATACGGCGACGGCCGGCTCATCCGCACCTGATCGCTGGTGATCACGCCGTCGATGTCTCTCCCGACCTCCCAGCCGACCTGCTCGAGCAACGGTTCCGCGATGCCGCGTGAGTATCCCGTCTGCAGAACGACTTTGACGCCACGTTCCCGCAACGTGGCGAAGGCGTCGGCGACTCCCGGCAGCGCGGTCGGCGGCGTCTTCCGGTACGCGCCGAGGAGCATGGCGGTGAACTCGGATTCGACGGAGTCGAGAACGGCGGTATCTGCCGGGACGCCGCTCTCACGCAGCAACCCCTCGATGGCCTGCCGTTTTCCGGTGCCCTTCCAGCGGTCGAACCGATCGTCCGGAAGAGGCGCGCCGAGGTAGTTCTCGACGGTGTCGCGCAACGCGACGTACACGGCTCCGCCCTCGTCGACGCTCGTACCGGCAATGTCCAAGGTCACCAGCGAAACCCGGTGTTCGGTCATGGGTGTGACTCCTTCACTGTTGAGCCACTCACAGGTGCGCCTGTCAGTGGGCGATCATCGACAGCACGTCGGCAATGACGTCGCTGTTGGTTCCGTGCGACAGATCGAGCGTCCGGCAACGGTCGTAGTACGGGCTCAGATCCAGCCCGACACCCAACCCGTACACCTCGACGTCCCGTTCGTCCTCGTGCCGCTCGACCACTGTCTGCAGGTGGTGGTCCAGGTAGAACTCGTCGTTGGCCAGCGCGGTTGCGCCGTCCAGTGGGCTGCCGTCCGAGATCACGAACAGGAGTCTCCTACCCGGGGCATCGCGCATCCGTGTGCACGCCCAGTCGACGGCCTCACCGTCGACGCCCTCCTTGAACAGGTCGTTCTTCAGCAGTCCCGCGATCGCAGGACGTGCTCGGCGCCAGGTGGTCTCCGCATCCTTGAACACCAGCTGCCGCACCTCGTTGAGACGTCCCGGGTTGCCGGGGCGTCCGGACCGGAGCCAGTCCTTGCGGGCCCGGCCGCCGTTCCAGGCGGCGGTCGTGAAACCCAGGATCTCGCAACGGGCGTCGGCCAGTTCGAGGGCCCGCGCGAACACGTCGACCAGGACCGCAACCGGTTCGCTGAACTCCTTCATCGAACCCGAGCAGTCGATGAGGAAGGTCACCGTCGCGTCGGTCCGCGGTTCGGTGCGTTCGGCGGCGAAGAGTCGGCGTTCGGTGGGCGAGGTGACGAGCTGCGCGAGCCGGCGACCGTCGATGTATCCCTCTTCCCGTCCGCCTTCCCAGCCGTCGCGGACGGGTTCCGACAGCAGTGACTTCAGTTGCCGTCCGAGCTTCCGGACGTTGATGTGCCGGCTGTCGATGGTGAGGTCGAGACGTCGACGGTAGTCCCCGAGCAGTTCGGGTCGGACGAGCGACGCGACGTCGCGCGTCTCGTCGTAGGCGCGGGTGAACACGCGGTAACCGTCCCCGCCGTCACCCAGGGCGCGGCTGTGCCCCGACGCCGCTGTCGCGAAGGCCTCGTGCTCGTCCGGCTCGAAGTCGAAGATCAGGGAGAAGCTCGCGGCCTGCTCGTCGCGGCCGGCGTTGTCGGACTCGTCCGGGTCCGCGGCCGACTCCAGCCGGCGGCCGATCACGTCGGCGATGGCCCGTGCGTGGATACCGAAGTCGTGTTGCGAGAATCGGGTTCGGCGCAGGGGCGGCAGGTGGTCACCGAGAACGGAGGCCAGGGCGAACCGGGTCGACTCGATCAGGTCCTGCGTCGACTCGGGTATCGGCTCGGCGGTGATCCGGGCCCGGCACATCTGTGTCACCGTGAACAGCAGCATGCCCTGCACGGTCTCCGTCAGCCCGGACGCCACGAAGTCCTGCGACCACTGCGCGAAGCGGTGGGCCAGATTTGCGCGCACCCCGCCCATCGCGCCGTCGGCCAGCGATTCGACGCGGAACTGTTCGAGGGTCTCGAAGATCAGCCGGCCCGGCGTGTCCTCCGGGCACAGGCTCCGATGCACAGCGGGATCGGTGTGGAGCAGTCGCAGGGCCATGCCGTCGCTCGCGCCGCGGAAGGACGTGACGTCGTCGCGGGCGAAGGTCGGGTGCAGATGCGGGGCGGGCATCGGCACGCGCCGGTGTCCGCGGTGCAGCACCGGTCCACGAAAGTGCAACTCGCCCTGGCCCGCGAGGGCCCGGATCGAGGCGGCGCACAGTTCGTGAACCTGCTGCTGGCGGCGGACCGAGTCGGGCAGTGCGGACAGTTCTGCCATGACCGCGGACTCAGGCCACGCTCGTCGCGAGCATCGCCGACCGGTCCAGTTCCGCGTCGAAGCAGCGCTGGAAGTACTCGGCGACGATCGGCCGCTCGGCTTCGTCGCACTTGTTGACGAACGACAGCCGGAATGCCAGCGCCGGATCGCGGAAGATCTCGATGTTCTCGGCCCAGGTGATCACTGTGCGCGGCGACATCAGAGTCGACAGGTCGCCGACCCGGAAACCGTTGCGGGTCAGGTTGGCCACGGCGACCATCGAGCCGATCAGTTCGCGGCCGACGGGGTCGTCCAGGGAGGGCACCCGGGCGGCGACGATGTCGATCTCCTGTTCTGCGGGTAGGTGATCGAGAGTCGCGACGATGTTCCAGCGATCGATCTGAGCGTGATTGAGCCGCTGCGCACCGTGATACAGGCCGTTGAGATTGCCCAGGCCGACGGTGTTGGCGGTGGCGAACAGCCGGAAGGCCGGATGCGGCGACAGCACCCTGTTCTGATCGAGCAGCGTGAGCTTTCCATCGCGCTCGAGGATGCGCTGGATCACGAACATGACGTCGGGACGACCGGCGTCGTACTCGTCGAGAATCAGGGCGACGGGCCGCTGCAGTGCCCACGGCAGGATGCCCTCCTGGAATTCGGTGACCTGCTTGCCTTCTCGGAGGACGACGGCGTCCCTGCCGATCAGGTCGAGGCGGCTGAGGTGTCCGTCGAGATTGACCCGGACGCACGGCCAGTTGAGCCGGGCCGCGACTTGTTCGATGTGGGTAGATTTGCCGGTGCCGTGCAACCCCTGCACCATCACCCGGCGGTTCCGGCCGAACCCGGCGAGCAGTGCGGTGGTCACGGCGTGATCGAAACGGTATGCGGGGTCGATGTCGGGGACGTGGTCGACGGGTTCGCGGAACGCGCGCACCGTCAGGTCGGTGTCGAGGCCGAACAGTTCGCGCACGGACACCAGGTGGCTGGGGGCCGCGGTGGTCATTTCGGGCATGCGCCCTCCTTCAGTTCATGTCTGTCGATTCGGTGCCCGTGACCTCGTTCTCGATCTCACCGATGGCGTCGGCTGCGCGCCGTAGTGCCGGAAGGAGCTTGAGCGCCTTGTCTGGGGTGAGTCGCATGACCGGGGCCTGGACTGCGATGCAGAGATTGGAATTTCCTGTGGCGCAGGGGACGAGCACCGCCGCACAGACGAGGCCGGGCAGGAACTCCTCGTCGTCGATCGCGTAGCCGTCCCGGCGGACCTGCTTGAGTTCGGCTTCGATGAGTTCGACGTCGGTGACCGTCTTGGTGGTGTATCTCTCGAGCGGCATCCGACCGAGCAGTCGCCCGCGCTGCGCGGGGCTGAGTTGCGACAGGATCATCTTGCCACTCGCCGAGCAGTGCGCGGGCACCCGCGATCCGGCGTGAAGTGTAAACCGCAGGGGTTCCGGGGTTTCCACGCGATCGAGGTATACCACTTCGCTGCCCGACAGGGTGGTCACGTTGCAACTCTCGCCGAGTTCCGCGACGAGGTTTCGGAGGATCGCGTGCCGGGCGCCGTGGTGCGTGTCGTTGAGCAGAAGGTTCTCGGCGAAGCGGCGCAGGCGGACCCCGGTGCCGTAGTGCCGGCCGTTGTTCTGCCGGGTGAGGAGCCCGGCTCCCTCGAGCTGTTGGAGCATGCGATGCAGGGTCGGCTTGGCCATGCCCGTCTCTTCGACGAGCCCCTGCAGGGTGAACAGCTGGTCCTTGGACGCGATCATCTCGAGCAGCGCGAAAAGGCGGAGCGTCGGTGTGTCTCCGGGCAGCTCCGTGGTCGGGTGCCCGTTCGACTCGCTGATCCGGTGAATCTCACCCACGGTTCCTCCTCGGACGGAATGGCGGCGCTTGCGCGTCGTGTATCGAAAAATCATACATCCCGTTCCAGTTTTAGGAACATTCATTGACGAAGCGTGTGACGTGGCCTACTGTCACTGCACATCACAAAATCACGAACGAAACGTTCCGATTTTTGACATTCTCTGCCGTTTCCGGCGCACCCCTGAAGGAGGATCACACATGAGCAAGAAGAAGAACGGTGCCGATCGCACCGCGGTCACCGGTGTACAGAAGATGACACCGTCAGAGGCGTTCGTCGAGACGATGGTCGCCAACGGCGTGACGGACATGTTCGGCATCATGGGGTCCGCCTTCATGGATGCGATGGACATCTTCGCTCCCGCCGGAATCCGACTCGTCCCGGTCGTCCACGAGCAGGGCGCGGGACACATGGCCGACGGATACGCCCGGGTCAGCGGGCGGCACGGCATGGTGATCGGCCAGAACGGTCCGGGCATCAGCAACTGCGTCACGGCCATCGCCGCCGCGTTCTGGGCGCACAGCCCGGTCGTCATCGTCACCCCCGAGGCCGGCACCATGGGAACCGGCCTGGGCGGCTTCCAGGAAGCCAACCAGCTCCCGATGTTCCAGGAGTTCACCAAGTACCAGGGCCACGTCAACAACCCGAAGCGCATGGCCGAGTTCACCGGCCGCTGTTTCGACCGCGCGATGTCGGAGATGGGCCCCACGCAGCTCAACATCCCCCGCGACTTCTTCTACGGTGAAATCGAGACCGAGATCCCGAAGCCCACCCGGCTCGACCGCGGTCCCGGCGGCGAGAAGAGCCTGAACGAGGCGGCGGAACTGCTGGCCCAGGCCGAGTTCCCGGTGATCGTCTCCGGTGGCGGCGTGGTCATGGCCGACGGCGTCGAGGAGTGCAAGGCACTCGCCGAGCGTCTCGGTGCGCCCGTCGTCAACAGCTACCTCCACAACGACTCCTTCCCCGCGAGCCACCCGCTGTGGACCGGCCCGCTGGGTTACCAGGGGTCGAAGGCCGCGATGAAGCTGATCAGCCAGGCCGACGTCGTGCTCGCGCTCGGCACCCGCCTCGGCCCCTTCGGCACGCTGCCGCAGCACGGCATGGACTACTGGCCCAAGAACGCCAAGATCATCCAGATCGACGCCGACCACAAGATGCTCGGCCTGGTCAAGAAGGTGTCCGTCGGGATCTGTGGCGACGCGAAGGCTGCCGCAGTAGCGCTCACCGAGCGGCTCGAGGGCAAGGCACTCACGTGCGACGCCAACCGCGAGGAGCGCAGCAAGAAGATCGACGCCGAGAAGGCGGCGTGGGAGAAGGAACTCGACGAGTGGACCCACGAGCGCGATCCGTTCAGCCTCGACATGATCGCCGAACAGGAAGGCGAGGAAGGCAACTGGCTCCACCCGCGCCAGGTGCTGCGTGAGCTGGAGAAGGCAATGCCCGAGGACGTGATGGTCTCCACGGACATCGGCAACATCAACTCGGTCGCCAACAGCTACCTGCGGTTCGAGAAGCCGCGCAGCTTCCTCGCCCCGATGAGCTTCGGCAACTGCGGCTACGCACTGCCCACCGTCATCGGCGCGAAGGCGGCGGCACCGGAACGGCCCGCGATCGCGTACGCCGGCGACGGCGCCTGGGGAATGAGCCTCGGTGAGGTCATGACCGCGGTCCGCCACGACATCCCGGTCACCGCAGTCGTGTTCCACAACCGTCAGTGGGGTGCGGAGAAGAAGAACCAGGTCGACTTCTACAACCGTCGCTTCGTCGCAGGTGAGCTCGAGAGCGAATCCTTCGCCGGCATCGCGCAGGCGATGGGCGCCGAGGGCATCGTCGTCGACAAACTCGAAGAGGTCGGTCCCGCACTGCAGCGTGCGGTCGCCGCGCAGATGAACGAGGGCAAGACGACGGTCATCGAGATCATGTGCACCCGGGAACTCGGCGACCCCTTCCGCCGCGACGCACTGTCGAAGCCGGTGCGCCTGCTCGACAAGTACAAGGACTACGTGTAATCCCACACCGTGTAATCCAACACCCGTGAGGTGGTCCCCGGCGCAGCCAGCGCCGGGGGCCACCTTCGTGCGTCCTGGTACCGACGATCCGTCGCGGACTGGATCTGGTCCTGCCGGCCCCGACCTCCCACAATTCGTTGTCGAAGGTAATGACGAAGTGGAAGTGAACGGTGGCGATTCGTGGCATCAACAGTGTGGGGTCTCTCGATGCCCGCGATCGCTCTCGCCCTGCTCATCATCGTGGCCGGCGGTGTGGTCCGCGGCTTCGGTGGATTCGGCGGCTCGATGGTGTGGGTGGCGGGACTGGTGGTGCTGCTCCCGCCGACCGCCGTGATCCCGACAGTGTTCATCCTCGAGGTCGTCTCCAGCGCGGCGATGCTGCCTCAGGTGTGGCGTCAGGTGCACTGGCAGTCGCTGCGGTGGCTGTTCGCCGGCACCCTCATCGGCATGCCCGTCGGAATGTGGCTGCTCACCCAACTGTCCGGTGACCTCGTCCGCATCCTGCTCGGACTCGCCATCGTCGCCGCAGCGGTGGCCATGGCAGTCGTGCCCGACCGCGCATCCCTCCCGGGCCCCGGCAGCACCACCGCGACCGGCGTCGTCTCGGGACTTCTCAACGGCGGCTTCGCATTGGGTGGCCCACCAGTGATCTTGATGTACTTCTCGGCGTCGTCACACGTTGTCGCCGGCCGCGCCTCGCTGGTGGTGTTCTTCCTCGGCATCGACGCATTCGGCGTCGCAGGATCCGCTGCCGGCGGATTGCTCACCACACCGGTCCTCGCCCAGACCGCGCTGTTCATCCCCCTCTGCCTGGCAGGCGCAGCCGCCGGCAAATGGATGTTCGCCCGCACCACCGCCGACCGCGTTCGTCAACGCGTCCTCTGGCTACTCGGCGTCCTCGGCGCCGCCGTGCTGGTGCAGGTGGCGTTGCGGTAGACCCGCTTTCGGGCTGCGCTGGTACCGTCCGGCGGTCGTCGTCTGGTCCTGTTGCCCGCGTCACAGTGCGCGCAAGGTAGTGCTCGAACTACTTTGACGCGGTAACGAAAGGCAGGCACTGTGGTGGACTTTCCCAGAAGCGCGGACAATGCGCGATCGGCCGATTTCGTCGTCCTGAACGGAACGATCCTGACGATGGACGGGCTGGGCCGCCGGGCGAGCGGACTTGCGGCGTGCGGCGGCCGCATCGTCGCGGTCGATTCCGATCGTGCGGTGGCCGAGTGGATCGGTCCCGATACCCAGGTCCTCGACCTCGGTGGCCGCACCGCGATCCCGGGCTTCGTCGAGTCGCACAATCACCCCGAGTTCTTCGGGATGACGCTGGCTGCGCAGGTCGACGCGGGCTCGCCGCCGAACGACTGCATCGCCGACATCGTGCACCGGGTGGAGCAGGCGGTCGCCGACGAAGAGCCCGGCGAATGGATCCGCGGCTACCGCTACGACGACTCGCTCCTCTCCGACGATCGGCATCCGACCCGCACCGACCTCGACCCCGTGTCACCGGACAACCCGGTGTCGCTGACGCACGTGTCGGGCCACTTCTGCGTGGCGAACTCGGCGGCGCTGCGGATCGCGGGAATCGATGACACGACGCCGGATCCGCCCGGCGGACGGATCGCGCGGGATTCCTCGGGACACCCGACCGGGCTGCTGCTGGAGGGGGCGGCTTTCATGGTGAACTCGATCGTGCCCAGCCGGGGCGGCGACGAGGCGGTGGAGGCGTTGCGGCTGGCGGGGGCGGAGTACGCACGGCACGGCGTCACGACGGTGCACGACGCCGGTATCGGTCTGATCGGCGGACGCGCGGGACTCGATGCGTACCGCACTCTGACGCGGACCGGCGGACTCCCGACCCGCGTGCACGGCTACCTGTTCCACGAACTGGTGGCCGGCCTCGACGAGGGCACACCGGAAGCACCGGATCCCGCAGCCGACGACGACCACTTCAGCCTCTCGGGCGTGAAGATCGTCGCCGACGGATCCATCCAAGGGCTCACCGGCTGCCTGGCCGAGGGGTACACGTGCGCAGCGGACGAGCACGGCATGATGCTGCTCGACCCCGACGACCTCGGCCGCAGGATCGCCGCGCTGGATGCCGCCGGCTGGCAGGTCGCCGTGCACGGCAACGGGGACGCCGCCATCGAGGCGATCATCAACGGATACGAGCGGCTCGGGGTCGAGCCCGGGCGTCGCCGACGGCACCGGATCGAGCACTGCCAGACCGTGCGGGAGGACCAACTCGACCGCATGGCCGCGAACGACGTGCTGGCCTCGTTCTTCGTCAAACACGTCTACTACTGGGGTGATCGGCACCGGGACCGCTTCCTCGGACCGGAGCGGGCGCGCCGCATCAGCCCGCTGGCCTCGGCGCGCTCGCGTGGGCTGACGTTCGGCCTGCACTCGGACACACCCGTCACCCCGGTGCCGCCGCTCGAGGGCATCTGGTGTGCCGTCAACCGGATCACCCGGAACGGCGACGTGCTCGGCCGGGAACAAACCATCGACGTCGACGCGGCCCTGCGCGCCTACACCATCGACGCCGCGTACCTCGGCGGGGAGGAGTCGTCGCGGGGCAGCCTCGAGGTGGGCAAGTTCGCCGACCTCGCGGTGTTGTCGGCGGACGTCACCTCGGTGGCTCCCGAGACGATCCGTTCGCTCACCGTGGACGCGACCGTCGTCGGCGGCAACGTCGTCCACTCGACGTCCGCGCTCGCGCCCACGGCGGTGGTGCGATGATCCGCAGTTGGCCGAGCATCGTCGTCGGGTTCGTCGTACCGACCGTCGCGATCCTCGGCGGAATATTCACCTTCGGACGAATTCACCTCGTGCTCTTCGGCTTTCCCGTCGTGTTCCTCTGGACCTTCTTCTGTTTCCCGCTCACCACGCTGTGCCTGTGGGTCAGTTGGCGCTTCTTCGACCGCAGTCACTACCCGGACGAGGAGAAAACCGCATGATCATCGCCATCCTCTGCGTCGTACTCGCCATCTCGGTGGGAGTCGCCGTCTACGCGGGGTACGGCCGCCGCAACGGAGGCATCTCGGAGTTCCTCGTCGGCGGGCGCTCGTTTCCCGCCTGGCTGGTGTACTTCCTCGCGGTCGGTGAGGTGTACAGCATCGGCACACTGCTCGGATTCCCGTCGGGCATCTACGCCCACGGTGCGAGTTACGGCGTGTGGTTCATCGGGTACATCCTGCTCGCGTACGTGTTCGGGTACTTCCTCGCACCTCTGGTGTGGCGGGCCGCGAAACGGTACGACGCGATGACCGTCCCCGACATCTTCGGCAGGCATTTCTCTAGTCGCACAGTGGAACTGGTGACCTGTCTAACGTTGCTCGTCGGTCTCGTGCCGTGGGGGCAGTACCAATTCATCGGTCTGCAGGTGGTGCTGTCGTCCCTGGGCGTCAGTCTCACCCCGGTCCAGGCGGTGGTGATCGCCGGCGTCCTCGCGTTCCTGTACGTCGCGGTGTCGGGGATCCGCTCTCCCGCGTACGTGTCGGTCATCAAGGACACGCTGATGGTCATCACGGTCGCGGCCGTCGGTATCGCGGTGCTGTTCGCCACCCACGGGTCGGGCGCCGCGACCGCTCCGCTCCACATCACCCCCGCCGTGAGCACCATCCACGGTTCGGCGATGACGTTCACGATGACCACCATCGTCTTCCAGGCGCTCGTGTTCTACCTGGGGCTGGGCGCGTCGTACATCCTGCCTGCGAAGTCGGAGCGTGCGGTGAAGGGTTCGACGGTGTGGATGCCGCTGTACATGCTCATCTACCCGCTGCTGGTTCTCGCCTCGTTCTACGCCCTGCAGAAGTACCCGGGCGTCGACAATCCCAACACGATCTTCATGGTGACCGCCCGCGGCCTGCTGCCGGATTGGCTCGTCGGAATCGTGGCGTCCGGCGCGGCGTTGTCCGGTCTGCTGGTGCTCGCCGCGACGGCACTCGGCATCGGGGGACTGGTCTCACGCAACCTGTTCTCGGGACTCGGGCCGCACGCCCAGCGCCGGTGGAGCACGGTGTTCGTCGCCGCCTTCCTTGTTCTCGGCGCACTGCTCACGCTGTACGCCTCGACGCTCATGCTCACTGTCCTCAACCTGTTCTACGGTCTCGTGGCGCAGGTGGTCCCGGCTTTCCTGGTAGTGCTGTTCGTGCGGCGGGTGCCCGCCACGGCGATCACGACCGGAATGATCGTCGGTGTGGGGCTGTCCATCGTCCTGTACCTACAGGGACCCTCGGTTCTCGGTGGCATCAACAGCGGCGTCGTCTCGACGGGCGTGAATGCGCTCGTGATCCTCGTGTGGCGACTGCTCGCTCCCGGTCCCGAGCGGGAACCGGTCGCGCGCGGGGCGCGACGCGAGGAGCCTCAGCGCCGCATACTCGCCGCGCAGGCCTGACCGAGGAGGGCGATTCCCTCTTCGATGGAGCGCAGTGGGATCGCCCCGTAGCCGATGCGAAAGTGGTTGCGGGGCGGTACCGGCTGGGTGTAGAAGATGTCGCCGCGCTCGACGAGGACGCCGCGCTGTTCCGCCTCGCGGACGACGGCGCGGCAGTCGAGTTCGTCTGGCCCGGTCATCCAGAGGCTCACCCCGCCGGGCGGGTACGGTTCCTGCGACCACGGCAGGTACTTGTCGACGGCCGTGCACAAGCGTTCCCACTTGTGTTTCATCTGGGTGCGGTGGTGGCGCAGCGCCCGGTGGTACTCCCCGCTGTCGATGAGCATCGCCAGGGCCCGCTGCTGGTGACCGGGTGGGTGCCGCAGCACGTACCGGCGGGCTTTGCGCAGTTCACGCACCAGATCCGCGGGTCCGACGAGGTAGCCGAGACGCAGGCCGGGGGCCAGGAATTTCGAGAACGTACCGAGATACACGGCGTCACCGCTGGAGTCGAGCGCCTTGAGCGCCGGGCTGGGGCTGCCGTGGTAGCGGAACTCGCTGTCGTAGTCGTCCTCGACGATCACGGTGCCGGACTCGGCGGCGAGTTGCAGCAGGCGTTGACGCCGGTCGATGCCGAGCGTCACGTTGGTCGGATGGTGATGGCTCGGTGTCAGATACATGAGGTCGGTGCCGCGCAGAGTCTCCGGCGGGCGGAGGCCGTGCGCGTCGACGTCGATGCCGTACACCTGGGCGCCGGTGCGCAGGAAGATGTGTCGTGCGTCGAGGTAGCCGGGGTTCTCGATGGCGACCCGATGTTCGGGTCCGAGCAGAACTCGGCCGACGAGGTCCAGTCCCTGCTGGGAGCCGACGGTGACGAGCACTTCGTCGGCGCTCGCCTCGATGCCGCGCGACGGCAGCAGGTGCTGGCGGATCATGTCGATCAGCATCGGATCGTCCGCCCCGACGCTGTCCTGGAGACTGGCGTAGGCGTGGGGTTGGTACAGCGCGTCACGCAGGCACCGCACCCAGGCGCGGGCCGGGAAGCTGCGGATGTCGATCTGCCCGGCCAGGAACGGGTACGGGTAGCTGTGCCAGTCGAGATTCTTCTCGATGTGGGGAACGTCGGCGTCGGGGTAGCGCCGGATGCGGGACGACCAGTCGATGCGCGGGATGGTCGCGCGGGCATCGGAGGCCAGCGTCTCGATCATGTCGGGATTCACGAACATGCCGGAGCGTTGGTGGCTCTGAACGAGTCCCTCGGCGATCAGTTCCTGATAGGCCAGGTTGATCGTGTTCCGGGAGATCGCGAGATCGACCGCGAGTTCGCGCGAACTGGGAAGACGATGCCGGGGATCGAACAGTCCGTTGGCGATGCCGTGTTCGATCGCCCGCCGAACCTGGCGATACAGCGGCTCGGCGGAATTGCGGTCGATCTCGATCAGTGTTCTCGGCACGCATCGCCTCCTGTAGATCGCGGAGTGGCCAGACGAAGGCCGACCCGGCACGCCGAGAAGTTCTCGTACGAGCACTCCTCAGTATGCCGGGCCGGCGGAGAAATCAAACGAGGTCGAGCGCTTCGTCGACGCTGACCGACTCGATTCCCAGAGCGGCGCCGACGGCGTCGTTCGTCAGGCGGCCGGCGACCGTGCTGACTCCGGCGCGCAGCGCAGCGTTCTCCCGCGCCGCCCGGGCCAGGCCCTTCTCGGCGATCTGCAGGGTGTACGGCAGGGTCACGTTGGTGAGTGCGTACGTAGAGGTGTGGGGCACCGCTCCCGGCATGTTCGCCACGCAGTAGAACACCGAGTCGTGGACCTTGAACGTGGGCTCCGCGTGGGTGGTGGGACGCGAATCCTCGAAGCACCCGCCCTGGTCGATCGCGATGTCGACGAGGACGCTGCCCGGCTTCATCCGTGCGACGAGCGAGTTCGAGATGATCTTCGGTGCCTTCGCACCCGGGACGAGCACGGCGCCGATGACGAGGTCGGCCTGCATGACCTCCTGCTCGATCGAGTAGGAGTTCGCGGCGAGGGTGCGGATCCGGCCCTGGTACATGCGGTCGGCGGCGCGCAGCTTGTCGACGTTCTTGTCGAACAGGACGACGTCGGCCCAGGTGCCGGCCGCGACGGCGACGGCATTCATGCCCGATACGCCGGCACCGATCACGACGACGCGGGCAGGGGACACACCGGACACGCCGCCGATCAGTACGCCGCGGCCACCCTCCGGTCGCATCAGGGCCTGCGCACCGACGAGGGGCGCGAGCCGGCCGGCGACCTCGCTCATCGGGAACAGCAGGGGCAGCGAACCGTCGGGAAGCTGAACAGTCTCGTACGCAACCGAATTGGTTCCGGCGGAGAGTAGGGCCCGCGTGCACTCTTCGCCCGCGGCGAGGTGCAGGTAGGTGAACAGCGTGAGGTCCGAACGCATCCGGTGGTATTCCTCCGCGATGGGCTCCTTGACCTTGAGGACCAGTTCCGCGCTCTGCCAGACCGCATCGGCCGTGTCGAGGATCTTCGCGCCGGCGGCACCGTAGGCGTCGTCGCCGATCGAGGAGCCTTCCCCCGCACCGCGTTCGACGAACACGTCGTGTCCGTGGGCAACCAGTTCGTGCACGCCGGCGGGAGTGGCCGCCACCCGGTACTCGTGGTTCTTGACTTCCTTGGGGATACCGATCCTCATCTGAGACCTCCGTTAGCTGGGGCTGTTCGCCGCTCCGACCACAAGTCGTGGTGCCCGAGCGATACCGAAGTCTGGATCACTCTGGCATGGGACCAGAAGGACCAGTTGAGCGCCGTCTGCGGGGACCAGTCTGGACCCATCGAATACCGCTCTTCTGGCCCTGACCTGCGGTCTGCCCCGTCGGTATGTTGTGGGTCACAGCCATTCGACAACGAAGGAGATGGTCGTGGACGTTACCGAATTGCGAGCACGAGCCCGCCGGCACCTCGGACCTCATTTCACCCGCAAGGACACCTGGGAAAGCGACTTCCCGGTGTTCGTTCGCGGCGAGGGCAGCTACCTGATCGACACCGAGGGGGACCGTTTCCTCGACGGTCTGGCAGGTCTGTTCTGCGTGAACATCGGTCACGGCCGCGACGACATCGCCCGGGCGGCGAGCGAGCAGATCGGCACGTTGGCGTACGCCTCGAACTGGGGCAGCGCCCACATTCCCGCGATCGAGGCGTCCGCGCTCATCGCCGACCTGGCGCCCGGTGACCTCGGGACGACGTTCTTCGTCAACTCGGGATCCGAGGCCGTGGAGACCGCGGTCAAGTTCGCCCGGCAGTACCACCGCAGCCAGGGTAACCCCCAGCGAACCAAGATCATCAGCCGCGAGATGGCCTATCACGGAACCACTCTCGGTGCACTCTCGGTAACCCAGCTGCCGAAGATCAAGGACCCCTTCGGCCCGCTGCTGCCGGGTGTCCGCTCGGTACCCAACACTCTCGGATTCATCGGTGACTGCGGCCCGGCCGACCAGCTCGACTGCATCGCCGCGATCGAGGCCGTCATCGAGGAGGAGGGCGCCGAGACCATCGCCGCCGTCTTCGCCGAGCCGGTGCAGAACGGCCGCGGCGCCCTCGTCCCGCCGGACGGGTACTGGCCCGCACTGCGTGCGCTGTGCGACAAGCACGGGATCCTCCTGGTCTCCGACGAGGTGATCTGCTCCTTCGGCCGCCTCGGGCACTGGTTCGGGCACGGTCTCACCGGCGTGGTGCCGGACATGATCACGTTCGCGAAGGGCTCCACGTCCGGATACGCCCCGCTCGGTGGTCTCATCGTGCGTGAGCAGCTGGTCCGTGAGCTCTACGATTCGCCCAAGGGCGGCGTGTTCACCCACGGCGCGACGTGGGGCGGGCACCCGGTGTCGACCGCGGTGGCGGTCGCGAACATCACCGCGATGCGGGACGAGAACGTGCTGGGCAACGTCGCCGCCCGAGGCCCGAAGTTGCGGACCGCACTCGACTCGCTGATGCGTGCGCACCGCTGCATCAAGGACGTGCGCGGAACCGGGTTCTTCTACGCGATCGAGCTGATGGCCGACAGCGACAGCGGCCGCGAGTTCACCGAGCAGGAGTCGCTGACCGTCCTGCGCAAGGTGCTGCCGGAGGCGTTCGCTCGCACCAAGGTGATCCTCCGTGGCGACGATCGTGGCGCCACGATGCTGATGATCTCGCCGCCCCTCGTCGCCGACGACGAGGTGCTCTCGGAACTGCTCCACGGAATCGACAGCATGCTCACCGACATCGAGAAGGCAATCCAGCCGTAGGGAACGAGTTCCCTTATTCCAGCGGGTGGCGGTCGTCGACCATCGACGGCCGCCACCCCTCTTCGTATCGACGGGAGAGCGAGGCCATGGCCCCGGGCGTCACCGCTGCACCACCTACCGGCACTGCACGACAGAATGATTCGTCGCTGATCGATCACTGGGTCGCTGCTCTGCGCGGGCAGAACCGCATCGTCGGTCTCGCGGACGGCGAAGACGAACGCGCCATCCGCGCCGCCCACTCCCTGCACCACAAATGTGTCGTCTCGCCGCGACTGTTCGGGCGGCGGGACGTCATCCGGCGCATCGCCGAGGTCACGGGCATCCCGTTGGCCGAGGAACTCGTTTTCGACATCGCAGATGCAGCCGCAGACCCCGCGATCCGCGGAGCCGTCGAAGCGGGATTCGCCCGGTACCCCGACCGGATCGAGTCGGCGCTGACCGACCCGGTGTGCCTCGCCGCCGCGGCGCTGCGTGCCGGAGTGATCGATGCCGGCGTCGCCGGTGCGGGCAGGCCGACGTCCGACGTACTGCGTGCCGGACTGCGCATCGTGGGGCTCGCCCCCGGGTCGAGCATCCTGTCGAGTTCGTTCCTCATGTTGCTGCCGGACGGCCGGCAGTTGACGTTCTCCGACTGCGCCGTCGTGCCCGACCCCACGGTCGACGAACTGGTCGACATCGCACTGGCGGCGGGCGCCACCCACTTCCATCTCACCGCGCAGACACCCATCGTGGCGATGCTGTCGTTCAGCACCCAGGGCAGCGCCCGTCATCCGCGCGTGGAGAAGGTCCGTGAGGCCGCGGAACTGGTACGCGTCCGGGATCCGCAACTGCACGTCGACGGAGATCTCCAGTTCGATGCCGCGCTCGTCGCCGAGATCGGTTCGTCCAAGGCGCCCGACTCGCGGGTCGCCGGCCGGGCGAACGTCCTGGTGTTCCCGAACCTCGATGCCGGCAACATCGGATACAAAATTGCCCAACGGCTCGGTGGTGCAATAGCCTTGGGGCCCATCCTGCAAGGCTTGGCCGCGCCGTGGAACGATCTCTCCCGCGGGTGCACCACCAGCGACATCGAGTTGATGGCCCTGGTGAGCGCAGTGCAATCCCTGGCCACCTGAGCGTCGGGCCGGCACACACCGTGCCACCGGATCGAGAAACGGAGTCGCGATGACCATGCTGCTCGTGGGTGCCCTGTGCATCGGCATCGCGTCGGTCATCGGCGGAGCCACCGGGTTCGGGACGGCTCTGATCGCGACACCGGTGATGTTGATCATCGGATTCGCGGTTCCCGAAGTGGTATTCGTCAATCTCATGGCCGGGTTGATCACGCGGATCGGCGCGGCCTATCAGTTGCGAGAACACATCAGTTGGGGACGGGTGGCGCTGCTGGGTGGTGGCAGCCTGCCCGGCGCCTGGCTGGGAGCGGTCACTCTCGGACTGCTGCCGGAACAGTATCTGAAGCCGGCAGCGGGAATCGTGGTGATGCTGTGCGGGCTGGCGATGGCCCTCCCGACCCGCGCGGACACCACCCGAACACCGTCGACGACCGCGCACGTTCTCACCGGCTCCGTGGGTGGCTACCTCGGAACGACGACATCCCTCAACGGACCGCCCCCGGTCCTGTTGCTGATGCGAGCGCGCTTGCCTCCGCTGGCGTTCATCGCCGATCTCGCAGGCTATTTCATCGTCGCCAACATCACGGCTCTCTCCATCCTGTGGTTCCGCGACGAGATCACGGAATCGATGTTCTGGCCGCGACTCTCGGTCTTTGTCGCCGCCGCGCTGATCGGCAACGTCACCGGACTGGCGATCGCCCGCCGGCTTCCGCCGGGCGTGTTTCGCTCCGCGGTCATCGTGCTGGTGATTGCCGCCGGAGCGGCGACCTGTCTTCTGGGATGAGCGTCGCTCAGTTCTCGGCGCCCACCCGGCGGACCAGCCGCACCAGTTCGCCTGCGGGACCGTCGAGCTGACGCGCGCCCCGCCACACGGCCCGCAGGACCCGGTCGAGTTCGAGTCCGTCGACGTCGACCACCTTCAGCTCACCGGCGGCAACCTGCTCCGCCACGGCGAGGGTGCTCATCACGGCGGGGCCGACTCCGGCCAGCACGCTGGTGCGAATCGCGGCGGCGCTCCCGAGTTCGAGAAGTGGTGCTGCCCGGTCGTATTCCTGCAACGCCACGTCGAGAGTGGTCCGTGTGCCGGACCCCGGCTCCCGGGCCAGGAGCGGTGTCAAGGCCAACTCGGCGATCGACAGGGCCTTCCGCCGCCGCGCCCACGGATGGGTGGGGTGAACGACGACGACCAACCGGTCGCGTGCAACCGTGAGACTCTTCAACGGACGCGGCACCGTCGGCGATTCGACGAACCCGACATCGCAGATCCTGCTGTTGATCCGCTCGAACACCTGAGTCGAATTATGCACCTGCAGATGGATGGTCACGTCGGAGTGCAATCGGCGGAACTGCCCCAGCCACCCCGGCATCAGGTGTTCCGCCACCGTCATGCTGGCACCCACCGTCAACTCGGCGGCGCGTTCTGCGCGCAGGCCCTCCGCCACGTCGAGCAGTCGGCGGGTATCGGACAGCACCCGGCGTGCCCAGTGCGCGATGACGGTCCCCTGTGGCGTCAGTATCGATCCCGTCGGGCTGCGCTGTAACAGCGTCATGCCGAACTGGCGCTCGAGTTGTTTGATGGCGCGACTCGCATTCGGCTGCGCCATCCCGGCGAGTCTGGCAGCGGCGCTGAGGCTCCCGTGGTCGTCGACGCCGACGAGCAACTCGAGAACGGGGAACTCGGGCCATTTGCGGGACATGCATCGAGTATATGACCCCGGCACAAGACATATCAGTCTGATATATGCCTATGCCGAGATGACGGCTACCGGAGCCGGCCGTACTGACGGACTGTGTACACATGAGTAGTCAACTGAGCGAATCGAAGTTCGAGGAACAGCGAGTCGAGAGCACGGGAACGCTGCCGCGACTGCAGACCGCCACGGCCACTCTCTTGCCGGGACTCGCGCTGTGCGGCGTCGCCACCGCCCTCGCGATGGGCGTCGGTCGGCTGCTGCCGACGGTGAGCCCGCTGCTGATCGCCATCGTGCTCGGCGCCGTCCTGTCGAACGTCGCGCACCTGCCCGAGCGCCTTCGTCCCGGACTGCAGTTCTCCGCCAAGAAACTCCTCCGGGTGGGCATCGCGCTCCTCGGACTCCAGTTGATGCTGAGCGACATTCTCGGACTCGGCTGGGGCGTCATCGTCGTCGTGGTCGCGATCGTCTGTCTGGGGATCGTGGGCACGATGTTCGCCGGCAAGCTTCTCGGCCTCAGCTGGACACAGCGGCTGCTCATCGCCTGCGGCTTCTCGATCTGCGGTGCGGCCGCCGTCGCGGCGGTGGACGGTGTCGTGGACGCCGACGAGGAAGAGGTGATCACCGCGGTCGCGCTCGTCGTCATCTTCGGCACCCTCATGATCCCGGCGATCCCCCTGCTGGCACGGGCTCTGGGGCTGTCGGACACCGACGCCGGCCTGTGGGCAGGCGGTTCCATTCACGAGGTCGCGCAGGTGGTCGCCGCAGGTGGCGCGATCGGCGGCGCCGCCCTCGGTGTGGCCGCCGTGGTGAAACTCGCCCGCGTGCTCATGCTCGCCCCGGTAATGGCCGTCCTCAGCGTGCGGCAGCGCTCCCTCGCCGGCACCGACGCCGACGTGAAGCGTCCCCCGCTGATCCCGCTGTTCGTCCTCGCCTTCCTCGCCTGCGTCGGCCTGCGGTCCATCGGCGTGCTGCCCGCCGGCCTCCTCGCCGACGCGAAGATCGTGCAGACCGCCCTCCTCACCGCCGCCATGTTCGCCCTCGGCGCCGGCGTCCACGTCTCCACCATCAAGAAGGTCGGCGCCCGCCCCTTCGTCCTCGCCACCATCTCCACGCTCTGGGTGGCATCGATTGCGCTGGTCGGCGTGCTGTTGGTGGGGTGATACCGCACCCACCCCACCAACAGCACGCCGACCAGCGCAATCGATGCCACCCAGAGCGTGGAGATGGTGGCGAGGACGAAGGGGCGGGCGCCGACCTTCTTGATGGTGGAGACGTGGAC
>SEEV01000961.1 GCA_004211695.1 Rhodococcus sp. (in: high G+C Gram-positive bacteria)
CCGACGAGAGAAACAACGAGTCCATTCAGATTTACGCACTTCTGTTGTGGATTGTTTGATCGGATGTCCGTGGGGCAGGTCTCGCACATTTCAACTGGACGTCCAGTGCGGGAGCTGTCATGACCCCCACCGTTGAGTGAGAGTGGCCTCGGTCGCCAAGTCGATATCGAAGTAACGAGGCCGATTTCCCTACGGTGCACAGCGCGTCGGAAATAGTCGTCTCCTAGCACCGCGAGTTGGGACGGTACGGAACGAGACGATCGATCTGTGTCTCATACGCACTTTGGCGCGTCGGTTGGCGTGGAAGTGAGACGCTACGACCCGATTGCTTGCCGCAACATCGGCGGATCGTCGAGGTCTGGTGAGGTTGTGTGGTTTTGCGACAATCTTGTGGGCGGAGGGCATTAGCCGTCTGCGACTCGGACACCAAGACTGTCTATTAGTTGCGGAGCAAGGACGGGGTTGACGTCGACTGCCCGGATCTCTGCGCGCCGTTTGGGGCTCTAGCAAGTCGAGAGTCCCAGGACAGGGCACTAAGAGTTTGTCTCATGTGGAGAGTTTCTTGAAGCAGGTGAGTGCGGCGGCGAGATGGAGGAATCCGGCGAAGTGTTCGCCGTGGCGTTTGTAGCGGATGGTCAGGCGACGGTAACCGGTGAGCCAGGCGATCGTGCGTTCGATCTTCCACCTGTATCGCCCGAGCCGATCGTTCCTGTCGATCCCGCGTCAGGCGATGCGCGGGACGATGCCTTGGGCGCGCAGCCACCGACGGTGGACGTCGTAGTCGTAGCCCTTGTCGGCGCGGAGTTTTCCGGGCCTGCGGCGCGGACCACGCCGGGACTTCACCGGAGGGATCGCGCCGACCATCGGTTGCAGCAGGGTGCTGTCGTGGGTATTCGCTCCGGAAACGTCGACGACCAGCGGGATTCCGTTTGGATCGGATAGGACGTGGATCTTCGATCCCTTTTTGCCTTGATCGACCGGACTGGGTCCGGTCAGCGAGCCCCCTTTTTCGCCCGGACGCTTGCCGCGTCCAGGATCGCTGCCGACCAGTCGAGTTCGTCGGCGCCGCCGAGCCGGTCAAGCACCTCGCGATGCAGTTTTTCGAACACCCCGGCCGCCGCCCAGGTAGTGAACCGGCGGTGCGCGGTAGGGACGGTCACCCCGAACGACGGCGGAAGGTGCCGCCACGCGC
>SEEV01000962.1 GCA_004211695.1 Rhodococcus sp. (in: high G+C Gram-positive bacteria)
ACGGTGGGACGTTTGTGCCGTCGAGCTCCCCGGCCGCCATCCGCTGCGCCCGGGCGTTGTCGTCCGGCGCGTAGATCACCGTCAGCTTCTTCACCTGCGGTGCGCCGTCCCAGTAGTCCGCGTTGGCCTCGTACACCGCCTGGTCCGGCCTCGAGGAAATGAGCTTGTACGGGCCGGTTCCGACGGGGGCGGTATTGAGGGTGGACTCTTCGGCCCGCCCGCCGGACAGTCGCTCGGCCGGAGCGATTCCCAGGAGCATCTTCGTCGGCCACGCCGCGTACGGGTACTCGAGGCGGAACTGTACCGTCGACGGATCCACGGCGGTCACCGCATCGATCATGTCGAGGCTGCTCAGCAGCGGTGACGCGGACCGTGGATCCAAGATGGCGTCGTACGTCGCCGCGACGTCGTACGCGTCGAGCCTGGTGCCGTCGGTGAAACGGACGCCCTCACGAATCTTGACGGTCACGAGCAGTCCGTCCTCGCCGACAGTGGGCATGTCCGCGGCAAGCGCCGGTTCGAAAGTCGGCATGCCCTCGCCTCCGACGAGGCGAAGCAAGCCGTCGTAGATCTTCGACTCTCCCGCCTCCCCGTGCCCATTGGCGGGGTTGTAGCCCCCGAGTTCGTAACCATCGGCCAACACCAGGGCATCCGAGTCGGACGGGACCCATTCCCCGGGAACTGAGCAGCCGCCGATAGCCAAGGCGGCGGCCACCGTCGTGGTGATGATCAGCGGTCGACGTCGGTGACCGATCACAGTCAGTCTCTCCTTTTCGCATGAGCGCGGCACCGCCACCCAACATGTGCACATTTGTTCAGATATTCAGGTGTTTGCGCCGGGTTCGGCGGAAGGGCGGCGGCCCGGGCCACCCCATCCGCGGGTGTTCGAGTCCCCACAGGGGTGTACTGCCCTGACAAGGGAGGTGCCGCACTCGCGCGCTTCTACGAACGGCCGCCGGCAGCGGGTACGGACCGGCGAAGGGCGGGTGAGTCCCCGAGTCGGGCCCGCATTCGTTCCAACTGCACATACGCGGTGTTCCGGTAGGCGACCAGATCCTCCTGCGCCGTGGAGTCCAGGTCGAGAATTCCACGGCCGGACTTGATGCCGAGGTTGCCCTCGGCGACGGACTGTGTCAGCACCTCCGGTGTGGCGAATCGCTCGCCGTAGGCATTCTCGAGCGTACGGAACGT
>SEEV01000963.1 GCA_004211695.1 Rhodococcus sp. (in: high G+C Gram-positive bacteria)
CCCTGCCACCACTCCTGCGGGGTTATCTGCGCCTCGGCGCCAAGGTGTGCGGCGAGCCCGCGCACGATCCGGAGTTCGGTGTCGCCGATTTCGTTGCTCTGCAGGGGCTGCACGGCGCAAACGAGCGGTACCTCGAGCGCCTGCGTTCGGCGTCGGCCACGCTCGAGGCCGGGGCGTCGGCATGAGCACCGCCGTATCCGACGCGGGTGCGGTGACCGTGCACTCCTGGATGCCGTCGAGTCCGTGCGGCGCGGGGTGCCTGCCGGCCGAGGCGGACGGCGTGTCCGCCCCCACCGTCGTCGCCCGGTGGTGTCTCGTGCTGTCGGCACTCGCCACGGCGCCCCTCCTGACGGCAGGGTGGCTGCTGCCCCGGTCGTGGCGGACCGGTCTGCAACGACGGTACGCGGCGATCCTGTTGCGCTGCATGGGAATTCGGCTCGCCGTCGTCGATGACCGCGGAAAGCGCCGCCACTCCGGCGGAATTCTCGTGGTCGCGGGCCACGTGTCCTGGACCGACGTGCTGGTCCTCAGCGCCCTCGCCCCGGCGAACTTCGTCGCCCGCGGGGATCTGCTGGAGTGGCCGGTGCTGGGATCACTCGCGCGGCGGATGAGGGTCGTCCCGATCGACCGGCAGAACCTGCGGGCGCTCCCGGGCACGGTGGCGACGACGGCGGACAGGCTGCGCGCCGGCGAGCGGGTCGTCGTGTTCCCCGAGGGCACCACGTGGTGCGGACGGGCGTACGGCGGCTTCCGGCCGGCGCTGTTCCAGGCGGCGATCGACGCCGAATGCCCGGTCCAGCCGATCTCGCTGCGCTACACCGCCCGAGGCGGGGAACTGACGACCGGACCGTGCTTCGTGGGTGAGGAGACGATCGGGCAGTCGATCCGGCGCATCATCCGGCACAAGGGTGTCACCGCCGAGGTCCGGCTCGCACCGATCGAGTATCCGGGGGAGTCCCGCCGGGATCTCGCGGCGCGATGTGAACGCGCGGCGCGCGGCACCGAACGGATCGATCTCGCAGCGCACGACATCCTCGATCCGCTGCAGGGGGCCGCCGGGACGGCTGCTGCGGGCATCGAGGCGGCGGAGCGTCTCGTCGCCTGAGCTATCCTGGTCACGTCATGACCTCTGCCCGCAGTGCCGATCACCCCGTCTACCTGGACCACGCAGCCACCACTCCCATGGTGCC
>SEEV01000400.1 GCA_004211695.1 Rhodococcus sp. (in: high G+C Gram-positive bacteria)
GTGTAAGTCTCAACATTCTCGGGGTGCGCCGAACTTGGTGATGTGCTTGTCGGCGGAGCAGCGACGCCATGCGGGTACGGATGCGAAGAGCGCGTGAAGCTGCATCATGTCCGTACCTTCCTGCGTGTCGTTGCTGGTTGGTAGATGACCGTACAGCACCGGTTGAGGGTTTGCACTTCCATTGTCCGGTGACTGCGCAGAAATGCAGGGTTTGTACTCGATATTCACCTGCAGTTCTGCGCATTGACGCTTCTGTGGACAGAAGCGTGCGTTGTCCACAGAAGCGGGATTCGTGGTCGCGGTCGGGTGCCGGACTGCCAGGGTTGGAGGATGGGGGAATTCGGGCAGCCGTTCCGGGGGTCGGAAGCGCTGCGAGACGGGCGGCTCACCCGCCACGGGCTGCGCACCTTCCGACGTATGCATCGAGATGTGTACGTCCTCGGGCGCGTCGAGGTGACCGCGGTCTCACGCGCCCGCGCGGCCTGGCTCTGGGCGAACGGGGAGGCGGTGCTCGCCGGCTTCTCGGCGGCCGCCGTGCACGGCACCCGGTGGATCGGCGGGGACGAGTCGGCGACGCTCATCAGGCGAGGCAGCAGATGCTCCGTCGACGGCATCGAGGTGCGCGCCGATGCGCTGCTGCCGGACGAGGAGTGCAGCGTGGACGGGATGCAGGTCACCACTCCGGCGCGGACCGCCTTCGACCTGGGTAGATGGCTGCCCGTCGATCGCGCCGTCGAGGTGCTCGACGCCCTCTGTCACGCCACCGGACTGCGCCCGGCGGAGATTTCGGCGGTCGCCGGCCGGCATCGGGGTGAACGTGGGCTCGCGCGTCTCCGCGACGTCGTGTCGCTCGTGGATCCCGGCGCCGAGTCCCCTCCGGTGACGCGCACTCGGCTCGTAGTGATCCGCGGAGGGCTACCCGCACCGACCACGCAGATACCGATCGCGGACCGGTCCGGTCGGATCTTCGCCCGCGCGGATCTGGGCTGGGAGCGGTGGAAGGTGCTCGTCGAGTACGACGGGGAACACCACTGGTCGGACGAGCGTCAGCGCACCTGGGACATCGAGCGGATGGAACGGCTCGCCGAACTCGGGTGGGTGGTGGTGCGGGTGAACGCGGAACAGTTGCATCGGCGGCCGCAGGTCATCGTGACGCGGGTGCGGGACCGTCTACGGAAGGCGGGCGCTCCGGTCTGAGTGCGCAGAACTGCAGGCGTCCACTCGACCTTCGTCTGCAGAACTGCGCACTCGATCCCACCACTTTGGTTACAGGTTGCTTTCGATCCGGCCTCGAGCAGCACGCGTCGGCGGTGCAGCTGATTCACTCGGGGCTGATGTGACTCGTGTGGCACCTGTGGAAGGAGAGTGGCGCCCGGACTGCGACGGTGCGCCCATTCCCGTTATGAACCGATTTGCGATCAAATCCGGCCTCGGCGCCTGCGTCCTGGGTGCGTCCGTGCTCATCCCCGCCCAGGTCTCGGCGGAGCCCGCGGCGACGGCGACCGGGACGGAGCTGTCCGGGATGACGGTGTTCCTCGACCCCGGACATCAGGGTTCCAGCGACGGCCACGACCTCGCGCAGCAGGTGAACGACGGCCGGGGCAACACCAAGGACTGCCAGACGAGCGGCATGACGTCGCTGGGTGGGGTGCCCGAGCACACCATCAACTGGAACGTCTCCCAGTTGGTGAAGAGCAGCCTCGAGAGTCTGGGCGCGAAGGTCGTCCAGAGCCGTCAGGACGACACCGGCTGGGGCGGGTGCGTCGACGAGAGAGCCCGTGCGGCAAGTGAATCGAACGCAGACCTGGCGGTAAGCATCCACGCGGACTCGACGGCGCAGGGTGAGGACGCGAGCAAGCACGGATTCCACATGATCATCCCGTCGCTGCCGATCCCGGACGAGAAGGCTGACGCGGCGCAGTCGGGCGGCGGGCTCGAGGCGTCGAAGATGATGCGCGACGCCTACAAATCCGACGGCTTCGTTCCCGCGAACTATGCCGGGGTGAACGACGGCCTGCAGACCCGCGCCGACGTGGCCGGACCGGCGCTGACGCAGGTCCCGCTGGTGTTCGTCGAGATGGGGAACGGTTCCAACAAGGAAGACTCCGCCCAGCTGGAAAGCCAGGACGGCCAGTTGAAGCACGCGATCACCATCACGACGGGCATTGTCACCTACCTGCTGACCGGCGCGGGGTCGACGCCGTCGGAGGAGTTGGCAGCAGCTCCCGCCGACACCGCGACCCCCGAGGTGAGCGAGGACAGCGAGTCGTCGACCACCACCACGACTCCGAAGGCGACCACCCCGAAGGCGGCCCCGAAGTCGACGGCACCGGACTCGGCTCAGTACTCGGAGCTGATGAAGATGCTCGCGCCGCTGCTCGAGGTCGAGGGACTCGACGGACTGCAGGACCTCGTCAACGACAAGAACCTCGGGCTGGTGTCCGAGCTGGCGAGCACGCTGCTGGCCATGCTCACCGGGGCCGGCGGCAACTGATCACAGCGAGGCGACCCACCGGCTGAACGGTTCGGTGAACTCAGCTGAAAAGGGCAGCGGTTCCACGTAATCCGGACCCGTGGAGGGTTTGTCGCCGACGTCCTTGAGGACGTGATTGGCGTTCGTCATCCGCACGGGAGTCAATGCGGTGTGCGCGAGGGCGTCGTTCAGGCCGTCGACGTCCGTGAGCTGCACCTGAATGTCCTTGGCGGAGCAGCTGGTGAGGACGGGGAAACCTGCGGGCAGTCGGCGGGCGAGCGCGCGGGGGTCGAGAGCGTCCTCCTCGGCGAGGGCCTTGGCATTGGCATGGACGAGCCCGGCGTTCTGCAGCGGTTCGGGAAGGTCGTCGGGGATCGTGCCCGACGTGCGGAGCGATTCGACGGTGTCGGCGAGAGCGAGGCGGAGTTCGTCGGCCAGTTCCACCGGCAGTTGCCCGGCGCCGACGACGGCGTCGAGTTGGCCGTGGATCTGCGTGGTGAGCAGATCGAGGAGCCGGACACTCAGCGGTTCCAGCAGTCCCACCGCGTGCACGCGTGACTCGTCCGCCGCGGTCGCGAGGGCGAGCGCGACGAGTCCGCCGTCGCTGTGGCCGATCACGAGCAGCTTCGACGGGTCGACCCAGGGTTGCGCGGCCAGGAAGTCCAGGCCGGCGGAGGCGGCGTCGACGAAGGTGGTGAAGCCGAGGCCGCCGACCTCTTCCACCTCGTACGGGCCGAGGGCAGTTTCGCCGCTGCCGATCTTGTCGTAGCGCAGGCTCGCGATGCCGTGCTGCTCGAGCACGTCCGCGAGGAACCGGAGCGTGCCGATGTCACCGGGGAGCAGCGCGCTGTCGCCATTTCGATCGGTGGGACCGCTACCGGCGAGCAGCAGCGCGGCGGGAGCCGAACTGTTCGCGTGGTCGGGAGTGCGCAGGCTGCCGTAGTAGGTGACGGCACCGCTGTCGAACGTGATCTCGGTGTCAGGCATGGGGACTGTCTACCAGTTCACGATGCGCGCGGTCGCCGCACCCGCTGCACGCCTCGCCACGCGAACCACAGCAGGAACGCAAGGAGGGGGAGAACGAGCAGCGGAAGCAGCAGGGCGATCAGCGACGTGACGAACGAGACGACGTCCTCGACCGTCGAAACCACGGGATTGGCCAGTCCATCGGTGGAGGCCGTACTGACCGCGCGGGTTCCGGTCTGCGCGGTGCTGAATGCGAGAGCGGTGGGTGCGCCGATCACGATTCCGGCGATCGCGGCGGTCGACGGATCCACGTCCGCGAACGCCGCCCAGGTCGCGATGACGCCCGCGACGGGACCGGTGACGTTGCCGATCAGAGACAGCGCGTTGTCGACGAACGGAATGAGATCGGCGGTCAGTTCCACGACCGTCGCGATCGACAGCGCCACGAGCGCTCCGGTCGAACCGAGCCACCGCATCGACTCGTTCAGGGTCACGCCGAACAGTTCGAAGTGCACGGCGGCACTGAGCATGAGCAGCGGCAGGAACGTGCGCAGTCCCGAAGCGGCGGCGAGGCCGAGGCCGAGGCCGAGCAGGCCGGGCAGAACCCAGGTCTCCATGCACGGAGTGTAGGGGCTCGGCGGTCGCGGGTGACGGGCATCGCGGCCGAGATCTCAGAGAAGCTTCACAGAAGTCACACAATCGCGGATTAGCGTCAGGATCAGTAGTTGTCCCAACGGATTACGTCCGAGAAGACGCTCCGACTCCAGGAAGGTGCCGCACCATGAACGTCGTACAGTTGACCACCGGTGATGTCGTCGCCGCCATGTTCTCCCTCGACTTCGTCGACGGCGGATTCCGCCGGGAGGCCGTCGAGCGGATTCATCGGGGAGCGATCGACGAGTGGGTGTCTGCGCTCACCGGGTCGGGTCTGTTCTCCAACCGGGCGGTCGCGGACGTGGTCCGGTCGTGGCGCGCCGATCCGCGACTGCTGCTCGATTCCCTTCTGGTGGAGGCTGATCGGGCGACCCTCGAGTGTTGCCACGCCGCCTGGCGTGAGTTGGACGCGCAGCTTTCGTGCGGTGTCGCCGCGTAGGCGGAACGTCAGGGGATGCTGAAGATGGCGGCGAACGTAGCGAGTAGTGCCGGATCGCCGGTGACGGTCACGCTGCCGAGGGCGATGGCGTCTTCCGGTGTGATCTCGCGCGCCATCAATGCCTTCACCGCCGGCCCGGTCTCGATCACGAGATCGGGCCGCTCGGCCGCGCCCTCGACGACGTAGAGTTCGCCGCGCTCGATGTGGGCCGACAGCACGATCGGCCCGAGGCGCAATTCGTAGGCGAGGGTGAGGTCCCGCGCGGCGTCGGGGTGGAACGTCGACCGCAGGGCCATCACCATCGAGTCGACGGTCACGACGTCGTCCTGGTCGGGTTCGCCGAGAGTGCGCGCACCCCACCGCCCCAGCGACTTCACGGCGTCCTCCAGGGCGTTGCCGTAATCGGTGAGTTCGTAGACGACGGCGTTCGACGGCCGGGGCAGGGCGCGCCGCGCGATCACGTCGGCTTCCTCGAGTTCCTTCAGGCGTGCCGAGAGGATGTTGGACGGGATGCCCGGCAATCCCTGCTTGAGATCCGTATATCGCCGCGGTCCGACCAGCAGATCCCGGACGATGAGCATTGCCCAGCGTTGTCCCACGATGTCCAGGGCGTGCGCAGTACTGCCCGTAAGCGTCTACATAGATCTCATACGATCTGCCACTAGTCTGGCGGACGCCTGAGGTGTACGTGTGTCACGGCTACCCGCACCATTTCGTGGTGGTGTGGGTTTGACCGTGTCCCACACCGACGCTTGTGGTGCAGGAACATGCCTGTTCGGATTCACCCCCAACCGCGGTGTCACGGTGGGCAGGCTGCGGCGGACCCGGCGGTGCCGCGGTCGGCTCGGGGTGGGGCCGTTTTTGTCGCGGCACCGGTGTACCCGGGCGTGTTCGGCCACCCGGACCGCGGGCAATTGCCCCCGCCGGAGGATGGCTTTGTTTTTCCCGAGCAGTGCGCGTTTGGCCAGGTTCACCCCGGCGATGTGGTCGCCGTTGCCGCCGACCCGGCAACGTGGGCACCACGCGGTGTGGTAGCCGCCGGGGCGGGAGAGTGGTTCGTCGCAGCCCGGACATTGTGCGGAGGATCCTCGGGCGGGCACCGAGACCACCGTGATGCCGGCACCGGCGGCGGTGTGGGCGAGTGCTGCGACGGCTTGGCGGCGGGCGGACTGCGCGGCCCGGTTGTTGTTGGCCCGTCCGTGTCCGCGGGTCTCGAGGGTGGTGAGATCTTCGACCGCGAT
>SEEV01000401.1 GCA_004211695.1 Rhodococcus sp. (in: high G+C Gram-positive bacteria)
CGAGTAGCCTCGGACCGAGCGACCGGACCACTGAACTGCAGTTTTACCTGCCGCGCAGAGGTGGGAGTCGGACTCCACTTGCTGCCCCCGACAAATCCGAAGGCGGTCGTTGCGTCAAGGGTAACATTTGCGCACGTCGTGAGCTAATCGATACCGGGACGTTGCGCCGCCGGACGCTGGTGGAATCCTCTATGGCATGACGGACAACATCGATCCCACCCCGAACGAAGGCACCCCGGCCGGCGGCGACCAGAATACCGACGTCCGGGAGCTGGCCGACGTTCCCTCGGTCGAGGTCATCAGCCGCGCCGCGGTGATGCTGATGAGTTCGGCAGCCGAGAAGCTCGGCCTGTCCGACCCCGATCCCGAGTCCAGCCCGCACCTCGACCTCGACGAGGCCCGGCGCGTCATCACCGCTCTCGCCGGGCTGGTGACCGCCTCCATCGAGTACCTCGGCCCGCATGCCGGACCGATCCGCGAAGGCCTCCAGGCATTGCAGCGGGCGTTCCGCGAAGCGTCCTCGCACCCCGACGAGCCCGGCAAGGGTCCCGGCGAGAAGTACACCGGCCCCGTGTACTGACATGGCGAGCAGAAACAAGACCCGGAAGACGCCGGCCGGAGTCGACGAATTCCTCGACACCGTCGCAGACCCGGGCAAGCGCGCCGACAGCGTGCGACTGGTGGAACTGCTCACCGCGGCCAGCGGTGAACCGCCCGCGATGTGGGGCACGAGCATCATCGGATTCGGTTCCCGTCACTACCGGTATGCCAGCGGGCACGAGGGCGATACCGCCCTGATCGGCTTCTCTCCCCGGGCCGCGGCGCTCACCCTGTACCTCTCGCTCGACTTCACCGAGCACGAGGCCGAACTCGCCGCACTCGGCAAGCACAAGCTCGGCAAGGGCTGCCTCTACGTCAAGAAACTCGCCGACGTCGACGAGTCCGTCCTCGTGTCGCTACTGAACCGATCCGTGGCGGCTGCCCGCGCGCTCTGATCGGACCTCACCCGTCGAACACGGTGCGGGCGTCGCGGGGCGGTTCGCCGAAGAGGTCCGGATCGCGGGGGACGAACGACCGGCCCGTGAGGGTGGCGTCGGACACCCGGTCGAGCCGGAACCACCGGACACCCGACCGGCTTCGACACCATGCGACGAGGAACCACGACCCCCTCGTGTGAGCGAGCAGGTGTGGTTCGACGACCCGCTCGGTGCGGCCGCCGTCTCGGTCCACATAGCGCAGCGACACCATCAGTTCGCGCTGCAAACCCTCTTCGACGACGCGGCGGATCCGCGGTTCCGCGCTGTCGAGTTCGGCGTCACGCCGGATCCACACCTTCGCGCCGAGCCGCTCCACCCGCTCCCTCGACTCCGCGTCCATCACGTCCAGCAACTTGGCCAGCGCCGCCCGGCCGTCGGTCGCGAACGGCGCGTCGCGACACGCCGTGAGGGCGAGAGCCACCGAGACCGCTTGGGCGGGCGTGAAATTCACCGGAGGCAGCGTGCCGTTCCCGACGATCCCGTATCCCCCGCCCGGCCCCGCAGTGGCCCGGATCGCGGCGCCGGAGGACTGCAGCACCGCGATGTCCCGCTTGATCGTGCGGGTGGTCACCTCGAACTGGGCGGCCAACTGCTCCGCAGTGCGGCCCCGGTCCCCCGCCCGACGTAGTTCTTCCGTCAAGGCGTGGAGGCGGGCTGGGCGGTCCATGAGGGCAGTCTGCCGAACGACCGCGACAGAGTCTCGATTCTCGCCGACGAATTCCGTTATGCGACCGTGACAAATACGGTGACACGCTGATGTCACCGTTGCGGGTTCACTGTTGTCCCATGACTCGGACAAGCGAAGTACCCGGCAACTCGACCACTCACATCATTCTGGTTCCCGGATTCTGGCTCGGCGCGTGGGCCTGGGAGTCGGTGGCATCCGACCTCACCGGCCACGGACATCACGTCACGACGGTGACCCTGCCCGGCCTCGACTCGGTGGACACCGATCGCAGCACCATCCGACTCGACGACCACATCACCGCCGTCGTCGACGCGGTCTCGGCGACGCCGCCGTCGGAGCGTGCGGTCGTGGTCGCACACAGCGGCGCCGGGCCCGTGGCCTACGCCGCGAGCGACCGGGTGCCCGAACGACTGGCCCGACTGGTCTACGTCGACTCCGGCCCGCTGCAGAACGGCACCGCACTCCGTGAGGACCTCGATCCGGCGGTCACCGAGATCCCGCTTCCGTCGTGGTCCGAACTCGAGGCCGAAGGCAGCAGTCTCGACGGACTGGACGACGCCACGCTCGACGTGTTCCGCAGCCGGGCGGTGCCCGAACCGGCCGGTCCCGCGAGGGACAGTCTCGACCTCCGCGACGGCAGCCGACTGGACGTGCCGACCACGGTGATCTGCACCAGCTTCCCGTCGGAGGTCATCCGGCAGATGGCCGAGGCCGGTCACCCGATGGCCGCCGAGCTCGCGCAGATCGCGAAGGTCGACTACGTCGATCTGCCGACCGGCCACTGGCCGATGTGGTCGCGACCGGCAGATCTGGCGAACGCGATCGACGCGGCCGCCACGGTCTGACCGAACTCAGCCGACAGCTGCGGCCTTCTTCGGCGCCCGCTTGCGCGGTGCCGCGGAGGCCGCGGCAGTCTTCTTCGCCGACGCGGACTTCCGCGTGGCCGACGACTTTGCCGCCTTCGGCTTCGCGGCAACAGGCGCCGGCACCGCGAGGACGCTCTCGAGGAACCGCCCCGTGTAGCTCTCCGGAACCTGCGCCACCTCCTCCGGGGTGCCTTGTGCCACAACGGTTCCGCCGCCGGACCCACCCTCGGGGCCCATGTCGACCACCCAATCGGACGTCTTGATCACGTCGAGGTTGTGCTCGATCACGATCACCGTGTTGCCCTTGTCGACCAACCCGTTGACGACTCCCAGCAGCTTGCGGATGTCCTCGAAGTGCAGACCCGTCGTGGGCTCGTCGAGGATGTACACCGTGCGGCCCGTCGAACGCTTCTGCAGTTCTGCGGCGAGCTTCACACGCTGCGCCTCACCACCGGACAGCGTCGGCGCGGGCTGACCGAGCCGCACGTACCCGAGACCGACCTCGACCAGGGTCTTGAGGTAGCGGTGGATCGAGGTGATGGGCTCGAAGAAGTCCGCGGCCTCCTCGATCGGCATGTCCAGCACCTCGGCAATGGTCTTGCCCTTGTAGTGGACCTCGAGCGTCTCCCGGTTGTACCGAGCCCCGTGGCACACCTCGCACGGCACGTACACGTCGGGCAGGAAGTTCATCTCGATCTTCAGCGTGCCGTCGCCGGAGCAGGCCTCGCACCGGCCGCCCTTGACGTTGAACGAGAACCGGCCCGGCTGGTAGCCACGCACCTTGGACTCCGTGGTCGCGGCGAACAGCGTGCGGATCTTGTCGAACACCCCCGTGTAGGTGGCCGCATTGGAACGTGGGGTGCGGCCGATCGGCGACTGGTCGACCTGCACGAGCTTGTCCAGCTGGTCGAGCCCGTTGATACGGGTGTGCCGGCCCGGCACCTGCCGGGCGCCGTTGAGCTTGTTGGCCATCACCGTGGCGAGGATGTCGTTGACGAGCGTCGACTTACCCGACCCGGACACGCCGGTCACCGACGTGAGCACGCCCAGCGGGAAGCTGACGTCGATGCCCCCGAGGTTGTGTTCGCGCGCACCGATCACCGTGACCTGCCGCTTGTGGTCGACGGGACGGCGGATCGCGGGGATCTCGATGTGGCTGCGACCCGACAGATAGGCGCCGGTCAGGGATTCCTCGCAGTCGAGCAGCTCCTGGTACGGCCCGCTGTGGACGACCTTTCCGCCGTGCTCGCCCGCGAGCGGTCCGATGTCGACCACCCAGTCGGACGTGCGGATCGTGTCTTCGTCGTGCTCGACCACGATGAGCGTGTTCCCGAGGTCACGTAGGCGCGTCAGGGTCTCGATGAGACGCCGGTTGTCGCGCTGATGCAGACCGATCGACGGCTCGTCCAGCACGTACAGGACACCCACCAGGCCCGAGCCGATCTGGGTGGCGAGACGGATACGCTGCGCCTCGCCACCGGACAGTGTCCCGGCGGCGCGTGCGAGCGACAGGTACTCGAGGCCCACGTCGAGCAGGAAGCCGAGGCGGGCCTGGACTTCCTTGAGCACCTGACCGGCGATGGCCTCCTCGCGGCTGCCCAGCGTGAGGCTGTTCAGGAAGTCGGCGCAATCGGAGATCGACAGTTCGCAGACCTCGGCAATCGACTTCATGCCGAACTTCTCGTTCGCGATGGTGACCGACAGGATCTCGGGGCGCAGGCGCGCGCCACCACACGCGGGACACGGGGTGTCGCGCATGTAGCCGTCATAGCGTTCCTTCATCTGGTCCGACTCGGTCTGCTCGAGCCGGCGGTGCAGGAAGGGCATGACGCCCTCGAACTCGGCGTAGTAGGAACGGGTACGCCCGTACCGGTTCTTGTACCGGACATGGACCTGCTCCTCGCTGCCCTCGAGGATCGCCCGGCGCGCCTTCGCGGGGAGTTTGTTCCACGGCGTCTTCATGTCGAAGCCGAGGATGTCGCCGAGTCCGGACAGCAGACGGCCGAAGTATTCGGAACTCTGCCCCATCGACCAGGGTGCGATGGCACCGTCTTCGAGCGACAGCTCGGGGTCGGGGACCACGAGGTCGGGGTCGACCTCCTTGCGGATTCCGAGACCGGTGCACTCGGGACAGGCGCCGTACGGGGAGTTGAACGAGAACGACCGCGGTTCGAGATCGTCGATGGACAGCGCGTGCCCGTTCGGACAGGCCAGCTTCTCCGAGAACCTGCGTTCCCGGTCGGCGGCGTTCTCCTCGCGGTCGACGAAGTCGAGGACGACGATGCCCTCTGCCAACCGCAACGCGGTCTCGACGGAGTCGGTGAGTCGCTGCTTGGAACTGGCCTTGACGGTGAGGCGGTCGACGACGACCTCGATGTCGTGCTTCTCCTGCTTCTTGAGCTTCGGCGGATCGGTGAGCGGGTGCACCACGCCGTCGACCCGCACCCGGGAGTAGCCCTGCACGTTGAGCTGGTCGAACAGGTCGACGAACTCACCCTTGCGGGTCCGCACCACCGGGGCGAGCACCTGGAAGCGGGTGCCCTCCTCCATGTCGAGTACCTGGTCGACGATCTGCTGCGGCGTCTGCCGCGCGATCTGCTCGCCGCACACCGGGCAGTGCGCGGTGCCCGCCCGCGCATACAGCAGGCGGAGGTAGTCGTAGACCTCGGTGATGGTGCCGACCGTGGACCGCGGGTTCCGGTTGGTCGACTTCTGGTCGATGGACACCGCCGGTGACAGACCTTCGATGAAGTCGACGTCCGGCTTGTCCATCTGACCGAGGAACTGGCGCGCGTACGCCGACAGCGACTCGACGTAGCGTCGCTGGCCCTCGGCGAAGATCGTGTCGAACGCGAGACTCGACTTACCCGAGCCCGACAACCCGGTGAACACGATCAGGCTGTCGCGGGGTAGATCGAGATCGACCCCTCGCAGATTGTGCTCACGGGCACCCCGCACGATCAGGCGATCCGCCACTCCAAGTCCCTTCATTGTTCGACAGCCGAGTACGCGCAGCAACGCTGAGCCCTCTGGCCGTGCCATGGTAAGCGGGGGCACCGACACGTTCTGTGGGACGGATGGCCGCCCTGCCACTCACCTGCCTGTATTCGACGGTAGCCTCCCCATCATGACCGAGCAGCCCATGGTGATAGAAGACTCGTACACCGGC
>SEEV01000402.1 GCA_004211695.1 Rhodococcus sp. (in: high G+C Gram-positive bacteria)
CCGCCAGCCTGGGTATCCCGGTCGCGGACATCGTGGACACGATCGGATCCGGGATGCGCGTGCGCACCATTTCCGACTAGTTCTCCACCGCTCGACTCTGTGCCCGGTGTCCGTTCCGCTCGGACACCGGGCACAGGTGTATTCAGGCGTGGTGTCCGCTTTGTCCAGCTGCGTCGTCCACCGAGAGTGTTACAGGTGGGAATAGGCGGGACGAACCCATATAGTCGACTCCGACTGTGTACGGCCTTACCTGTCGGGGGGCCGTATTCGTATGCGCCCGCGAGGCAACTGCGAACAAACAAACATAGAAAGGCCCCCATGCGAAGCTCCATCGCACGTCGTGCCGCCGTGTTCGGCTCTGCCGCGCTGCTGCTCCTCGGTCCGGTCGCCGCATCCGCTCAGGCCGATCCGGTCGAGCCCGGAGTGTCCGGCCAGGCCGCCAAGCTTCCCGCGGAACTGATCGACGCCATTCAGCGTGATCTGTCGTTGAGCCCGGACCAGTACCTGGAGCACTCCCAGCTGGGCCAGAAGCTGGCCGAGTTCGCCAAGATCGCCCGCACCCAGTTCCCGGACGCCTTCGCCGGAACCTGGCTCGACAACGCCGGCACCCCGATCGTCGGGCTGGCCGACGGGGCCGACAAGGATGCCGCAGTCGCCGCAGCCGAGAAGGCCGGCTTCCAGGTCAAGGATGTGGCTCAGAGCGAGAGCAGCCTGCAGGCGCAGGTGAAGACGCTCGACGGTTGGCTGGACACCCAGCCGCCCGCCGTCGCGGATCTGGTGCGGGGTGTGGCCATCGACATCGTGAACAACGATCTGGTGCTCCGCGCGGACAACGTCGGCGGGTTGCAGCTTCCGGACTTCCTGAAGGGCGCCCGCGTCGTGCAGTCGCCTGCCACGGCCGCTCCGCAGCCGTCCACCGATCTCACCCCCATCGCCGAGCCGCTCCCTGCCGACGCCCTGCTGGGCGGCGACGCCTACGGCTCGCTCGGCGGCGGCGTGGGGCTGCGCTGTTCGCTCGGTTTCAACGGCACCGACAGTGCGGGCCGACCGGTGAACATCACGGCTGGGCACTGCGACCCCAACCTTGCCGCAGCCGGCACCTCGGAGGCGTCGGAGGCGTTCTCGCTGGTCCCGGGTGGCACCGGTCCGCGGATCGGCACCTTCGCCAAGACCAGCCTGGACATTCACGACTACTCGATCATCCGGGCCGACGACAGCGCAGCACGCCGGTTCGAGAACAACGGCGTCCGCGTTCCCGGCGCGGCGCCGGTCGCCATCACCGGAACAGCCGACCCGATTGTCGGCGCCCCGGTCTGCAAGTCGGGTCTGACCACCGGCTTCACGTGCGGTCGGGTCACGTCCGTCGCCCAGACCGTCTCGGTCGGTGAGCGGACGCTGGCCGACAGCTTCTCGACGAGCATGTGCGCCCTGCAGGGCGACAGCGGCGGCACCATCGTCACCGGCACCCTCGCACTCGGCATCTCGAGCGCGTCCAACGTCGGACAGTACCCGGTCTGCCAGGTCGCGGATGTCGTCACGTTCGTCCTCGGTGAGAGCCCCGAACTGTTCGCCACGCCGATCAACGAGGTGCTGGCGGAGAACCCGGGTCTGCGCGTGCGCACCTCGTAACGCACTCCGCCGACGACTGCGGCCCGCCTCCTTCTCGAAGGAGGCGGGCCGTTGTCGTCGGTTACGAAGTCAGGCCGCGTAGGGCCGGACCGCGGCGTGTGCAGCGCGTACCGGCGGATGCGTTCGCGCGACTGGACACCGCCCGACTTCTCCGCATCGACGACCCACGCAGGGCCGCATTCGATTTCGCCCTCCTGGTGGAGGCGGAAATCTCCGAGCGCACCTTTCACGGGGCGGTTGCCCTCGGCGACGACGAGGTGTCGGCGATCGTCACCGACGGGGTCGAAGCCTTCCTCGACGGCTACCGGTCGCGCGGGACCTGATCAGGACGTCGGGTCAGACGCGGGCGGCACGAAGGGCGTGTTGATGGTGATCAGGTACTGGATTCCGAGAATCACCAGTGCGGCGCCGCCCACGAAGATGGTCCCGGCCAGTCCGCCGGCGGCGAATCCCGCCATCAGACCACCGAGGCACCCGACCGGGGTGCCGATCACGGTCACGGCGAGCAACCCGCAGCCGACCGCGAGACCCACGACTCCGAAGATCACACCGAAGATCAGGCCGCCGATCAGTGTCGCGTAGCCGAGATAGCTGTTGAAGTCGGCCAGCGCGACGTCGTCCCGCTCGTCCTGGGTGTCGAACCCCTCCTGCGCCACCGACTTCAGTGACGATGCGACGTCCGCGGGTACGTGCGGGGTGAGCGTCACCGTGCGTCCGGCGAGGTCGGCGTCGATCGGATAGACGGCATCGCCCAACCGGATCGTGAGAGGAAGTGCGGCAACCACCTTGCCGCCGTCGTCCACCACCTCGATCGCGTCGCGGGTGCCGGTGATCCGGAAGGCACCGGCATCGATCGACGTGACCACCGAATCGCCCTCGGCGTGCGCCTCGTAGCCGATGTCGGGCCCACCCTGCGTCACCGGCGCTGCGTGCGCGGTGCCGGCATTGATTCCGAGGGCGGCGACGACGAGGAACGCCGCGCCGGTGAGGGCTCGGAGGTTCCGTGCGTACCGGCCGCTCATGCCGCGGGTGCCGGTGCGACGAACGGGCTGTTGATCGTGTTGAAGTACTGAATGCCCAGAACCACGAGGGCGCCGCCGCCGACCACGATGGTTCCCGCGAGCGCGGCGACGGGGGCGACGATCAGTGCGCCCCCGATGCACCCCGCCACCGGCCCGGCGAGGCCGAGGAACGGAATCACCAGTGCCGCCGTGCCGGGGATGACGCCGACCGCGCAGCCGATCGCCCCACCGATGATGGCTGCGACGATCGCGGTGATCGCAGTGGTGATTCCCAGTTGCTGCTGGAAGTCGTCGAGTGCGCGATCGTCGCGTTCCTCCTTGTCCACCGGTGCGGCGACGTCGTCGAGGGTCAGCCGTTCCGACACGGAGACGGGGGTCGCCGCCGCCGGATCCATGTTCGGGACGAGTCGCAGAACGCGCGCGGATGCGTCGACCGCCACGGCGAAGGGGTGCTGCAGGTCGTCGATCCGGAAGAAGGTAGGGATGGAGGCCACGACCCGGCCGCCGTCGTCGACCACGTCGACGGTGTCGTTGGCGGCGTTGACCGAGAAGGCGCCGGCGTCGAGGGTCGCCACAGCCGCGTCGCCGTCCCGGGCGGTCTGATAGTTGATGTTCGGGATGCCCTGCTCCGCGCCCGCGTGCGGTGCGACTGCCGGATCGGCGTAGGACGTAGCCGCTCCGACGCCCATCGCCGCGACGACGAGCATGGATGTTGCAGTAAACCGTCGGAGGTTCATCGAGATCCGTTTCGAGAGCAGCGCTGTGACGGACGAAGGTTAGCCTAAGCATTGGCGATCTCGGCAGGGCAGCTCAGCCTCTGTGACCAGGTTCACTTTCGGAGCTCGTGAAACGACGAACCGCCCGCCCTCCGAACGGAGGACGGGCGGCGTCGGGGTGCGTGCTCACACCCGTGGAACTCAGAACAGCTTCGGGCCGACCGTCACGATCGTGATCACGTAGCCAAAGATGTCGGCCAGGATGCCGAACAGTTCTGCCATCGAATTCTCAACACCTCTCGCAGGAGACTCAGCCTCGTCGAAAACTTACTTCGCGTCCTTGTCCTTCTTCGCCCAGATCGTGGTGCCATCGGGCGCCGTCAGCGTCTGAGCCAGCTGGATCCCCGCGATGACGAGAGTCGGTCCACCGACCACGACAGTTCCGGCGATCGCACCTACTGCCGCGAACACGGGGACCGTAGCGAGCGCGACAGGCCCTGCGATCAGACCGACCAGCCCGATTGCCCCACCGACGACCGTGCCCGCCAATCCCCCGACGGCAGTGGCAAGCGTGAGTTGCTGAGCGAAATTCGTCTGAGCTCTCGTGTTCTCCTCGACCGAGGCCACATCGCTCAGCGGCAGATCGATGTCTGCGACCGGGGTGGCCTTGGTGCGATCGGTGACCGGGGTCAGCGTAAGAGTCCTGCCGTCCTCGCTGACCTCCTCGTCGAAGGGGAACTGCAATCCGTCGAACCGGTAGGCAAGCGGGAGAGAGACGACCGGGTTTCCCGCTCCGTCCTCGAGCGCAACGGACTGGCCGTCCGACGCCACGACGAAGGCACCCGCATCGATCTTGGTGACGACGGCGCGATCCTCCACGTGGGTTTCGTAGCCGATCTGCTCCTGCGGCGTACCCGGGTCAGCAGTCGCGAGGCCGGAACCCGCGGCGAAAACGGCCGCCACCAAAGCCGATGTCGTGACGACTCGACGCAACTTCATTCCATCCCCTTAAGGTTTCAACCCCATCCGTTGCTAAACAGTAACTTGCGGCTGTGACAGATCCCAATCGAGGCTCAACTCGAGAAAATTCCCGCTTCGGAACAAATCGGCGCGGCGTAACAAAAATTCGACCGCGGGACTGTCGCGCACCCTAAATCAGAGAATTTCACCGAGCACGGATTCAGTTAGTACCACAAAAAGCGGGGAACCGGTCGGTTTCTTGTTGAGCGACACCGACACGACTCGGCCCCGCCACACAGGGGCGCGACGGGGCCGGGCGTCGAAGCGAAGGCCCTACTCGTCCCTGTCCGCGTAGATCGAAGTCCCCGGAGCGGCGTTGTACGTCTCCCACAACTGGTACGCACTGACGCCGAGAGCGGGACCACCGGCGACGATCGTTCCGACAACCCCGCCGATACCGGCTCCGGTCACCAGGCCGGCGACGCAGCCAGCGGGAAGTGTTGCGATACAGCCGATTCCAGCCCCAGCAATCGTTCCGACCAGGCTTCCGACCGTGACGGCGATGCCGACCTGTGCACCGAACTGACCGAACGCCCTGTCATTCTCCTCACGGGACGCGACGTCATGCAACGGCAGCGGGAGCACAGCGGGCGCCGTCGACGTCGCGGCCGGGGCCGTCGGCGCGGGCGCGACAGCCGGTCCTGCAGAGGAAACTCCGGCAGCCAGACCCATGGCGGCGACCGCCACGCCTGCCGTCACTGCAGCTCTTCTCACGATCATTGATGCCTCATTTCAGGAGCGTCCCGACGAAGTATTGGTGTGATCGAAGTGCACTGCGCAACCCTGGCCAGGGCCGGAAAACACGCTCAGAGTAACAGCGGAATCACGGCCGAAATACGCATTGACGAAGATTTCATCCGAGTGCCAAGTTACCGCTCGGTAGCGACTCGAACCGGTGTAATTCCCGCGAATTGCGTGGCATGAATTGCGTCACTCCGCCAATTCCCGAAGTAGTCGTGGCGCACGCAAACCTGAATTTGCCGATCGTTATCCGGCCGCCACATAAACGCAGCGAATTCGTGACACGCCGAACCCCGACGCGACACCTGGTCGAGCCGGCCCGAGCACCCTGCGGTGGACTCCGGCCGGACTTAGGGCGACCTTGGGCGAACACCGCGATGTCGACCCTTTAACGTGACGAACAGATAAGTCCGATTGTGGCATGCGCCACATGCTGCATCGGCGCCCGAGCTGCAGATATCCTGCCGAACAGCGGTAAGTTACCCGCAGGTAGACTAGTTAAGTTACTAGTGGGTAACTTAGCAAGCGTTAGGATCACGAGCAGTCCCGAGGTGGCCGCCCTGCCGCCCTGAAACGAAAGGCCGCGACATGAATGCCCTGACGATCACGTTGGGCACCATCGGCGTGCTG
>SEEV01000065.1 GCA_004211695.1 Rhodococcus sp. (in: high G+C Gram-positive bacteria)
TCGATCGACTATCTCTCGCCGATCTGGTACGAGACCCGCTATCGTGAACAGCGTCCCCCGGCTGCCTCAACCCCCGAGGTGGCCTGAACCGGAGTCTCCACTCGATCCAGGGCGATTCACGACACCTTCGATGTCGACAACGCCGAGCTGTTCACGAATGAGGTAGCCGAAAGTTGGTACGACGGGAAGCTCGAGGCGGTGTCGGCCACGCTGGGCTCCTACGCACTCGTCCGCTGACGCCTCTCGCGCGTCCGTCGCTCGAGAGGGTCGGCACCGCCTTTTCCCGGGGGCGTCGTCAGCCCACTCCGCGAACGGGTCGGCCGTGCGGCGTTCACCTCACCGCATCCGCGCGCCGCCGAGCAGTCGGATCGCGCTGCCTCGCTGTTTCCCCGAACGCGTGATCTCAGAGCCCGGCCCCGGGTGGTCCGGAAATCGAGATCTGCGCCACCGGAAAGTCCTCGTACCGTTCGGTCGTGGCACTCCACGCGGTCAGAGTGTCCCCCCGCAACTTCGCACTGTGGACCAGTTGCGTGCGCCCGTCCTGGGTGATGTGCGCGGGCCGGCCCGCCACCAGCTGCCAGATCGCCTCGGCCTCTCCGCAGCCGCGCAGCGCGGCGAAGGAGGGAAACCGTCCGGCGGGGTCGAGCGGTGCGCGGCCCGCCGTGGCGGCGAGGTGGCGGGCATGCCGGTCGGGATCGGCGGCCGCGATTCCGATGGCGTCGAGCTCGCGGCCGCCGGCGGCGGACTCGGTGGTCGGCGGCGCCGAGATCAGCACGCTGCCGTCGACCCCGCGGACAACCGGCGCGTAGCCGGCCGCGCGCAGCGCGGACAGCATCGTGCCGGCGTCGGTGCGCGAGGCCAGCACCGTCGGGGCCAGCGTGGCCAGTCCCAGCTTGCCGAGTTTCCGGTTGCCCACCAGCTCGCGCAGCAGCGTCGGGTCGTCGGCGACGACGGCGCAGCCGAGCTCCACCACGCCCACCTGCCCATGGGTGCGGGCCACATCGCCGATCAGGTACTCCAACGCCTGCGGTAGGCCCGCGGGTGCGATGGACGTCAGCTCCCCGATCAGGTCCGAAGCGGTTGTTCCCCGATCGAACGCCGCCCGGATGCTGTCCGGCGTGAACCGCCAGGTCGTGGCCGCCCCGCGGGACTCCCGGGCGGCGACACCGTCCAAAAATCGCGACAGGTCGGTGGCCGGCGGGCCGAGGACCACCGCGGTGAGATCGGCACCGATCACCGCGGACGTGTGGGCGCCGGAGGTCAGCTCCGCGGTCGCGGCCGCGAGGGTGCCGGTGTGCAGGGCCCGGCACAGCGCGGTAGCGGCGCCCAGCGCCAGCAGACCGAGCAGCTCGGCCTCGCGGACGGCCGCGGTGAGAACGTCCCCGACGATGTCCTCCCCGATCAGCGGTGCCCGCCAGCCCAGCAGCGAGACCAGTTCCGCGATGTCCGACACTGCCCGCCCGGGCCCCAAGGTGGCATACACGTCGACCAGTTCGTGACGCAGGTGCCGGTACACGGCGCTCTCGCCCAGCTCGGCGGCCACCGTCGAATCCATCAGCACCGACCGGTCCGACTGCCACCAGGTGTCGAGGAGGGCGCGTCCCCGGGACGCGGCGTCGGCGGATCGCCACGCCGACACCGCAGGACCGGGGATCAGGCCGGGCGAGGGTTGCGGCGGCGGCCGCTTGCGCCCACGGCTCCTCGGGGGCGCCGGTGGTGGTGCCGGCGCGAGCACCGCGGTGGCCAGGGCCAGTTCCACGGCGAGGCGCACCTCGTCCACCTCGACGTCCCAGTCCCGGGCGAAGATGCGCAGTGTGCGCAGTCCCACCGCGCCGGACTTGATGAGTGGAATCGACTCGGTCGTCGCCGTATCCACCAGCGCCGTAACCCGCTCGATCATCCGCAGCAGGCGCGCCGCGGCCTCGGCGTCCACATGCTCGGTCGGCACCGGGTGGTGCGCGAGGGGCGGCGGTTCGGGATGGAACGGGAGCCGCCACCGCTCCCCGCGCAGCGCCAGCGCCACCTCGAGCGGCAGGTCGGCCGCGCCGTCGTGGCTCGGCCACAGCACCCCGCGCGCCACAGCCCAGTGACCGGGCTGCTCCCGCGCGCCCGCGGGGTAGGACCCGAAGTACATCGGAAAGTATTCCAGCGCGGCCCCCTGCTCGGCGCACTCGAGGAGCAGCTCGCGCTCACGGGGCGGCGCGGCGTCGACCAGGGTGCGGACCGCATCGGGGTCGCAGAAATAGGTGGCGAGGCGATCGACCACCAGTTTCTTGGCACCGTCGCCCCTGATCTTCAGTGCCGCGGCCAGCCCGCGCAGCCTCTCCAGCGTGGCGTCCGCGAGCAGCACGCGCACGGGTTGGCCCAGCCCCGCGCCGACCGCCGGGAACTGGGCGGGTGTCGTGATCTCGCCGTCGGCGGTGACCAGGGTCAGGGCGCGCTCGTGCAGGTCGTCGAGGAACGCCTGGACCACCCCCGGGTCGCTGCCCAGCCACGTCGACACACCGGCGGCGGTGACCGGGAGCCCCAGCTGCTCGACCAGGGTGAGGGCGCCCAGCACCTCGGTGTGCGGGAGCGGCAGGCGCATGTAGGCGGTCACGATCGATTCCCGGCTGTGCAGTCGCTCGGCCAGATCGGCGATGTCCGCGGGCCACGGCAACGACAAGGCGTCCGGGCGCCGACGCAGGACCGTGGCAAGTCGATTCTCGTCGAGTGACCTCAAATGGGCGAGCAACGCGTCGACGTCATGAACGGGCACAGGCCCGAGACTAGTGGGTGCCCCGTTCCTCGGGGGGTTGCCGGGCGGCGGCGTCGAGGGGTGGTCTCCGATCCCATGCGGATCCCGCGGTCGGGCGGAGCGGTGTTGTACTTCCTCCGCATCCGGACCGACCTGCCCCCACTCGCCCTCACCGACGCCGAGAAGGTACTCGCCGACCTCGGGCACCGGCCACGGCTGCCGACCGATCGCTACGCCCGCTCCCCCACCCTCCGGGCCGCACTGCTGGGGCCGTGGACCTCTGACCACCTGGGGACATATCGGACCCCGCTCATAACGGACATCCAGGTGCCTCCTCGGGTGTCCGGTGACCACCCGCCGGTCGGACACTGTCGAGGTGGCCTCGAATGATGGTCAGCCCCATCACCCTCGAGTTGAGTTTGTTCATGACCCCCGGACAAGCTCTTTCGGTTCGTACGGGTGGGTTGCCACCGCGAGGAGATCGTCGCCGAGCGCCGGAGATCGGCCCCGGCGGACGTTCTTTCACGGTCTTGTCGTCGCCCACGCAGGGTGCGGGTGACAGACAGCGGCAGCCGGCCCTCGTAGCCAAGGACGTCGCGCACCACCTCTTCGCCGAGCCGGTGGAGTACCCGGAACGAAGTTGCCGGATGTGACCGGACCCAGCTCCCCTGCCCGTAGGTAGCTATAAGCGGAGTAGACGGGTGTCTCGGCGGAGGTCCATTGCCGAAGCGAGTCACACGGCCGACGCTTCCCTGGGGCGATTTGCGATCGGCCTACCAGCGGGCTGAAGGTGTCCGCTGGTATGAAGGGATACCCGGCAGCACCGGACACGACAGGGCCCCGTCCGGCCTTGGCCGTGTCCGCAAATGTGCATGTGTTCATCGGGAGCTCGGGGACTGGCCTGTCGGGGTGACCTTGTCCTCTGTTTCCACCCCCCGGGGGGGGGAGGTGATTGTTGTAGTGGTCGGGCCCTTCGAGCTGAGGAGACCGTCATGACCACGACAGCCCCGGACTCGGTGCTCCCCGTGGCCGAGTGCATACGCCTGCTGCGGTCGGTTCCGGTGGGGCGAATGGTCTTCACCGAGAACGCGGTCCCGGCGCTGCGTCCGGTGACCTTCGCGGCCGTCGGCGGCGAAGTCGTCATCCCCACCGACCGCGAGTGGTTCGAACGCTTCGACGGGGAGTTTCTCGCATTCGAAGCGGGGGCATCGATCTGATCACCCGAATCGGATGGAGTGTGACCGCGATGGGCCACGCCACCTACGTGTCCTACGCGGACGGCATGGCCCGATTTCACGGTCGGCGCGCGGTGCCGTGGTCGATCGATCCCGGCGACTGCCACCTCGTCATCGACATGGATAACGTGACCGGCCGACGCGTCACGCTGATACGCCGCCGCGGTGACCACCGATGAAGGATCTGTCACGAGACGCGGGAATCCGGACCCGGATTCGAGTTGGCACCCGCTCGTCGAGACACAGGCTGCAACGCCGGCCTGCACGCCCCGGCAGGACGGCCGCCATCTCTGCGGCGGCAGGGTACCGCGATGCGTCCCGCTACCCGATTTCTTCGCGGCGCCGGTGTCTGCTGAGTGACCACCGGCATCGAAGTGCTCACCCGTGGGGTTCCGCCGACGAGGCCGGGTCTGTCCGTCGAGCGGTGCGGCGCCGCAGACGCTTTCGTTGGAAGCGACCGCCGGGCTGCGTTCGGTCGACTCCCGGCCGCAGGACCGAACGCTGGGTCGGCAGGAGACGGAGTGTGTCAGCCGTTCGGGTGGAACGGTGCACCGTGTGGGCGGCGTTTGCCGCCGGTTCGTCCGAGGAAGGCCTGCAAGGCCGCGGTGCCGCCGAGGCTTCCGGCGAGCAATGCCAGCAAAAGTGCCACGTTAGTGTTCATGGTCGAGGTCCTCTCGGGTGTCGGTGCTCGGGCGGGCGGTGGTTTCAGTTCCGGGTGGGCCTGGGCCGATCGGTGGGGAACATGGCCTCGATGCGGGCCTTGATCTCGGCGGTACTGAACGATGCCGTGCGCGGTCCGGTGTGCATGGGGTTCGGGGCCGTGGTGGTGGGGGCGCTCATTGGGTGCGGATCTCCTGCGCTGGTGTCGTGTGGTGCTACAGGCCGACGGCCTGCTCCAAGGAGTCGAGTTCGGTGTCGAGATGGTCGAGCATCGAGTTCAGGTCGGGGACGGCGCGGCGGCAGCCGGTGAATCCGAAGACAATCTGGTCATCGTTGCTGGTACAGGTGATGTTGAGCGCCTGCCCGGTCGTCGGGATCGATACCGGGAGCAGGGCATCGAGGCGGGCCCCGTTCCAGAACAAGGGTGTTTTCGGGCCGGCGACGTTGGAGATCACCACGTTGAACGGGGGCCGCAGCGGACCCCGTCGGCCGAGCAGCATCTCCAGCCCCAACGGGGCGGCACCGAGCGCGCTCATCGCCAGCACCTGCGCCGGGCTCATCGCCCGCAGCGCGGCCTTGCCCTCGCGCATGCAGTCCCGCACGGTCTCGAGCCGGTGCCCGGGATCGGGGAGGTGGGTGGCCAGGTTGCACATCAGCACCCCGACCCGATTGCCCGCACCACCCGACCCGGAGTAGTCGGGGTGGGTGTCGGTCGGGCGCAGCGAGACCGGGACCATCGCGATCAACGGATCGACCGGCAACGCGTCACGGGCGTGCAGATACGTGCGCAGGGTCCCGGCGGACATGGCCAGCACGATGTCGTTGACGGTGGCGTCGGCGTGCTTGGCCAGCAACCGGATTCGTTCGAGCGGGAACGTGCGGGCGGCGACCTGACGGGCGCCGCCGATCGGCACGTTGAGCAGGGTCTGCGGGGCGGTCAACGACAGAGCACCCCCCTTGCCGCGGGCGGCCCGGTCCACGGTGCCGATCGCCGCGGGCACCAGCCCCGCCACCTCACCGGCCAGACCCCGCGCAACATCCCAGGCCGCCCCGGCGAGCCCGGAACCGGGAAGACCGTCAGCGCCGCCGACAGCGGGTGCCGTGGGGGCCGGGACCACGGCGATCCGGGTTCGGGGTTGCCAGGGGGCGGGCATGTGCCGCCGGTGCGGGTCCCCGCTCAGGGAACCGGCCAACAGGTTCATCGCGGACGCACCGTCGGCGAGGGCGTGGTGGATCTTGGTGTACACCGCGTACCGGCCGTCGGTGAGGCCCTCGATCAGATGCATCTCCCACAGCGGGCGGCTGCGGTCGAGCAGGGTGCCGTGCAGCCGCGACACCAGGGCCATCAGCTCGTCCATGCCGCCCGGCCGCGGCAACGCGTCCCGCCGCACATGATGTTCCAGGTCCACCTGATGATCGGCGAGGGTGCCCCACCCCCACTGCCCGAGCGAGGTCACCGACCTCCGGGCGCGTCTGCGGAACAACGGCGCCACCCGCTCCCCGGCCAGGGCGGTCTCGAACATCTCCCGCACGTCCGCGGCGGACGCCCCGTCCGGCGGGGTGAACAACGCCAACCCGCCCACGTGCATCGGATGCTCCCGCGACTCGCCCAGCAGGAACAACGAATCGGTCGGCGCCATCGGCAACAACATCCGCGAAGAGTCCCCTTCTCGTCCTCGGAATCGGGCCGCCCCGGTGGGCGGTCCGGACCCTGCCCCCAGCCTGCGGGTAGGTAGTAGGTAAAGCGGCGGCAATGTCACATTTAGATGTGGTTTACATCACAAACCGATCTACCCGGTTTAAGTACTACAGCACCCCCGCCCGCTGCGCTACTGGTCGAACGCCACCATGTGCGGCTGACACCCGAAGACCGGACCGCTGCACCCCCATCGACTGATGCCGGCCGCCGAGCGCAACGGGTGAGCACGATCGAAATTCGTGCCTCACCCGCGCCGTGCCACCACCCGCAGAGACCGGCCCCCACTCAGCCGACGCTGTGGGCCTGCCTTTCCCACGGCAGCGTCACCTGAGTCGGACCGTGTCCGGGGGCCCGATGGCCGGCTACCGCTTCGGTCCGTCGTCGAGGTGGACAACCCTGGCGCCGGCGGTAGCAGTGGCCACCACGGTGCCGGTGTGATCCATCAACGTGCCGTCGAGTGTGGCGAGATCGCCGTCACGGGAGACCACCTCGACCCCGACCGACAAACGCCCGCCGAAGCCGGAGCGGCGAAGAAAAAGCGCAGATCGGCATCGGAACGCACGGTCGGTTCGGACATCGGAGCGTTCCCTCGGTTTGCCCGGCGAACCAGCCGGGGTTCTCATTGCAGATAGCCCTCGACGTCCCGGAGGGGCCGGGGCTTTACCGTGGCGGGATCCTGACCGGCGGACCGGCGGGCGTGCCGTTGGCGTAGCAGATCCCAACACTGATCGAGTGCGGCTCGAGACGGCGGATCTTGTCTTGTTCCTCGCCCGGAGACAGCTCCCCGGCTTGCACGCGGGAGCGCAACTCATGCTCTTGCGCGACGAGAGTCCCGATGCGCTCGAGGAGTTCCTGTCGGTCCATCACATCTCCTTCGCTGCGCACCCTCTCCGAGACCGTCCGTGGAACCCGAGCCGCCCGCAGCGGCCGGGCATCTCAGCTGCCGCCGACACCGAGTGCGGTCAACAGCACCAGCACGACGGTGACGACGGCGAACAGACCGTGCCCGGCCACCACGACGACCGGGAAATGCTTCTCGGCCGGCTCCCCCTCGGCACCTGCGCCAGGCGTGCTCGCCGCCACGGCCGCCCGGGCCCGGTAGCTGGGGATCCAGCGCACCAGCATGGTGAACCCGAGCGCCGCGACGGGCAGCAGCACGACGAACGCCACCCAGGCCAGGGCATCGGTGTCGGTGAGCAGGTAGATGATCCACAGCACCAGCCCGACGACCGCCAGGGCGAGGTGCCCGAAGATCAACGCCGGCGGAAAATGACTGGCGCTCGGTCGGCGGGTCCCGCCTTTCGCGATCCAGACGCTCAGCATGTAGAAGCCGCCCACCGCGGTGAGCAACCAAGTGATCAGTGCGGCGATACCCATGATCGGTCTCCTCAACTGTGGAACACCCAAGTCGAGCGCTGTGCTCGCTCAGCTTTCGTGTGCGATAGTGCCCGCGGCGGTGAAACCCTCGGCCTGGACGGTTTCCTCCGCGACACGCACCCCGTAGCGGTAGGCGAGCTTGCCGCCGAGAAACCCGGAAACCCCGAGCAGGCACAGGCTCACCACCGACAGCGTGAGCGGGCCGCCGGCGACGGCCCCACTCTGGCCGTAACCGGCGTGCCGCCACCCGAAGTTCACGGCGTACGCGGCGGTCACGACGAGGTTCAGGCTCATGTGGATCAGCCCGGTCCGAAACGCGCGGGTGCCCGTGGGGATGGCGAACAGATCCAGCAGGCCGAGCATCGCGGCGAGAACCGCGCCGATCACCCCGATCGCGATCAACCACACCGAGCCCGCGGTCAACACGGACGGGTCCTCGACCAGGTGGGAGGCGATGTCGAACACCAGACTCGACACCCACGCGCCGATCGGCACGGTCACCATGATCGGGTGGAAGGGATGCCCGTAGGGGCCGGCCAGCACGGCACTGACGGGTTGTTTGGCTTGGTGCAGTTGCTCGGACATCATCCGACCTCCTACCGCACGTATTTCACCAATAAATCCTGGTCTTATTCCGAACCGACGTCAAGACCCCTTCCGCGGTTACCCCGCACCATCACTTCTCCCAGGTCATCGGCGTTACCGTGGAGGGGTGAGCGTGCGGATCGAGAACACCGACGCGGAAGCGGCACCCGCGATCACCGCGGTCGCCGCGTTGGCCGATGATCTTCGCCGCCGCATGTACGGCTTCATCCGGGACGCGCGCCGACCGGTGAGCCGGGACGAGGCCGCCGCCGCGGCCGGCATTTCCCGCCGGCTGGCGGCTTTTCATCTGGACAAACTCGTCGACGCCGGACTTCTGCAGGCCCGCTACGAGGCCGTCGGCGGTATCCGCAAGGTCGGGCGGACACCCAAGGTGTACGAGCCCACCGACGAGGACATCCGGGTCAGCATCCCGGCCCGTCATCCCGAGCTGCTCGCCGACATTCTCCTCGACACCGTCCTGACCGACACTGAAGACGGCCACGCCCGACAGCGGGCGATGCAGGTGGCCGCCCGACGCGGAACCGAACTCGGCACCGCCGCGCGCGACCGAGGCCGACCGGAAAGACTCGACGCCGAGCACACGTTGACCGTGGCCGAGCAGACGCTCGCGGCCAGGGGGTTCGAACCGGTACACGCGACCCCCACCTGCCTGCGACTGCGGAACTGCCCCTTCCACCCACTGGCACGTAAGGCCCCCGAACTGGTCTGCGGCATCAACCACGCCTTCCTGACCGGCTTCCTCACCGGCCTCGACGCCCCCCACGTGCAGGCAGTGCTGGCACCACGGCCCGGGCATTGCTGCGTCGAGCTCCGCGCGCAGATCCCGACCCCCACCGGCGCCGAACTCTAGAAGACAGGCGTCGAGCCCTTCTGCGGTAGGGAACTACTGTGCCCGGAGCGAGACGACGAGTGTGGGGGCCAGCGGCAATAACCCGGCTTTGACCTGCAGAAACACACCAGACGGGAATGATGTTCGAATCCTGTCACGAATGAAATCAATCGGGCGGTCAGAGCGACGATTTCCCAGCGTCTCTGACAGCTGCCCGTTGATCGATCGGTGTTCGATCGGTGATTCCCGGTCCGGATCGAAACCCCCCGGGGGAGAATCCATGGTCATGAGCTCGCACGACGACGACCAGGCGATCCGCGACGACGTGAAGCAAATACCCCCGCCACCGGACAGCGTCATCGAGCGCGTCGCTCCCGCACTCCGCGCCGCTCTTGCCCGGGCCGAAACCCGACTGTCGGACCGATGCGCCTCCACGGCCGCGACCGTCGAACGACAAGAGGCGGCCATCAAGGCGGTGAACCTCGCACAGGGAAACCTGAGCAACTTCCTCGCGGCCGACACCGCGCATCACGACAGTCCGACCTCGCAGATCGACTATTACCGGTTCGCGTACGCACTGATCGATCGGATCGCCGAGGCCCGTAAGGCCGGTGTCGATGTCCGGTTCGGCGAGATCGAGATCCGGCGCCGAACACCCATGTGAACATCTCATCTCTTCGACACAGTCGACGGCGAAACACCTGACAACGGGCACCCCCGCCCACCACAATGAGCAGCGAAATGCGTTGAGGTACGCGGCAATGGAGGACGACGCCCGATGACGAACTCCACCGTTCACGAGCAGTTGCTGCACGACGTGCAGGACCGCACCACCGAGATGCGCCGGTGGTTGGACACCGACAACAACAGCGAAACGCTGATGGCCCACCTCCACGACGAGCCGGTCGACCTGACGTGGCTGCGCACCTATCAGCGTCTCAATCGCGACCTGATGTCGGCGGTCGGAAACGCGCAGGAGCAGTTGCCGCGCCGTCGATGAACACCGACCCGCACGGTGCGCTCGAACGGGTACGGGACGCGTGCACGGTCCTTTCGAACCTTCATACAAGCTGCGGACGGCCCATACCGGCCCGTTCGGCGCGATGAGAAACACTGCGCGACCTACTGGAGCGCGCCGAAACCGAGCCGCCGCCCGCACGGGCCACCGACGGGAACTACTCTCGCCCGCCTGACCCGGTCGCTGCAGACACGGGGCGTTCCCAGCCACCGCAGGCGGTTCCGGGACGTCGGCCGGAGGCGACGCCACCCAGGGGTCGTGTTCGGGCGCACTGATTTCGGCGGTGCGGTCGGCGACTGTGCGGACGACGTCGGCTACGGTGCCGGTGCACAGTGCGTGTCGCTGATGGACGGCGCCGTTGCCGTGGTCCAGGACCCGCGCCACCGCCGCCCGAGTACACGCATAGTCGCCGGTGCCCTCGAGGGCGGTGCGGACGTGCGCGAGAAGGAGGCCGAGGATACGGGATACGGGAATCAAGTTCTCTGCGGCGGTGTCGATTCCGTGTCCGGTCAGACCGTCATGCGCGGCGCGCCAGCACGCCGCCCGCAGTAGGTCGTCGCCGACCGGCCGGGCGAGATCCCCGCGCCCGAGTGCGGACAGTGCGGTGGTGACCAATGCCCGCACCAGGACGGCGAGCAGCACGGTCTCGTGCACGGTGGCCGGGACGTCGCTGATGCGGATCTCGATGGTGGGCAGATGAGCCGACAACCGCACATCCCAGTAGACCATCGCCGGATCGAGGATGCTGCCGCAGTCCAGCATCCTCGCGACCAGGGCGTCGTAGTGTCGCGCCGACCGGAAATACGGTGGCGGTCCCGCACTCGGCCACCGCGCCCACAGGATGCGCCGCCAGCTGGCATACCCGGTGTCCACGTTGGCGATGATCGGCGAGTTCGCCGTCAGCGCCAGCAGCGCGGGCAGCCAGGGGCGCAGGTGATTGCTGACCTGCACCGCCGTGTCCCGGTCTGGAACGCAGACATGGACGTGGCAGCCGCAGATCACCTGCTCGGCCAGGGCACCGAACCCGTCGGCCATCCGCCGGTACCGCGGGGTGTCGGTGATCGCCCGCGGCAACGGCCCGAGCACGGGAACCCCGGTGGCGAGCAATCGGGTCCCGGACCGGGCGGCCGCGGCCGCGGCGAGTGATCGGGCCCCCGCAGCTCCCGATCCAGGTCCGATATCCGCGCGCAGACCGGGGTGGCGGTTTCGATCTGGCACCGCGAGAGTTCGAGCTGCAGATCGATGCCGAGCGCCGCTCCGGCCGCCGCCACCGCGGTGTTGGACAGAAGCGGGACCCCGGTGTGGGAATCGACCAGGACGAACTCCTCCTCGACCCCGACCGTGGGAGGGACACCCGACGCGGTGCATGGGGCGGAACACGCGGGACTCGCCGGAAGAACCGCCGCCCTCGTCGTCTGCGGCCCGGCACACGGGCTCGGCGGCATTGCCTCCATAGGACCAGCGTTCCACGCCGGTGCGGGTGTGACCAGGACACAGGAGCTCGCCCCTCGGGCAGCCGTCGACGAATCGGCGCGATACCAGGACCGTGACCGGTCTGCGAGGGTGTGTCGGCACACCGGCTGCATCCGGGTCATGTGTGGTGGTCAGTGAGCCAAAGACGACTCCGCACAGGGTGCGCGAAAGGCGGACGAATGACCAGCTGTCCACTCACCACTCGCTCTGCACGCGCCTGTTCCCACCACGGGAGGCGGACACCCGTTCGACCTCCACCCCAGGCGGCGAGCTGCCGGTGTGCGCCCTTGTCCCGCACGGTGCGGCGGAGAAAAATCGGATACGCAGTGGCTGCGGCCGCGGGCCGTCGACGCCCGCCGGCGGTGGACCGCGACGGGTCGGCCACCGCGATGCACTTCACCGAGGGGACCTGTGTCCCCGCGGGAGGAGGTTACTGATGTTCATTCAAGTCATCCAGGGAAAGGTCTCGGATCAGCCGCGGCTGCGCGAATGCATGGACCGCTGGACCGAGGAACTGCAACCGGGGGCCACCGGCTACCTCGGGTCCACCTCCGGAACCCGCGAAGACGGCACGTACATCGCGCTCGTCCGGTTCGACTCCGAGGAGGCGGCCCGCCGCAACAGCGAGCGTCCCGAGCAGGGGACCTGGTGGGCCGAGACGGAGCGGTGCTTCGACGGCCCGGTCACCTTCATGGACTGCCCGGACGCGATGGAGTGGCTCGGCGGCGGCTCCGACGATGCCGGGTTCGTGCAGATCATGGAGGGCCACACCACCGACACACACCGGCTGTCGGAGCTGATGGCCCAGGCCGGCGACAAGCTGCCCGGGGTGCGGCCGGAGATTATCGGCGGCACGTTCGGCTCCGCCGGCGACGGCGGATACGTCGAGGCCGTGTACTTCACCACCGAGTCCGAGGCCCGCGCACACGAGAAGATCACCGTCCCCGATGATCTGCGTTCGCTGTTCGAGGAGGAGGGCCGGCTGATGGGCGAGGTCGACTACTTCGACCTGCGCGAGCCGATGCTGGTCTCCGTGTCGCGGTAGCAATCATCACCCCGCCGTGCGCCGCACCGGCCCCCGCCTCGAAGTGGTGGGGGCCGGTGTGTGCCGCGGGCTTTTCGAGCACCTGCGTCCCGCCCGCCACCGCGTGTGATGGCCGGTGATTGTCGCCGGGCAGTGTCGCTCTCGCGCAGTGCTCGATGAAGGGACAGAACCGTTCGTGCAACTTGCTGGTGTGCTTGCCTTTCAGATCGCCCTCGTAGTCGACACCGTTCACACCGAATGCGATGCTCTCCCCCTCCTCCCCGACGATGGCCTTGTCCACCGCCCCTGCCGTGGCCACCAGACAGCGTCGCAAGCTCGACGATGCCCGAAACGACAGATCACCACCACCCCGCGCGCACCAGGCCCCGGGACGAGAAGCGCCGCCTCCCGAACCCAGCGACGGCCCCGAGCGCGTACGGCGCGCCCAAGCAACGCACGCGCGCTCGGGCGCGTGCACCCGAACCATGAACCGACCCGCCGCACCCAACCGAAGCCGACCCCAGTTGCCCGGAGGACGAGAACACCCGCCCGTTTCCTGCCTGCCGAGGCACGGGCCGCCGGTGCCGCTCGCGCCGCCGACCGAGGTGCGTGATGTGATTCGGCCGACGGTGCCGCGAGTTGCGGCCCGCCGGCACAGAACGGAGGACCGAGATGACCGAAGTCGACCACATCGACGTGCTCGGGGCGCAGTCCGTGCACGAAGTGGCCGAAGCGGTCGCCGCGATGCTCGGAGCCCGGATGGAGATGGGCGGCGAACCCGGCCGCATCGTCGTCACCGGAGCGCCCGATCCCGAACTTCGGGTTGTCATCGGGCTGGCGATCAACGACCGCGGGATACCCGAAAGGTGGACCCGGCGAATCACGATCACCCACGAACACGGTAGCGACGAACGCCGCCACTGGACACAGCACCTACACCGCGCCCTCACCGAACGCCGCGACTGGACACTCACCGTAATCCCCGGCGGCCCACCGAACCCCCACACCCCACCCTCGTCGAACGCCCCGGGAAGATGACCCGCTCCACGGAAAGACACACGCAGGACCCCCGACACTGCCACCTCGTGCACGCGGGGGGAGCCAGGGTCAAGACGGCCGGCAACGCCGCCAAAGCCCGCGCCAGCACCCCACTCAATGCCGCCCGGGAGGCCCCGTTCACCGACATCCTCACCGACGCGAACACCTGCCAGCCCGCCATCTCGGTTCCGACCCCGCAGATAGGAAACTCCGATCGCCTTCGCCTCCGGACCATTCGCGAAGTCCGATCGCGAAGCTGATCGTGACCGGGATCAGCCGGCACGTTTCGACGGCGGCGCGGGCGACCTCGAGCCGCAGCGGCGGCGCGAAGGTGCGGGCGGAGTCGGATTCGGTTGCCGCCCGCCGTCGTCGCACCGGTGGGCTGCCCAGCCAGGACGAGCCGGGGTTCGGCTTGTTCGGTGCGGCGGACAGCACCGCGACCGCGCCGTTCTTGGGCACTGGCGACCGCGCCCGGTCATTCCGGAGTTTCCGATGAAAGGCGCGCGTTTGCCGACCTTCGCCCGCTCGATTCGCAGCGATCCTCCGCCGAGTGTTCGGCCTCCGTTTCCCCGACCGTTCGGGAGGATCGGCGCAGCGCACAGGCACACAGGAATTCTTCGAACGTTCATTTCGACACCGATCCCTCCGTCTGCCGCTCCCATCGCCCGCCCCGCACCTGGAACCGGTTGCACAAGTGATGATTCGGGGCCATCACGGAATCCTGCGCCCGGACGATGGATTCGAATCGGGACGGGCGCCGAACCCGGGCCGAGCGCACACTGACATGGTGGAGACATCGACCGGCCGTATCGAAAACCAACGGATGCTGGAGTTCGCCCGACGCTGGCATCTGTTGGGCGGCGGACCGGCCGAGGACATCATGATCGAGTTCGGTCTCGCGCCGACCTCGTTCTTCCAACGACTCCTCGACATCGTCTCGGCCGACAACGCACTCGACCTCGCCGAACGCACAACGCTGTTGCGGGTATGTCGACGCCGGATGTGGGTCGGCCAATGACACCGGCAAATCCGTTGCGCCCACGGCGAAAACTACCGGCACGGGTATTACGTAAGCCGGCGAGATTCTTGGAGACGAAGCGGCCGAGATTCGTGTCGATCTCGGAGCTCTCCAGCAGCGCCTGACCCAGCCCCCAGCACATGCCGCCGATCATCTGGCTGCGCGCGGTCAGGGAGTTGATGACCCGGCCGACGCTGTAGACGCCCACCATCCGCATCACCCGCGGGATGCAGAGGGCCTGGTCGATCCGCACCTCGGCGAAGAGCGCGCCGAAGGTGTGGATGGAGACGTCGTCGAGTTCTCCGAGCGGCGACCCGCCCGGCAGCCACGTCCCGGACGCGTCGAGCTGGTCGAGGTCGTGGTCGGCCAGCACCGTCGGGTACCGCTCGGGTTCGACGGGGCTCCCGGCGAGTTTCGCCAGCTCGTCGCGCAGGTTCCGCGCCGCGATCAGGACACCCGAGCCGATGCCCAGCGTCGACGAGGACCCCATCGAGCCGAAGTTCTCGGGGAGCCGGGTGTCGCCGAGCGACATGTGGACGCGGCTCGGGTCCACGCCCAGGGCGTCCGCGGCGATCTGCGGGAGGACGGTGTAGTCATGGTGGCACGGACGGACGGTACGATGCGTGCAATCCTCCGGTGCGTCTCGCGTGCGACGGACATGACGGAAACCCGGCGATTTTCCTGCCGACGTGAAATCCGCATGCCCGGCAGCACCGCCTCCCCGTGCCGGGCCGATCCGGTCGATATCGATCCTGCCGGGGCGGCACGGTCGAGCCGGCCGTAGTCGGCGTGGGGTCGTCGATGCGCCACAGTCGCCGGTCGGGCAGGAGCACTACCTCGACGAGGGCCCGACCATGCCCCTGCGCGACCGGTCCGGGCAGCTGACCGGCCGCTTCGTGCCTCGGGCAACCTCCGGCAATCGCAGCAGCCCCGCCACCGCCACCGGCGACAACTGCCCGCGAGCCTGATTCGACAACGCTGATCGGCTGCCCCCGGCCAGGCACCGAAGCGCGGCAGGGTGAGCCGCGCAGACCCGACAGCGGCTGGCCGGGCAGACCCCGGACGGAGCCACCCGGCGGGTCAGCCTGCACGACCGGCGACGCCCGGCCCATCGCCAAGGGACGACTCGGCAAGCCGGTCGAGTTCGGCCACAAGGCCAAGCTCGTCGAAGGCGACGACGGCGTGATCGTGGACCACAACGTCGAACGCGGCAACCCCGCCGACGCACCCCAACCGGTCCCAGCCGTGGATCGGGTCCGCACACGCGCCGGCCGCCCACCACGCACGATCACCGCCGACCGCGGCTACGGCGAGAAAGCCGTCGAGGACGACCTCCACGACCTCGGCGTGCGCAACGTGGTGATCCCTCGCAAGGGCAAACCCTTCGCTGGCCGGCGAGCCGAGGAACACCGCCCAGCGTTCCGACGAACAATCAAGTGGCGCAACGGAGTCGAAGGCAGAATCAGCGCCCTCAAACGTGGATACGGCTGGGACCGCACCCACATCGACAGCACCGAAGGCGCCAAGATCTGGGTCGGCCACGGGGTCCTGGCGCACAACCTGGTCAAGATCAGCACCCTGGCAGCGTGAAAGGCGCCGATCCGGGGAGTCTGTGGCCAACCCAATCCCGACCGGCCGAGAACGGCCGAATCATGCTCACCGAGGCGCCTCGTTTTTCAGGTCGAAGTAGCTAGGGGATCGTGCGGGCCGCGGCGCCGCCGGCGATCGCGTGCCGGCACCCGCCGCGCGAGGAGATCGGGATTTCCTCGAACCGGCCGCCGGCCAGCCGAACATGCACGTGCGCCTGCCCGGCCACCACACCGAGGGGGTCGAGTCCGAGCAGGCGGGCGAGGACGTAGGTGGCGCTCAGGGACGTGACGTCGCGGGTGACCCCGAGGGGCAGCAGCGACCGGGTTTCGGCGATCGCCTCCTGCTCCCCGGCCCGCAGCACCAGCCGCAGTCCCGGCGCGATCCCCTGGGCGGCGAGCGAGACCGCGATGTTGTCGCGGTCGTCGGACCCGACGGCCGCCAGCGCAAGGGCGCGGTGCACGCCGATCCGCTCCAATAGTGCGCGGTCCCCGCCGTGGCCGACGACCGCGGGTATGTTGAGCTCCCGCACCAGGCGCAGGTTGCGGGCGTGGGTGTCGCGCTCGACGCCGACCACCGGTATTCCCAGCGCGCGCAGTTCCCGACACAGGCGCAGCCCGACCTGGCCGAGCCCGACGACGATGACGTGCCCGGACCGGGGCAACGCCCGCGGGCCGATCAGGGCGGTCAGCCGGGGACCGAGCAGCCGGTCCACCATTCCGGCGGTGAACATCGCGGTGAAGACGATGGTCATCAGCATGGCCGTCGAGGCGACGAGCGCGTACGGGGTGTTGCCGTGCGGATCGGCCGCGGGCCCGACGGTGGTGACCACCCGCACCGCCTCGTGGAACGCGCCGGCGGCGCCGTGGCCCTGCCCGGCGGTGAGCCACACCCAGTCCCCGACCAGCACCGCGGCGAGTCCGAGCAGCCCGGCCAGCAGGATTCGGGTGCCGGTCTCGTGCGAGCGGCACAGGCAGGCCAGCTGCATCGGCCAGGTGCGCCAGCCGCGGCGGGCCCGGAGGGTGACCGGAACCTCATCGAGGACCGCACCGACGGTGCGGATGCCCCGCGGCAGGGCGCCCGCCCGGGTCACCGCCAACAGGCCGGGGTCGATGCAGGGACCCGCCAGCGACGGGGCGGCCAGGTCGGCGGGTGAGGTGACATCGCACTGGGGAAGGAACCGTGCCAGCTGGTCCCCGATGGTGCGGTCGAAGATCGTGACCACCATCGGCGCCGACGGGTGGATGTGCGCGGCCGCCAACGCGTACCGCAGGGCATGCACGTCGTCCTGCAGCAGGATCGCGATCCCCCGCACCGGCGCCCCGTCGAGGGTCTCACGCAGTTCGTCGTCGTCCGGCCGGGGCAGGTGCCGCACCTCGTTCCCCCGCTGCGTCAGCGACGAGCACACCCGCCGGGCCACCGTGGTGTCCCCGATCACGACGAAGGAGTCTGCCGCCATGTCTGTCGTCCTCCCAAGCTCGAGGGGAAGATCTGCCTCTCCAGGACAACACCGGCGGCCGAAGTGTGCGCGATGAGAAGGCGTGGTTGTGACCGATTCCCGTCGCCCCGGCCCTTGTGACCACCCAGACAACGCGGCGAATCCACGCCGGGTCCGGGCGGCCGGGCAGCCCCGGGCACCGCGGTGATCGCCGAGGTTCTCACCCAGCACCGGCGGGATGAGCGTCGGCTGGTTTCCGCACACCGGCGGCGAGCCTGCGCGCATAATCGAACGGCACCAGGCGAGGAGCGCAGATGACCGCACCGGACGCGAAGCCGTTGGCCGGAAAGACCATGATCATGTCGGGCGGCAGCCGGGGCATCGGCCTGGCGATCGCCCTCCGCGCGGCGAGGGACGGCGCGAACATCACGCTGATCGCCAAGACCGACACCCCGAATCCGAAGCTGCCGGGAACAATCCACACCGCCGCCGCCGAGCTCGAGCAGGCGGGCGGCCGGGTGTTGCCGATCGTGGGCGACGTCCGCAACGACGACGCGGTCGCCGCGGCCGTGCGGCAGACGGTCGAGAAGTTCGGTGGTATCGACATCGTCGTGAACAACGCGTCCGCGATCGACCTGTCGCCGACCGACCAGATCGCGATGAAGAAGTACGACCTGATGCAGGACATCAACTGTCGCGGCAGCTTCCTGCTCTCGAAGTTGTCGATCCCCTCGCTCCGCGAATCCGCGAAGGCGGGACGCAACCCGCACATCTTGACGCTCTCACCGCCGCTGAACCTCTCGCCGAAATGGGCGGGCTCGTGTCTCGCGTACACCATCGCGAAGTACGGCATGAGCCTGACGACGCTCGGTCTCGCGGAGGAGTTGAAGGGCGACGGCATCGGCGTGAACTCGCTGTGGCCGCGCACCACCATCGCGACCGCCGCCGTGCGCAACCTGCTCGGCGGCCAGGCCCTGGTCGATGCCTCCCGGACGCCGGACATCTACGCCGACGCGGCGTACCTGATCCTCACCTCGCCGAGCACCGAGGCGACCGGCAACTTCTACATCGACGACGAGGTGCTCGCCGCCGCCGGGATCACCGACCTCGACAAATACCGGGCCGGCGACGGTGAACTCCAGGTCGACCTGTTCCTCGACTGAACGCCGCATGGGGATTCGGAGCTCGTCGGCGTCATTTCGCCGTGGACCCGACACGACCCTCATGCTACAACGGCCCCGGTCACCGCGATGCGCAGGGCCTTGTCGATCGACTGCGGATCGGTGATGTCGACATCCACGCAGCCTGCGCGGGTGAGGATCTGGCCCAGGTGATTGGCGAGCGCGTCCCCGCGGCTCCACCACAACGCCACCATCACATGCGCCGTGCTCGCGCGACCCGGCTCCCCCATCGCACCGATCCGGCGCACATCCTCGCAGTCAGGCGATGCGGCGAGTGTGGGCGGCCGCGCACATCGGGCACCACGTCACCGCACCGACGATCCACCCGTTCGTCCGGGCGAAGGCCACCGCGTCGGCTTGGTCGCCGACCGCCACGACGGGCCTGAGGTTCCGATGCCGTTGACACTGGAACACCGGGCCCGACGTCGGCAGCTCGGCCCGTCCCGCACCGACACCGGGGAACCAGACATCTCGAGGTCCCGGTACACGCGGTCCTCACCCGAAACAGATCAGCACCCACACGACCTTCACGACGACGATCGAGGATCAGCCACGCCCGCGTCGCGAGTCGCCGCCACTGATCGCACCGACCGCCCGCTTCCGCAACGGCAAGGACCGAACGCCCAAGATCCGGATCAGATGCTCGGGTCTCCGAAAGGCGGCGGGCCATCGCATCCGCCCGTGCCGCCACACCGAACGAAACGGGGACCACCAGCAGCGCAACCACCAGCAGGCCGACCATCCAGCCCATACCCGTCCCGGGCATCTCCCTGCTCCTTCCACACCACACGACGCCCGTCACAGGTGCCGCGCATCGAACACCGGCCACCCGGACCCACGGACACGACCCATCCCCCTGTCAGCTCTGTCGCCGCCCCGCGACCCCGTGTTGCACCCGACCACCCGACCGCGCCGGCGCAGGACCCACACGCCACGCCCGCCTACACGCCCGGCACCGGAAACTTCCACATCGCTACGCCAACCATGCCCATGACCAACCCCGCGTACACAACGGTGCCGAAGACACTGAGACGCAACGCATCCAGTAGGTCGGCACCCAGTTTCTTGCTGATCCGTGCCATCACAACTCTTCCTTCACGTGCAGAGGTCTTCGACTGCCACGTCGATGACGGTGCACCACAAATAATCGACCAGATTCACCGGCACATCGGCCGAAACGCCTACACCCATACCACTATTTGGGTTCCGAGCGTGGCCCGGATCCCCGCCGACTACGGGGGCGACCCGCGCACGATCTGTGCCGGTGCAACGAAATGCTAGGGGTGCACGGCACCGACCCCCGGTTGTGTGACGTAGAACACATCAGAAATTGTGAAGTATCGGTCACTCGGTGAATGTGGGTTGGTTGCCGGCTGGGCCGATGATCGTCATCGACACCAGTGGGGCATGCAGCTCGCCGCGCCCCTCGAAATGCGTGGACAACGCCATTGCCTGCCGGATACACAGTGGCACAGCAGCATCGGCCTCAAGCGGCATTCTGCCACTCTTGGCCAAGGTCCCCGGCCACGGAGCGAGTCACCGTCGCCGTCGCGCCCCATCTTGTCATTCTCACTCCTGCGCGCGCACCGCCGTACGTCGCCGGCGCACCTCCGCCGCCCGGGCAGGGACCAGACCCAACCGGCGTACCCGGCATGGGGCAGAACGCTCCTCACACGGTCACGACGAACCCCTCTGCCCGCCAGGCACGGTCGGCCACGTTAGGCACCCGTCACGCCGCAGAGCCGACACCGACATCCGCTCCACACGGCGGACGCCTCCACGGGATGCCAATCCGTGTGTGGCCGGTCTCATGAACGGACGACGAGCGCGAGCTCCGGTCGCTGCCTTACCGTGTTCACGGTGGGAATCGAACGAGTGTCACTGGAGCTGCCGGCCGGCTCAGCTCCTGACGAAGCGGAGAAGAAGGCCGCCGCTCAGTTGCGATCGCGGGGCGGCTCCTGGTCCGATCTGTCCCTGCAGACGGTCCTGACCACCGATGAACCCGGGGTCAGCAGGTACACCTTCACCTACTGGGTCGACGACCACACCCGTCACTGACCACCCCAGCGACGACACCGCCCACTCGCGCGACGATCGATCCGCGACAGACCTCAGCCAGGGCGCCACGATGATCTGGACACGGCCACTGTGCGCACCCGCCAATCCACCGACCGGCAGAAGAGCCTGGCAGTCAGATCCGGAGCACCTGCCGACTCGAGAGGTGAGGCGGGCACGCCGCAACTTCGACTGCCCACCAGGGGAATGTCATTCGAGTCGATGACATTCCCTTCACGCGGCTCTCGGCGCTCACGGTCACCGATCGGACGATGAGATCACTCGATTTCTCCCGCCCTGCCGACTTCGTGCTCCCGTACCTCCCACACGCTGCGCTCACGACTCCAGAGCGCGGCCCGCCTGGTCGGGAGTGAGCCGAGGATGCGGTCGTAACAGCGGCCGGCCACGGCCAGCGCAGTGTCGAGGTCGTGGAGGTCGGCGGTCATAGGGCTGTTGCGGACGGTCGGTCCCCACTGGGTGGCCCAGACCGGGCCCAGGCTCACCAGGGTGGCCGGTAGTGCGGGCATGCCGCGGACCAGGCGTTCGCGTTCGACGGCGTCGACGGTGGAGGCCAGGTCGATCGGCAGGAACATGCTGATCAGCAGCAGATCCACCAGGTCGCGGAAACGCCCCGACACCGTCCCGGCGGCACCGTGCACCTCAGACATCGCGCGGATCTATTGCTCAGCGTGGTCGACGGACCGACCTCGAAACGGAAGTGGGCGAGGTGGTCGCGGACCGTGCGACGCAGCTCGTCGATCGGGTCCGGGGTGTCGGTGGCGACGAGGAGGTCGATGTCCTTGCTGTGGCGGGCGCCTGCGGCAGGCGCACCATCATCTCGATCCCGCCCTTGAGGATCCACCCGTTCGGGTCCACGGCGAAGACGCGGGCGAGAAAGCGGGCGATGACGAATCGGCGGTGCACCAGGCCCACATTCTGCCCGTGCTCTCTGGTACCGGTTGAGGCGGTCGGTGATGCTCGCCCGCACCACGTGCGGGGCCACGAAGGTGGTCGTCGGCCGACCGTGTTCGTCATTTCACCCGCGGACACCACCCGGCAAACATCGTGCCGCCGCCGACCCCGCAGGGCGTCAACGTGGCGACTTACCCCCCCGCCGTCCGCCGCCATCCACGTGAATGACACTGCGGACCAGCCGAAGTCAGCCTCGGAGTGGCGGCGAACCAGAAACCGCAGGCTCAGTGGTCGCCGCACGCGACCCAGGGCTCCCCCGAGGAGATACGTCCAGTGTGGTTACCGCCAGAGGCCCGCGGTCGACAACCACTCCGGCTCGCCTGACCTCGCCGCGCACCCGCGGCGCGTCGATGGCACCGCACGACCATGACAACGCCGCCACTGCCAGCAACGCCTTCGAACTTCGAAGCAGCAAACCCCAGCAAACACCCGTTCGCCCACATGTGGCCAGTCTCTCGGTCTGACACAATGTAGGCGAATAGCTGAGAATAATGGGCGAAACGGGGAGCGGTGAATCGACTGATCACTCCAGCGACCAGCCTCGCCGCAGCAACCGGCATCGACAGCATCTACCTGACAGCAACCACCTGGTCACCCGGTTCCCGTCGGCGCCGCCTGGTGGAAACTGTGACTAACCGTCAACCCATTATTCGACCGGATCGGTACCGAGGTACCGATCCGATCGATAGCGTCGGTCGCCCGCAGCGCCCCACCGCGGGGCCGGTTCGGGTCGGGGCGTGCCCCCGGGCCCTGGAGATCTGGGAGGGTCCTCGTGCGCATCACCCGCGTGGCAACCGCAGTGCTGGCGGTCGGCCTGGCGGCAGGGATGCTGACCGCCTGCTCGTCCGGAGACGCGTCGGGCGGCGGTGGCAGTGGTGTGGTCAACGCCTGGGCGGGTGAGCCGCAGAACCCCTTGATCCCCACCAATACCGGTGAGAGCTGGGGTGGGCGCGTCGTCGATTCGCTGTTCGCCGGACTGGTGTCGTACGACGCCGACGGCAACGTCCACAACGAGGTCGCCGAGTCCATCGAGACCACCGACGGCCGCACCTTCACCGTGAAGTTGAAGGACGGCTGGACGTTCACCGACGGCACGCCGGTCACGGCCGCCTCCT
>SEEV01000403.1 GCA_004211695.1 Rhodococcus sp. (in: high G+C Gram-positive bacteria)
TCGTCACACTGACGGTGCAGACGATCAAGAGCAACCCACACCCCGGTGCCGACCACCCCATCGGCAAACCCAGTGACGATTCACCACCCCGTGGTCGTCATCCCAAGAGACGGTCAACACCGTCGTCAACCGATGACGATCATGGAGGTCGGTTCCTTGTCTACTGGGATTGGGGAATCCACGGACGACAATCCGACTTCAAGTAACCCCGGATGCGGGTCCCGCCGGTCAGGCCAGACTGCGGAGGTGCTCGGCAATCATGCGCTGCGAGGTGTCCGGGGTGTCCGTGTCGCCGAGCAGGACGTGCATCGCCGCGCCGTCGACGAGAGCGTGCAGACGCATCGCCTCGGTCTCGACGTCGATGTCGGGTGCGATCAGGCCCCGCTGGGCGAGACCGGTGAGGATTGCGGCGCACGCACCACGGAGTTGCCGTTGGGCGTCGAGGGCGATCTCTTTCAGTTGGGGATGGGCGGGGCTCTCGGCGACGAGGGCCAGGTTCACTTCCATTTCGCAGCGCCGGCGGTCGTCGAGGGGGAGTAGTTCGTCCAGCACGGCCAGGGCGCGTTGCCATGGGTCGGCGATCGAGGCGTGGGCCTGCGCCCGCGCACGGACCCGGGTCGCGACGAGTCGCATCGAGTAGGCGAGAAGTTCGGCCTTGCTGGCGAATACGTGCCTCAGCGAACCGCTCGAGATTCCTGCCTCGGCGGCCACGTCGCGCACGGACACCGCGCCGATGCCGTCACGCTGGATCACCCGCCACAAGGCCTCGGCGATCTCCTGTTGCCTCTGGTCGTGGTCGATAAGCCTCGGCACCCCACCATGCTAACACGATCGTGTTAGCATGACTTTTGCTGGTACGGTCGTACTAGTAAGAAATTGGGGGTCCGAACGCATGACGTCGCAACGATCGAGCTCCCACCGCTACGCCGCGCTCGATGTCATGCGCGGAGCGGCGATCCTGGGCACACTGGGCACCAACATCTGGATCTTCACCAACGTCGAGGGGCTGGTCGGCTACATCGGCGGCACCGGCCGGGCAACCGGCGGGTGGGCGCCGGTGCAGGCCGTGCTGCAGCAGTTCGCGCAGGGAAAGTTCCTCGGAATGCTCACGATCATGTTCGGCATCGGATTGGTGATCCAGCAGCGTTCCGCCCAGCGGCGGGGTCTACGGTGGCCCGGCGGGTACCCGTGGCGCGCGGGGCTGCTGATGTTCGACGGTGCGCTGCACTCTCTGCTGTTCACCGAGTTCGACGTCCTCAGCGGGTATGCGCTGACCGGGCTGATCGTCGCCTTCATCCTGACCACGGGCATGCGCGCGCAACGAGTGTGGATGGTGTGTGCGGTGACCGTTCACCTGGCGATGCTGGCGCTCGTGGTCGCGGCGGTGTCCTCGGCGCCGACGCGGGAACCGCAGACGCTGTCGCCGAATCCCTACGCCGACGGCAGTTTCTGGGATCTCGTCGTCTTCCGAGCCGACAACCTGTTGCTGTTCCGCCTCGAGGTGATCTTCATCCTGCCGTTGTCGATCGTGCTGTTTCTCGTCGGCGCACGCCTTTTCGGGGCACGCATCCTCGATTCGGACCGCGGTGCTCTCCGACGCCGTCTGATGGTGGCGGGACTGGCGGTGGCGCTCCCGCTCGACTTCGCGCTCGGACTCTTCGGCGGGGACGCGGGCCTGCTCCTGGGCAGGTACGGAGCCGCGCCGGTAGTGGCGTTGGGGTTACTTGCCGCGATCGCGCACCGCTACGCCGACGGGCGTGAACCCGGCGTGGCCGGCCGCGCACTGTCGAGTGTCGGCCGGACCGCGCTCAGTTGCTATGTGCTGCAAAACATCCTGTGCTCGATCGTCTGCTACGGGTGGGGTTTCGGACTCGCCGCCAGATTGGGCGGCGAGTCCGTTGTGCCGGCCACCGTCGTGCTGTTCGGCGCCGTCTCGGCAACCCTGATCGTCGTGTCCCACCTGTGGTTGCGGCGGTTCGACCGCGGGCCACTCGAATGGCTCACGCACCGGGGCTACGAGCGTCTTACCGGGGCGGACCGAAACCGCGTCACCGCGCCAGCAGTGTCGTCCATTCCTTGAACTCGAGAGCGTACGACGGTGCCGGGGTCGTCACCGAGGGGCACGGCTGCCGCCGGGTCGCCAACTCCACCAACGACTTCGCTGCCCGCAGCACACTGACGTGATGATGTCGGGAGACGTCGAGCAACTCCTCGAATGCCTCCGTGTCACCATAACCGCGAGTGGCGATGAGAATGCCCTTCGCGGTCGCGAGAACCTCTCGTCCGTCCGGGTGGCGGTGCGGAATCGAATGTGCCGGCGGCGCTGCCGCCTCGAGTACGTCGTTCGACAAAGTGATCTCCTGAATTGTGGTGCTTCGCTGATTTCTCGGGGCGGTTATACCGCTGCCACCATCAGCGCCGTGGCGAGGACGACGATCAGTCCTCCCGCCGCGGCGGCCAGAACTGAACCGGTGATGATGCCGATACCGGTCGCGCAGACGAGGCATACGAACGTCGTCAGTGCTACGTCGGCGAGACCGAATCGTCTCGCCGCCCTGGTGGGGCTGTGGAGCGCCTCGCGGGAGCGAGTGTCGGAGTGCATGAAACCTCCTGGTCGGACGTGTAAGGGCGGTACTCGGCGCATGCGCCGACAACGCGGCGACGCGATGAGTGGTGGCCCCTCTTTCTGGAGACCCGAATATGACATCCGCGGCGAAACGTCTCTGGAGTGAGAAATCTCATATGCGTGATGTCTGCAGCATTTATAACGGAAAGCGCACGGGCTGTCACCTAGACGAGCGTCCGCATAGAATCCCGCGTCTTAGAGCGCCTTGCTGACCGAGGACATGTGGAAGTCCGGAATACGTAACGGTGGCATCGCGGTGCGGGTGAACCAGTCCTTCCACTCGCGCGGCAGCGTCCGCTCGGTGGCGCCGGACTGAGTGACCCTGCGCAGCAGATCGAGGGGGCTCTCGTTGAACCGGAAGTTGTTGACGGCACCCGTGACCTTCCCGTTCTCGACGAGATAGACGCCGTCCCGCGTCAAACCCGTGAGCAGCAGCGTGGCGGGATCGACCTCCCGGATGTACCAGAGTGTGGTCAGCAGCAGCCCGCGTTCAGTCTCGGCCACCATCTGGTCCAGCGACACGGAGCCGCGCGCGTCGAGGATCAGGTTGTCACCGGGCACGGTCACCTCGGCGCCGAACTCCTTCGCCGCCGCCCGCGGGTACGCGAGGGCGTTCACGGTGCCGTCGCGAACCCAGTCCACCCGGCCCGCGTCCATGCCGTTGTCGAAGACCGACAGCGATTCGGACGACGACCCGGTGACGACGAACGGCGCGTACTCCAGGCCGAGCGCGGCCGGATCGGAAGTGAGGGTCAGTGGGAGTGCGCTCAGCTTCTCCCCGACCCGGGTGCCTCCGGGGGCCGACAGGGCGGAATGTCCCTCTTCCGCGGCCCGGCCCTCCATGGTCCACAGGAGGTAGATCATGAGGTCCGCGACCGCGGAGGGCGGCAGGATCGTCTCGTAGCGGCCTGCGGGCAACTCGACCCGGTTGCGGGCCCAGTCGAGGCGGGTCGACAGGTCCTGAAGCAACTTCACGCTCGCCACATCGGTGAAGTCCTTGGTGCTGGTGCCCACCCAGGCGCTGGCGTCGCCGCGTTTGCCGTTGATCTCGACGGATCCGGTCGGCTGGGCGAACCGGCGCCGGATGCCCGTCGACGTGCCCAACCAGGTGGTGTGCAACTGGTGATGGGCGAAACCGTAGAGCTGGTCGTCGCCGTCGAAGCCCATGCTCAGATCCTGGGCCAGCTGTTCGAACGCGCCGATCTCGGTGCGCTCCGCCGAATCCTCCCAGTGCTCGTCGGTGCCGGAACCGGTGAGTAAGGGCATCGCATCCGATGCGGGTGTGGCTGCGTGGGCGGCGATTTCGGCCGAACGCACCACGCCGTCGATGTCGGCGGCGTCGACGCTCGCGGACGTGACGATGCCGACCCTCGCGTCCTCGCCTGCCCGGACGATCGAGATCACCGTCCAGCTGCGCGACGTGGACACGCCGTTGGTGGTCATCGAGTTGCCCGCCCACCGGAGGGACGCCTCGCTGGCGTCGGTGACGATCACGATGGTCTCGTCCACGGTGGCGCGGGCGAGGACCTGCTCGACGACTTGCTGCGGTGCGATCATCGGCCGCCTTCCGTCCGAGTGTTCAGTACGTTCACGCCGCGGAAGAGCGCCGACGGGCAGCCGTGGCTGACGGCCGCGACCTGACCGGGCTGCGCCTTGCCGCAGTTGAAGGCGCCGCCGAGCTGCCAGGTGGACCGGCCGCCGACGGCGTCCATCGAACCCCAGAAGTCCGTGGTGGTCGCCTGGTACGCGACATCGCGGAGTTGTCCGTCGAGTTTCCCGCCGCGGATGCGGTAGAACCGTTGACCGGTGAACTGGAAGTTGTAGCGCTGCATGTCGATCGACCAGGACTTGTCGCCGACCACGTAGATGCCGTCCTCCACACCGGAGATCAGATCGTCCGTGCTGCGATCGGTGTCGGGATCGGGCTGCAGCGACACGTTCGCCATCCGCTGGATCGGAACGTGGTGCGGCGAGTCGGCGTACGAGCAGCCGTTGGAACGCTCCAGCCCGAGCCGTGGCGCGAACGCCCGGTCGAGTTGGTAACCCACGAGAACTCCGTCGGCGACCAGGTCCCAGGACTGCGTTGCGACGCCCTCGTCGTCGTAACCGACGGTGGCCAGCCCGTGCCGCTCGGTCCGGTCGGCGGTGACGTGCATGATCGGTGTGCCGTAGCGCAGCGTGCCGAGCAGGTCGGGGGTGGCGAACGACGTCCCCGCATAGGCGGCCTCGTAGCCGATGGCGCGGTCGTATTCGGTGGCGTGCCCGATGGACTCGTGGATCGTCAGCCACAGGTTGGTGGGGTCGATCACCAGATCGGTGGGGCCGGCCACGACGGTCGGGGCCTTCACCTTCTCGGCGAGGAGATGGGGGATCTCCGCGAGTTCACCGGTCCAGTCCCACACGCCGTCGCCGGCGACGTACTCCCATCCGCGGCCGACCGGGGGCGCGAGAGTGCGCATCGTCTCGAACACTCCGGCCGACTGGTCGACCGTGGTGGCTTCGAGTTGCGGATGCAGCCGCACCCGCTGCTGCACGATGGACGATCCGGCGAGGTCGGCGTAGAACGTCTGCTCCTTCACCTGCAGGCATCCGGCGGTGACGTGGTCGACGCCGTCCGCCGCGAGAAGCCTGCGGGAGTATTCACCGAGCAGCGAGATCTTGTCGGAGGCGGGAACTTCGAACGGATCGACGTCGTACTCCGACACCCAGTGGACGTCGGTGTACACCGGTTCGTCGGCGAGTTCGACGTGTTCCCGGTTGAGTCCGCGCAGCGCGCGGGCGACGGTCACCGCCTGCTCCGCCGTCGCGGCGGCGGTCGCGGGAGTCAGCTCGGCATGCGAGGCGAAACCCCAGGTGCCGTCGACGACGACGCGCACCGCGAAGCCGAGTTCGTTGGTGTCGACCGCCGACTGCACCTCGCCGTCGCGCAGTCGCAGGGACTGGCTGGTCAGGCGGTGCACGCGCAGGTCGGCGTGCGACGCCCCCGCTGCACGGGCCGCGGTCAGCGCCGCGTCCGCCAGCGAACGCAGGGGGAGGGCAAGGAATTCCGGATCAACCTGTCGTGGAGCCGTCACCTGGACCACCGTAGTCGGTCGCTCAGCCGAATTGCTGCCAACCCAACC
>SEEV01000964.1 GCA_004211695.1 Rhodococcus sp. (in: high G+C Gram-positive bacteria)
GCAACTCCGCTTCGATGGTGACCTCCACGGTGCCGAACAGGGGATCACCCTCCATGGCGGCACGGGCGACAGCCCAACCGAGACGTTCGATGAGGTCGACATACAGCGGATCCGTCATGTGCCAAGTCTGCTGTACACCCGCACCACCGCGCTCATCCGTGCGCGACGTGTCCAGCAGGGATGACACGCACTCTGCCGATCTCATCGGATCGAATACAAGACATGTGCCGGTGAAGTGACCTCCCCATGGACAGCTGCCAAGCCTTCCCATGGACAGCTGCCAGGCTGTCCTTCCTGCACGGCTGCGGCGCCGGCAACGTCCAGCCGGTACCCCGGCGTTCACTGGGTCCCCCGTCCTCCAACATGTCCGCACTTCCCGCGTATCCCGCATTACCCGTACAATAAGGCCGGAGGAGGTGCACCATGCCCGGGACACGACGACACACACCGCACACCACCCCCTACGTGCGGGCACCACGCCACCTCGCCGGTCGCCGCCACCGCGCCGGTGGCTGGAAGGTGACCGTCGCCGAGGACGGCGGCGCCCTCGCGTGGTCGCGGGTCACCGAACTCACCATCACCACCCCGGCACCGCGGTCACCGGCACGGGTCGTTCAGACCAAGGTGGAGGCACTCGAGATCGCCGCGCAGATCCTGCGGGAAGAGCAGTCCGCCCCGAACACCCCCGCTGATTCCTTGCCGGTGTCCGCGCCTGCCGGTCACCTCGCGAGCGTCCCCGACGACGAATGGGGGCCGGCACCGACCCCCGCGCAGACCGTCACGCTGGAGGAGGAGAACCTGCAGTTGCAGGTCGATCAACGGCGCGCGCAACTCGCCGCCTCCTTCACCCGCACCCAGGTCGCGGACATCCTCGGCGTCTCCCGGCAGACGGTGTCCGACATGGCCGCCGACGGACGGCTCATCGGACTCAAGGACGGGCGGGAATGGCGGTTCCCGACCTGGCAGTTCACCCCCGACCGGGCCGATCCCGTCCTGCCCGACCTCGACCGCCTCACCCGCGCATTCCCCGGCGGTGAAGTCAGCCTCTCGCGGTGGATGACCCGCCCCAACACCACCTTCGCCGGCCGCACCCCCGCCCAGGAAATGGCCCGCGACAGCGACCACGTCATCACCGTCGCGACCGGCCTGACCGCCGCCGGATGGTAAAGCCCCTCCCCGCCCCG
>SEEV01000404.1 GCA_004211695.1 Rhodococcus sp. (in: high G+C Gram-positive bacteria)
GTCGATGCCGGACGCGTCGTCAAGGGCGTCAACTTCGAGAACCTGCGGGACGCGGGTGACCCCGTCGAGTTGGCCGCCGCGTACGACGCCCAGGGCGCCGACGAGCTCACGTTCCTCGATGTCACCGCGTCCACCGCGGACCGGGGCACCATGCTCGACGTGGTTAGCCGGACGGCGGAGCAGGTCTTCATCCCGCTCACGGTCGGCGGCGGCGTCCGCACCGTCGAGGACGTCGATCGATTGCTGCGCGCCGGCGCCGACAAGGTCAGCGTCAACACCGCGGCCATCGCCCGGCCCGAGTTGCTCCGCGAACTCAGCGAGCGTTTCGGCTCCCAGTGCATCGTGCTGTCGGTCGACGCCCGCACCGTGCCGCAGGGGCAGCCCGACACCCCGTCGGGGTGGGAGGTCACCACCCACGGCGGCAAGCGTGGCACCGGCATCGACGCCGTGGAGTGGGCGGTCCGCGGCGCCGAGCTGGGCGTCGGGGAGATCCTGCTCAACTCGATGGACGCCGACGGCACCAAGGCCGGCTTCGACCTGCCCATGATCCGGGCGGTGCGGGCGGCCGTGCACGTGCCGGTGATCGCGAGCGGGGGAGCGGGCGCCGTCGAGCACTTCGCACCCGCCGTCGGTGCCGGCGCGGATGCCGTCCTGGCCGCGAGTGTCTTCCACTTCGGCGACATGACGATCGGCGACGTGAAGAAGTCCATGCGCGAAGAAGGGATCACCGTCCGATGAGTCTCGACCCCGCCATCGCGTCACGGCTCAAGCGCAACGAGGCGGGACTGTTCAGTGCCGTCGCGCAGGAACGGTCGACGGGCGACGTCCTCATGGTGGCGTGGATGGACGACGAGGCCCTGGCGCGCACCCTCGACACCCGCAAGGGCACGTACTACTCCCGCTCCCGTCAGCAGTACTGGGTGAAGGGGGAGACGTCCGGACACACCCAGTACGTCCACGAGGTGCGGCTCGACTGCGACGGCGACACCGTGCTGCTCGTCGTCGACCAGGAGGGGGTGGCGTGCCACACGGGCACGCACACATGCTTCGACTCCGACGTGCTGCTCGCCGCCGAGTAGAGCTCCGGCACTCGGGCAGAATGTCCGCCATGCCACTCATTCAGATCAGCCAGACCCCCGGGCTCACCGCCGAGCAGAAGCGCGCGACGATCGAGGCCGTCACCCAGGCGTACGCCGAGGCGACGGGCAAGGATCCTGCGACGGTGTGGGTGACGATCACCGAGGTTCCGCGCGACAGTTGGGGCGTCGGCGGGACGCCGCTGGGGTGAGCCGGCGGGACGCCGCTGGGGTGAGAGCGCTGGGTGAGCTGTCAGGCTCGGCCGGTTCCGGAGGCGATGCTCTTGTCCAGTTGGGTGAGCATGGCTCCGGACAGTTCGGACAGCTGACGCACCTGGTCGGGGGAGAGTCCGTCGAAGATCAGTGACCTGACGGATTCGACGTGTGGGGGTGCGGCCTCGACGACCTTGGCCATGCCTTCGTCGGTGAGGACGGCGTCGGAGCCGCGGCTGCCGCGGATGCTCTCGCGGCGCACCCAGCCGGCCTTTTCCATCTTGGTGACGACGTGGGAGAGCCGGGACAGCGACGCGTTGGCGCGCTGGGCGAGCAGGGACAGTTGGAGGCGCCGATTCTCCTCGCCGGAGAGTGAGGCGAGGACGAAGTACTCGAAGTGGGTGAGTGCGGAGTCACGCTGCAGTTGCGTGTCGAGTGCTGCGGGGAGCCGGGTGACCAGTGCGATGAGGGTGAGCCAGGCCTCCTGCTGCTCTGCGTCGAGCCATCGGGTTTCGGCGGGCGCCGAACTGCCCTCGTCCTTACCACCCATCAGTGGTCTCCTCCATTCGTACGTCGATCCACGCGTGCAGCGTGTCCAACATGGTTAGCACGTCGCGGGCCGAGTGGTGTCCGGGGAATAGTTGCCGCGGCCACGGGTTGACTCCTATAGTAACTTGAAGGTTCAACATCGAGTTGTCGATGACGAGCCTCGATCCGAAGGAGTCGCGATGACCAACACCATGCCCGCACTGTTCCTCAGTCATGGTGCGCCTCCGCTGGTGGACAGCGAACTGTGGGTGTCCCAGCTGGCGAAGTGGGCAGGCGACCTGCCGCGGCCGACGGCCGTCCTCATAGTGTCGGCGCACTGGGAATCGGCACCGCTCACGATCGGATCCACCACCACCGGCACGCCACTCGTCTACGACTTCGGCGGCTTCCCCGAACGCTTCTACCGCGCCACGTACGAGTCGCCCGGCGCCCCGGAACTCGCGGCGCAGGTCGCGGCCCTGATGCCGGACAACGAGACCGTCGCGCACCAGCCGCAGCGCGGCCTCGACCACGGCGCCTACGTGCCACTGACCGTCATGTACCCGGACGCCGACATCCCGGTCCTCCAGATCTCTCTGCCCACCCTCGACCCGCAGCGGCTGCTGCACATCGGTGAGCGGCTGCGCCCCCTGCGCGAACAGGGTGTGCTGATCGTGGGTTCCGGTTTCACCACGCACGGCCTGCCGTTCCTGCGCGACCCGTCGCCCGAGGCGGCAGCGCCCGGCTGGTCGTCGGAGTTCGATGCCTGGGCGCAGGAGCGTCTCGCCGCGGGCGACGTGGATTCGCTGATCGACTTCCGCTCGCTCGCGCCGGGCATGCCGTATGCACACCCGACGATCGAGCATTTCGCGCCGCTGTTCGTCACGCTGGGCGCGTCGAGCGATCCCGAGCAGATTCCCCGGCAGGTGATCGACGGCTTCTGGATGGGGTTGGCCAAGCGATCGTTTCAGGTGGCCTGACGCGTCCGGAGGAAGGCCAGGGCCTGATCGCCGTGCGTGTTCGCGCGGAACTCGCTCGAGATGACCTCGAGTACGGTGCGGTCGGTGTCGATGACGAACGTGGAGCGCTTGACCGGGGCGAGCTTGCCGAGCAGTCCGCGCCGGACGCTGAACTTCTCCGCGACGGCGCCGTCGGCATCCGACAGCAACGGATAGTCGAAGGATTGCGCCTCGGCGAACGACGCCTGCTTCGCCACCGCGTCGGTGCTGATCCCGGCGCGCGAGGCGCCCACGGCGGAGAACTCGACGCCGAGGTCACGGAAATGGCAGGCCTCGGCGGTGCAGACCGGCGTCGACGCCGCAGGGTAGAAGAACAGCACCAGCGGGCCATCCTCGAGGAGGCTCGACAGCGATCGTGCGATGCCGTCCTGATCGGGCAGGGTGAATTCCGGTGCGAGCTGACCTGGCTTCATGAGTGCCGAGGCTACCCGCGCACGCAGTCACGACGAGTGCACCTGGGATGATGGTCGGCATGCACGGCGAGCCCACCACGATTCCCGCACCCGAGTCCGCCGCCACCCCGGCCGACGGCGGGTCCGACTCGACCACCACACGCGAGCAGTTCCATGCTCTCGCCGCCGAACATCGGGTCGTCCCGGTGACGCGCAAGGTGCTGGCAGACGCGGAAACTCCGCTGTCGGCGTACACCAAACTCGCGGCGAACCGGCCCGGCACCTTCCTGCTCGAGTCGGCGGAGAACGGCCGATCGTGGTCGCGGTGGTCGTTCATCGGAGCGGGCAGTCCCGCCGCGCTCACCGTCGTCGACGGCGAGGCCGCCTGGTACGGCAACGTTCCCGCGGGCGTGCCGTCCGGCGGAGATCCGATCGCGGCCCTCGGGCGGACGCTGGAACTGCTCCGGACCGAGCGATTGCCCGACCTGCCGCCGCTGACCGGTGGCATGGTCGGCTTCCTCGGATACGACGCGGTCCGGCGCATCGAGCGCATCGGCGAGCACGCCACAGACGATCTGCAGATCCCCGAAATGGTGATGCTGCTCGCGACGGATCTCGCGGCGGTCGACCACCACGAGGGCGCCATCACCCTCATCGCCAACGCTGTCAACTGGGACGGCACGGACGAGCGCGTCGACGAGGCCTACGACTCCGCTGTCGAGCGGCTGGACCGGATGACCCGGGCCCTGTCGGCCCCGGCGTCGTCGACCGTGTCCACGTTCGCGAAGCCCGCCCCCGACTACCGGCGTCAGCGCACCACCGAAGGTTTCGGCGCCGACGTACTCAAGCTCGTCGGGGACATCGAGGCGGGCGAGGCGTTCCAGGTGGTGCTGTCGCAGCGCTTCGAGATCGACTGCACCGCGGACCCGATCGACGTCTACCGGATGCTCCGCGCCTCCAACCCCAGCCCGTACATGTATCTCCTCAACGTGCCGAACGGCGACGGCGAGACCGCGTTCTCGATCGTCGGGTCGAGCCCGGAGGCTCTCGTGACCGTGTCCGAGGGCGTGGCCACGACGCACCCGATCGCCGGCACCCGGTGGCGCGGACACACCGAGGAGGAGGACATCCTGCTTGAGAAGGATCTGCTCGCCGACGAGAAGGAGAACGCCGAGCACCTGATGCTCGTCGACCTGGGCCGCAACGACCTCGGGCGAGTGTGCGAACCGGGCACGGTGAAGGTGCACGACTACCGCCACATCGAGCGGTACAGCCACGTGATGCACCTCGTGTCCACCGTCACCGGCCACCTCGCGGAGGGCAAGCAGGCCCTCGACGCCGTCACCGCGTGCTTCCCGGCGGGCACCCTGTCCGGCGCGCCGAAGGTCCGGGCGATGCAGTTGATCGAGGAACTCGAACCCACGCGCCGCGGGATCTACGGCGGCATCATCGGGTACCTCGACTTCGCCGGCGACGCCGACACGGCGATCGCGATCCGGACCGCGCTGATCAAGGACGGCATCGGGTACGTCCAGGCGGGCGCGGGCGTCGTCGCCGACTCGAACCCGGAGTACGAGGACACCGAGGCACGGAACAAGGCGATGGCGGTGCTCAGCGCGATCGCGGCGGCGCACACGCTGAAGACCCTGGGAGGCGACACGCAGTGAGTGAGGCGTCGGAGACGGTTCGGGAACCCGCGCGGGCGGGACGTCGCCGGTCGATGATCGCGGTACTGCTGCTCGCGGTCGCCGCCGTGTGCCTGTGGGGTGCCTCCCGGATGACGTGGGTGGAGGTCACGTCCTCCGACGGACTCGGCGAGGAACGCACCTCGGCGCTCGTCGGTGGTACGTGGGCCGCGGCCCTCACTCCTCTCGCGTTGACCCTGGTCGCCGCGATCGCGGCGTCGTTCGCGGTCAAGGGGTGGGCGCTGCGGGTGCTCGGTGTGCTCGTCGCGGTGGTGGCCGTCGCGGCCGCGGTGCCCGCGGTGAGGTTGATCGTCTCCGGTGCCTCCGACGACGAGGCGGGACGGCTGGCCGAGCTCCCGGGCCGCGCCGACGTCCAGTCGGTGTCGGTGCACGTCGGACCCGCCGTTCTCGTGCTGGTCGGCGCTCTCGCGGCCCTGGTCGCCGCGGTGGAACTCGTCCGGCGTCCCCGGGTGCGGGCCGGGCTCTCCTCCAAGTACGACAGCCCGGGTGCGCGACGCGATGCGGCGAAGAAGGCCGGCGCCGATCCGGCCGGGGAACCCGTCACCCAGCGCATGCTGTGGGACGCCCTGGACGCGGGGGAGGACCCGACGGTGGACGACAAGAAAGCCGAAGCTGTCGACCAAGTTGACGGCTCCGACAAAGACCCGGGTACCCGAACGTAAACAGAATCAGAGTGCCATCTAGGCTGGCTTCACCCCTGATGATGTTCCTCACATCGGGTTTCTGCCCAGAAAGGACTCGGGCCACGATGACCGTTCTCGACTCGATTCTCGACGGGGTGCGCGCCGACGTCGCCGCCCGCGAAGCC
>SEEV01000965.1 GCA_004211695.1 Rhodococcus sp. (in: high G+C Gram-positive bacteria)
GCTTCGCCCATGCATGTTCTCTTCGTCTGCACCGGAAACGTCTGTCGCTCCCCAACGGCTGAGCGCCTCGCAGTGGCATACGCCGAGGAGCTCGGGATCACCGATCTGACTGCCGAAAGCGCAGGTACCCGCGCCGCGGTCGGACGCCCGATGGAACCGACGGCCGCGCAAGTCCTCGAGGGTCTCGGCGGTAATCCGAGCGATTTCACCGCGCGGATGCTCACCGCCGATCTGGCGGCGGACGCGGATCTGGTGTTGACGATGACCGAGCGTCAGCGCGAGAAGGTGCTGGCGCTGGCCCCGGAGCAGCTGAAGAAGACGTTCACGCTCCGGGAGGCGGCTCGGCTCGCGGAGGCGGCGGATGCGAAGTCGGTGGCCGACCTGGCTGCGGCACGTCCCAAACACAAGGCCGACGAGACCCCGGAGGACGTTCCGGACCCGATGGGGCAGGACGAGGACACCTTCCTCACCATCGGGTCCGAGATCGCCGATCTACTGGGTGTGGTCGCGCGGAGCATCCGCCTCTGAGGTCGTCGCCTACCCCGGTTCAGGGCCGCCGCGGCGGATATCGACATGCTGCTCCAGTTCGATGGCCAGGATGCCCGGGACTGCTTCGAGGGCTGTGAGTCGGCTCGCGGGGACGGAACCGGAAATGATTCCGATCGTGCGGTGCACCGCGTCGATCCGCATGCCCTCCTCGGCCAGCGCGACGCCGACCACGTCGATGCCCTCGACGTGGTCGGCGTCCACCGTGACACTGATTCCGACGATGCCCGGCACGATACGTCGAGCCCTTCTATCCGGATGCCTGGATCAGCCCGGCGCCGACATCGAGTGACGGCAACCCGAGCCGCCGGGAATGCTGGGTGAGCAGGGACCACAGATCGCGGCCGGTGCGCCCGGTCGTCTCGCACCACAGGGCAGCGATACCCGCGACGTGCGGGGTGGCCATACTTGTTCCGTTCTTCGAGCCGTACCGCACGGGCATCGGCACCGACGAGAACACCCGCACGCCAGGTCCTGCCACGTCGATCTGACCACCGGCGACGGGGTTGCTCGCAGCAGAGAAATTGGCCAGCCCGAGATCGGGGTCGACTGCAGCGACGGCCATGATCGACGGACTGTTGGCGGGTACGCCGACCAGTCCCGGGCGTCCGGCGGCTCTGTTCGCGTTGTTGCC
>SEEV01000405.1 GCA_004211695.1 Rhodococcus sp. (in: high G+C Gram-positive bacteria)
CCCACTCCCGGCCCCGCCCACCGCATCCCCATCCGGCTCAGCGACGACGAATACACCCGCGCCCACGCTGCCGCCCACACCGCCGGCCAGAACCTCGAAACCTGGATCCACGACCGCATCACCGACGCCCTCGAACAACCCGAATAGCAGGTTCAGTCGGCGGTGAAGAACAGCTCCATCGAGATGAAGAACCACGCCACCATTGCCGCCATCGGCAGGAACGCGCACACCAACGGCAGAGCGAACTGCCGGGCGGGCCGCCACGCAACCGTCATCAACCCGCACGCCACCACCACAACCGCTGGTCCCGCCCAGCTCACCCAATACCCGACCGGCGGCGGATCAGACCCGAACGAGGTGAACGAACCGTGCGGATACACCCGCGGCTGCGGAACATCGAAGTAGTGCTGCCACAAGATCACCGCCGGCAGATAGCAGAAGAACCCCAGCAACAGACCCGCGATGACACCCAGCGAAATCCGCAGCCCTTTTCCCGATCCCACGGGCGGCGATCTCAGCTCATCGGAACGACGGGGATCATCAGAGGTCAGGTCAGATCCTCGGTCGGGGCGGATGGGGCATTGTCCTTGATCGACGCAATGCCGGTCTGCGCCGCTGCCTTCGAGGTGTAACCCTGACTCGCCGCGATGATCTCCCCGTTAGCTGCCTTCAGGTGGAACCGGAACTTGCCGGCCGCGTCCTTGAAAAGCTCGAACTTCGCAGTCATCGCCCCTCCTCCGCCAGGTGCCCACGACGGTCGCGAACCCCGTGCGATCACGGTAAGCCGACCACACACCCACCGGCAGCCGAACGTACCCTTTCCGGCGACACCGTCCGACCCGAAGTCCGGGACGTGTCATCTTTCCTGGTCAGAGCACTCTTCGAGGCCGCGGTTTTGCCGTCCATCCACGCGATCACGTCGAAGACGCGGAGTACGGAGATCTCTTCGGGGAGGCCGGCCTCTCCGTATCCACAGCAACCGGCAGTGCAGCGCTGCGTCGTCCGCCCGCAGGGCCTCCCGGACCAGGTTCAGATGTGCCCGCGCGGTCCCCAGCACCTGACTGACCACGAAACCGAAGATCGGATACAGCCGGAGACGTTAATGGGCGATCAACTTCGTTGCCTTCGTCTGGCCGATCCCCGGCAGCACCCACAGGGCGGTTTCGAGGTCCCAGGCGGGCCACCCAGGGGCAAGCAGGTCCGGTTCGTCGGGGCAAGGTCCCGATCCGGGCTAATCGCCGCCAGAAGAGCGTTCAGCGCCTCCGACTCGGTGTCCAGGATCGCCGGCGCCGACTGCCACGGAACGTGCTCAGCAAACCTAAGCATCAGGATAAGCACCATCTTATTGCGCAGGTGAGGCCTGTAATGACGGCCAACAGGCGCGCTAAACTAGACTGAACGGTCTGCCACGGCAAGTAAGGAGCAAACACAGATGTTACCGCGGTTCACGGAGACTGAGGTCGCGTCCGCGTTGGGCGTACCTACAGTCGAATTTCTCGGCGCCGGGTCCTTCGGCGACACGTGGAAAGTCGCAAACCACGCTGTGAAGATCATCTGCGACGACACGTACCCTCCTGCGCGGGTTGCTCGCGAGGTCAGCGGTCTCATGCGTGTCGATAGCCCACATATCGTGAAGCTCATACAGTCTGGCGTGATCTCGTTGGGAGGCAATGAGCGTCCGGCGTTCACATTCGAGTACGTCCCTGGCGGAGATCTCCAGAAGAAAATTGATATGGGACACCGTCCATCGAGCGGCGAAAGCGAGTCGCTGCTTCTAGGACTCCTTACCGGCTTGTACGCACTTCACGGCGCGGACGGAACCGTGCACCGTGACATCAAGCCCGGAAACGTCGCACTTCGCGATGGCAACTGGAACGACCCCGTCATTCTCGATCTCGGTCTGGCGAAGTCGATGTCCGAGGCGACGTTTACCAGGTATCCGGGACGGATCGGGACGGAACCGTTCATGGCGCCGGAGCAACTGATCGGAAACAAAGCGCGAAAGGCCGCAGACTTGTTCGCTGTTGGTGTGACTGTCCGATTAGCCATCACCGGTCGTCACCCGTTCTACGAAGGCAGCACCAACCTCACCATCGACGAGGCGGTTCGGAAGATCGAGAACGGACCGGAACCGCTCGCCGAAGTACTCCCGACGTCGACACGGGCTGTTCTCGACCGTCTAGTGAGCCCGCGAGAATCTGAACGTGGAAGCGCGAGAAGCAATCTTCGAAAATTGGGAGTGACAGTTGACTGATAGTTGGGGTCCCGCGGATAGCGACGACTGGGACGAAACTTCGGAGTCAGAGTCCGTCGAGCTTGATCATCAATTGGATGAGCAACTCGAGAAGTCCGAGACTCGGCGCGTGGTAACTAGCCTTCCCGACGGGCGTTCCCTCGTGGTCAGCGGTCCTGGCGCGGGGACCGCAGTCTTACCTGCTGGCGACGAGGTCGATGCCAATCAGGCGCGAACCCAACGTGGGTTGGCTACCCGTGACCAGGCACTGTCGGGATCGCAACCGGTAATGATTGTTCATTGCCCGCATGCTGATCGCTCGCTTGTGCCGCGCCTAATGGGGTCGATCGTGGCCGCCACGGGCGGCTCTGTTGGCGTCGCCGCGTCCGTCCGGTTACCGTCAGCGACGCTGACCTCCCACGCGGGCTGGCTCGATAGCTGTGCTGCCGCGTCGCTGAAGATCGCTGACCCTGCAGGGTATCTTCTCGACGGCGGGATTGTCCGTGTCAAGGCGGTGTCCGATCGCTCTCGACGTTGGGCGTCGTATCTCGACACCGATCCTCTCGAGCCAACTTCCATCCTTGAAGCCCAGCGACGCGCTGGCGCGAACCTCCTCCTGTCTGACGGCCGTGCTCTCAATTCGGGTTCACCTGAGAAGGCGCTGGATAAGGCATTTGCCGAGGCTGACGACGTACTCGCCGAGCTTGAAGCCGGTGAACGGCTTGCGCTGAATCTCACGCTCACGGCTCAATGGCTGCAGAATCCAGATCTTCGGGAGAGGCTGTTTGCCGAGCTCGTCGACAAGGAGCAGTTCGATATCTGGCATATCCGAGTCCAGTGGCCTTCTTCCCTGGGCACCTTCGAGCAGCCACGAGATTTCGAGCTTCTTACCGGATACAAGAGACTTGCTCAGCTTGCAGAGGACGAGGAGCGGATTCTCATGCTTCCTCAGTCAGGCATGACCGGCTGGTTGCAACTCGGGTTTGGCTCCGTCGGTTTCGGTGCAGGACAGACGAGTTCACTGCATGCCTTCAAGGAAGAAGCTCAAAGAGGGGGCGGACCTATGCAGCCGATCCCTCGCTACTTCGAGCCGACACTGTTGCATACGGTGGAGCGAAGCGTGCACGACGCACTGAGCAAACAACCAGATTACGTTGACTGCGAATGCCCCTTCTGCCCGTCACTTCTGTCAAACGCCGACTGGAATCACAAACTCGCAAGTCTCCATCACCTGTACTGGATGGGACGACTATCCGGAACAGGCACAGCACGCTCACAATCAGCGTCCGTTCGCCGGGCCGTACGGTCCGCAGTCAGGGCTGCGGCGAAACAACCATTGGTCGGAACTAGCGACCCGAAACACCTGCCAACCTGGGATCGTCTCCTGTAGACGCCAATAGATACTGGCCAAAGACCCTCGGCACGTCGCCGGAGACACGGCCCGCCTGGTACAGCGCAAGCGAACGTTCCACCAACAACTCACGCTCTGCTTCGCGGACTCGTGTCTCCGACGGAGCGATCAACGCCTCCACACTCCTGGTCCGCGACACAGTGGCTAGACCAACGCCATATGTTGAGAACCACCGAGGGTTATCAATTGCCGCGCTCGCCGAAGCTGCATCAATGGCGAGCCACGCTGCATCGGCGACCGCCGCGTGGCGCGACGCTTGCGCGACACCCCCACGCCAATCGCGCAATTTTGCTTCAACTGTCACAACTCGACGAGCCAGCGAACGGAATCTGTAACTCGCCCGCCACCCCTCGCCGCGCTCAGCGGACTCCAAATGGCCGCCGGCCACCATCCGCGGGAGGACTGTCCGACGTAGGTGCGGTGCTGTAACACCAAGGCGCGAGGCGATCTCGTCGGCCGTCCACCAACGCCGAGCAACACCCCGGCCACGAGATGTCGCCAGCATTACCCGCACATCAATCAACTCTGTTAGTGGTGATCTGCCAGCCCGCTCCCGAAGCGATTTCTGATCGATCCGTAAGAACACGACATCGGGAACTCCAGCTGAGCAGGGAACCTCGAACATTGCTAGCGAGCGTGCGATGGAGAACACCGCCGCCGAACCTGCCAGTGGCGCCAACATGTCGGCTTCGACGCGAAACCGGTCAGAACGTTGGGCAGTGGGCGAGGTCATACCGCCAGATTAGCCAGTCCATCGTCTGCGCGATGTGGTAACCCCGCCCAAGAGTGGTCATTGCATATTGATGCACAATGCTGAACGCCGGACGTGGCGTTGACGAGTTCGAGCTTGCCCATCTCGTCCTCGAAGGGGCGGGTTTCCTCGGGTGAATCGAGGCTCTTGCGGATCAGACCGGACATCGGTTGTCCTCCCACGTCGTCGAGGCGGCACCCACCGATGCGGCGGACCTCCGACCGGCCAAATCGGGAACCGCGGGTTGAATCGAATGTTCTGGCACTTCAATTCTGGGCGGACACCATCATGTGCCGCAATACCGAGCGGCGGCCCGCAGGTGGGACGGCGGCGCACCGGGCCAACCATCTCTTCGCCGGGAGCACCCCACTGGCTCCAGGGTCCCGCGCCAGTGCATTCTGTGGGCAAAGCTTTTACCAGGGCGGGCGAGTCGTCGAGTTGCCCGGCGGGTGGGTGGCGCGGCGGCGTTCTCGAAAGCGTGCCCGGTGGTGCACCATCACGACGTCGGATTCGGTGTGGATGCTAGAGGGATGGCGGGCGATCGCATCGTGGAAGGCGGCGCTGCCTCCACGGAGGAAGGCGGCACGGACCGCCGCCGTGTCGTCGGCGAGGAGATACGCCGCGGCACCGTCACAGTTGAGGAGGAACTTCCCGTACGACCGCCGCACCGGTGCCTGCTCGTTAAAGATCACCGGCAGCACCACGTCGTCGACCAGGTGGAACGGGAAACGAACAAGCCGGTACGCGGCACGTATCAGCACTCGCGCCACGGCGACCAGTCCCATGGTCCGATCGTAACGCCGGCACGGGCCGTGGTGACGCCGTCACCGGGCCGGGTCCCGACGGGGCGGGCCTGATCGCAGCGGGAAGGGCGCCGAGGACGGGTAGCGGCGCCTGGTCGCCCGGTCTCGCCCGAGGCAGAGGCCCTATTCGGTACTCGCGCCGTCGGCACGTGCCGCGTCAAGGATCCGGTCTCGCATCCACACGTCGATGCGTTGGCCGGCCTTGGCGGCCGCGGCTACGCACAACGCATGTTCTGCCTCGGTCAACCTGAGGTTGGTGATGGGTGTCGGCCCCAACCCCAGCTCTGCAGTGAGCCGGTGCTCGGTGACCTGTCGGAGGATGTGCTGACGCAGTTGGTCGAAGTCCACCGGTAGAACCTCGCCGAGCAACCGGGCACCGGTGGATTCGCGGTCTTCGTCGATGAGGGCGAGGAGGATCTGTTCGGTGCCGATGCGCTCGTGGCCGAGCAGCGAAGTTTCGCGCAGGCTCTGTTCGAGGATCCTTTTGGCGTGCCGGGTGAACGGGATGTGCCCGGATCGGGCCTG
>SEEV01000966.1 GCA_004211695.1 Rhodococcus sp. (in: high G+C Gram-positive bacteria)
TCGCCCCAGATGCCGCGGAGCATCGCCGGCCACGGCTTGTCGAGCACGAGGTAGCCGGAGCCGCCGGCGCCGAGTTCGTTGGCGTCGTCGTCGACGATCTTCGCGGAGATGCCGGGCAGTGGTGCCATCGCGGATCCGGGTTTGGTGGCGGTGATTCCGGGGAGCGGGGAGATCATGATCGCGCCGGTCTCGGTCTGCCACCAGGTGTCGACGATCGGGGCCGTGTTTCCGCCGATCACCTCGCGGAACCATTTCCAGGCCTCGGGGTTGATCGGTTCGCCGACCGAGCCGAGGAGTCGGATCGAGGACAGGTCGTGGGCGTCGGGAATGTCGCGGCCCCACTTCATGAAGGTGCGCACCAGGGTGGGTGCGGTGTAGTAGATGCTGACGCGGTATTTCTCGATGATCTGGAAGTGGCGGTGTTCGTCGGGGGAGTTCGGGGTGCCCTCGTAGACGACCTGGGTGACGCCGTTCGAGAGTGGCCCGTAGACGATGTAGCTGTGGCCGGTGACCCAGCCGATGTCGGCGGTGCACCAGTACACGTCCTGCCCGGCTTTGTGGTCGAAGACGTTGTGGTGGGTGTATGACGCCTGGGTGAGGTAGCCGCCGGAGGTGTGGATGATGCCCTTGGGCTTTCCGGTGGTGCCGGAGGTGTAGAGGATGAACAGCGGGTGCTCGGAGTCGAACGGCTGCGCCTGATGGGTGTCGGAGGCCTTGTCGACGGTCTCGTGCCACCACAGGTCACGGCCTGCGGTGGTGTCGACGTCGATGCCGGTGCGTTTGACGACGAGCACGTGCTTGACGGACTCGGCGCCGTCCACCGCTTCGTCGACGGCGGGTTTGAGGGGTGCGGCCTGGCCGCGGCGCCACTGTCCGTCGACGGTGACGACGAGCTTGGCTTCGGCGTCGTCGATGCGTGAGCGCAGGGCGCTGGCGGAGAAGCCGGCGAACACCACCGAGTGGGTGAGGCCGAGGCGGGCGCAGGCGAGCATGGTGACGATGGCCTCGGGGATCATCGGCATGTAGATCGCGACGCGGTCGCCGGCGACGAGTCCGAGGTCTGTGAAGGTGTTGGCGGCCTTGCTGACTTCGGCGAGCAGGTCGTTGTAGGTCAGGTCGCGGGTGTCGCCCGGTTCGCCCTCGAAGTGGATGGCGACGCGGTCGCCGTTGCCGGCGATC
>SEEV01000967.1 GCA_004211695.1 Rhodococcus sp. (in: high G+C Gram-positive bacteria)
TTCTCCATGCCGGCGACGCAGAGCCGCTTGAGGTACAGCTCGGGCGCGATCCGCAGGTAGAGATCGAGGTTGTAGGCGTTGATGTGGGTGAGGAACGGGGCCGCGTTGGCGCCGCCGTGGACCTGCTGCAGGATCGGGGTCTCCACCTCGAGGAAGCCGCGGCCGCCGAGCGAATCCCGCAGCGACTTCACGACGGCGCTGCGGGCCTCGAGCAGGCGCCGGGCATCGGAGTTGATCGCGAGGTCGACGTACCGCTGCCGCACGCGGGTCTCCGGGTCGGACAGTCCCTTCCACTTGTCCGGCAGGGGGTGCAGGCACTTGCCGGTCATGCGCCATTCGTTCGCCAGCAGCGACAGCGCGCCCCGGCGGCTGTAGCCGATGACACCGGCGACCTCGACGAGGTCGCCGAGGTCGAATTCGGCGGCGAACGCCCGGATGCGATCGGTCCCCACCCGGGCTTCGTCGACGAGGACCTGGATGTCTCCGGACCAGTCCCGGACCACCGCGAACACGACGCCGCCGTAGTCGCGGATCCGGAGCAGGCGGCCGGCGATGCGGACCGTCGTCCCCTCGGGGGATTCCACTGCCTCGGTTACGGTGTGGCTGGGCGGAAACGCGACCGGGTAGGGGTCGATGCCCTGTTCCGCGAGGCCGGCCAGTTTGTCGAGCCGGACGCGGACCTGCTCGGGACGTTTCGGTCCGGTCGCCGTCGGTGCGAGGCCTTCGCCGGGTGCGCTGCCGTCGGAGTGCAGTCCCTCGGCGGCGACGAGTGCGGCGGGGACCGCCGCGTGGGTGCCGGTGTGCTCGATGGCATCCCGGGTACCGGAGCGCCCGAACCGGGGCAGCGTCACGAACCCTTCGGCGACGGCCGAGGCGAATCCGACGCGCAGCAGTTCCCGGTTGTCCTCGAAGCAGAGGAACCGCGGCACCCATTCGGGCTGGTACTTCACGTTGGACCGGTAGAGCGCCTCGAGCTGCCACCAGCGGGAGAAGAAGACGAGGATCGAACGCCAGATCCGCAGGATGGGTCCCGCCCCGATGCGGGAGCCCTCCTCGAACACCGAACGGAACACCGCGAAGTTCAGCGACACCTTCGTGATGCCGAATTGATCGGAGGTGGTGGCCAGTTCGGACACCATCAGCTCCACCACCCCGTTGGGGGACGTCGGTTTGCGGCG
>SEEV01000968.1 GCA_004211695.1 Rhodococcus sp. (in: high G+C Gram-positive bacteria)
TGGACGATCCTGCGGACCCGGCTCGGGTGGAGCCGGCAGCGGCCCGCACGTCGGGCAGTCGAACGCGACGAGGACGCCATCGTCGCCTGGCGCGAGAACGAGTGGCCGCGGATAAAAAAATAGCGCGGCGCCGAGGTGCGTGGATCTGCTTCCAGGACGAAAGTGGTGTGTCGCTGCTCCCGGTCGTCCGCGCAACCTGGGCGCCCAAAGGCCTCACACCCGTGCTGCATCACCGATTCTCCTTTCAAGCGCATGTCCATGGCCGGAGTGCTGGCGTATCGACCCGATCGCAGCCGGAGCGCGTTCGTGTTCTCCATGACCGACGGCGCCTACAACACCGACAAGCTCATCGAGTTCCTCACCGAACTGCGCGCCCACTTCGCCGGGGAGAAGCTCATCCCGATCTGGGACGGGCTCATGGCCCACCGATCCAAGGCGATGACCGCGTGGCTGGCCATCCAACGCGACTGGCTCCACGTCGAACGCCTCCCTGCGTATGCTCCTGAGCTCAATCCCATCGAACAAGTCTGGGGCAACATGAAATCCACCGGACTCGCCAACCTCTGCCCCGACATCCTCGACGAGGTCCGCATCGCGACCGAGACCGGCCTGACCCGGATCGGCTCGAACTACGACCTGTGCCACAGCTTCCTCGACCACACCGGGCTTTCCCTATGATCGGTACTCACTCAATTACCGAAAAATCTTAATACTTCCTAGTCCTTCCTGTTGCTGTCGGATCGTGCGCATCGGCGAGGCGGCGGCATACCCGAGCATGTCGGTGGTGGGGGTCCGGAAGGACGCGTCGGAGGGCCGTTACCGTCTCGGCGTACAGGTTCCGGTCGGCGAGTCTTCGATCGGGAGGATCGCGACGTCTACCTGGGTCGACCTACACCGGAGAGTGTTCGGGCCGACAGGGCGGAAGCGTTGTACTGCCGGGTGTCCGGCTCGACCGGTCAGGAATCCTCGCTCGCCGATCAGGAGAAGATGCTGCGTGAGCGTGCCACCGGCACCGTGTACCGGGTCTACACCGATCGTGGTTCAGGTCTGCGGGAGAGACTCGAGCGGGACCGAATCGGATGCTCGACGACGCAGCCGAGGGTCACTTCACGGTGGTGCGAGTGGTGTGGCGGGATCGGTTGGCGCGATTCTCCGGTGGCGTGGATCGAACGTT
>SEEV01000969.1 GCA_004211695.1 Rhodococcus sp. (in: high G+C Gram-positive bacteria)
AGTACATCCGTACCGGACCAGCAGATCGAAGAGAGTGGAGTCTTGATGTCGACCACCGGCACCCCGAAGACCGCAGCTGAAATCCAGCAGGATTGGGACACCAACCCGCGCTGGAAGGGCGTCACCCGTAACTACACGGCCGATCAGGTCGTCAAGCTCCAGGGCACCGTCGTAGAGGAAGCCACCCTCGCTCGCCGTGGTTCGGAGATCCTCTGGGACCTCGTGAACAACGAGGACTACATCAACTCCCTGGGCGCACTGACCGGTAACCAGGCTGTGCAGCAGGTCCGCGCAGGCCTCAAGGCCATCTACCTGTCCGGCTGGCAGGTCGCCGGCGACGCGAACCTCTCGGGTCACACCTACCCGGACCAGAGCCTCTACCCGGCCAACTCGGTGCCGCAGGTCGTGCGCCGCATCAACAACGCGCTGCTGCGCGCCGACGAGATCGCTAAGGTCGAGGGCGACACCTCCGTCGAGAACTGGCTCGCCCCGATCGTGGCCGACGGCGAAGCCGGCTTCGGTGGCGCGCTGAACGTCTACGAGCTGCAGAAGGCCATGATCGCGGCCGGTGTCGCCGGTTCGCACTGGGAGGACCAGCTCGCATCGGAGAAGAAGTGCGGCCACCTCGGTGGCAAGGTGCTCATCCCCACCCAGCAGCACATCCGCACCCTGACCTCGGCGCGTCTCGCGGCCGACGTCGCGGACGTTCCGACGGTCGTCATCGCGCGCACCGACGCCGAGGCCGCCACCCTGATCACCTCCGACGTCGACGAGCGCGACCGCGAGTTCCTCGACGGCACACGCACCGCCGAGGGCTTCTACGGTGTGAAGAACGGCATCGAGCCCTGCATCGCGCGAGCCAAGGCCTACGCGCCGTACTCCGACCTCATCTGGATGGAGACCGGCGTGCCGGACCTCGAGGTCGCGAAGAGGTTCGCCGAGTCCGTGCGCAGCGAGTTCCCGGACCAGCTGCTGGCCTACAACTGCTCGCCGTCCTTCAACTGGAAGGCGCACCTGGACGACTCGACCATCGCGAAGTTCCAGAAGGAACTCGGCGCGATGGGCTTCAAGTTCCAGTTCATCACCCTGGCCGGCTTCCACTCGCTCAACTACGGCATGTTCGACCTGGCCCACGGCTACGCCCGCGAGGGCATGACCGCCTTCGTCGA
>SEEV01000406.1 GCA_004211695.1 Rhodococcus sp. (in: high G+C Gram-positive bacteria)
AAAGAACTCGAGACCGACGTCCAAGCCTGGATCGACGCATGGAACGACGACCCAAAACCCTTCGTGTGGACCAAAACCGCAGACGAAATCCTGGACAACCTCGCCAACTACTGCACGCGGATTAATCAACTGAACAACGACTCAGGACACTAGATGCATGTTCCGTGCGCTGTCGCTGGCGTGAGAACCGAACCGAGGACCCTCGGCCCTACTGCTCTCACCCAATGACGAGTGGACTGGGAAAGGTCAAACAACCACTACCTCACTCCTCTCGAAAGCAACTCTTACGGTCGCACGGACCAGCAACTACAAACCAGACAGACGCACGGGTCGCCCGTGCCAGATCGCGACGAATGGAGATCGGCATGCACGCAGAGCCAGGGGATTGGCTGGTGGTGAAAGGCACCGTCGTCGACAGCCCGGACGATGTCGGTCACATCGTCGAGGTGCGCCACGCCGACGGCGGACCGCCGTACCTAGTGAGATGGTTGAGGGACGGTCACGAGGCGCTCGTGTTCCCCGGCCCAGACGCGCACGTGGTGACTGCCGCAGAAAAGGACCAGGAAGACAGTCAGGAGCGGCGCCGCATTTCTGCGCTGCAAGACGCTATTGCCCGAAAACCGCGCCTCGATCGGCAAAATCTCCGCACCGGTCACAGTAGTGCCTGATGTGTTTCAGGACTGGGCGAACTGAACGTCTGCGACGCCCGGTACGGTCTCGGCCAGGGCTGTCACCACCCCTCGTTCCGGATCGCCGAGCGTGAGCCCGGCGATCGTCACCTTGCCGTCCGCGATCTCAACCGTCCACCGCCGTGATCCCGCATACACATCGAGACGGTGCTGCACTTCCTTCGCTATATGGGTGTCATCCATCGTCAAGAGTTCGAGAAGATCACGCCGGGTGACGATTCCGATGACGTCCTTGTCGTGGAGGATGGGGATCCCGCGCAGACCCGACCGCAGCATCGCAGACGCGAGGTCGCTGACGTCGGTGTCCAGGGTCATGGCGATGACCGGGCTGGTCATCGCCTCGGCCGCCGAGGCGTCGGCCCTGGGAAGCGTAGTGAACTTCTCGCGGAGCAAATCACCCTCGGAGACGATGCCCACCAGGTGATGGGACTCGTCGACGACCGGCAGGACGGTGAACCCCGAGATCGTAATGATGCGGAGGCATTCGTCGACCGGCGTCGACGGAGTCACGGTGGTGACCGGGCTACTCATGATGTGCTGCGCATACATGACAGATCCTTGCTTTCGGAACCGGCGTCACGGTCGGGCGCCGGCGAGCGGCAGGCTTCTAGCTGAACAACGTCGAGCGCAATCCAGCGGAGGCATTGACCGAGCTCATCGGCGCACGATCAACAGCGGGCAGGTCAGGGCGTGGAGGAGCGCCCGGCTGGTCGAACCGAGCAACAACGAGGTGAAACCACCCCGCCCACGGTTGCCGGTCACCACCAATTGGGCTCCCTGCGATTGCTGGAGCAGGTGGTGAACCGGTCGATCTCGGACGACAACTTTGCAGACGGGCACGTCCGGATACTTGTCCTTCCACCCGGCAAGGCTCTCCGAGAGAACGGCCTGTTCCGTGGTTTCAATTGCTGACCAAAGGAGTTCGTCGTCGCTGAGATCGGCGGGCGGAACGGTCAACAGGCTGAAGTCACTCCACGCGTGCACCGCTACCAGATCGACGTCGCGCAGAGAGGCTTCCTCGAATGCGGCCGCGATGGCCGGTTCGCTGTTCGGTGAACCGTCGACTCCGACCACTACCGGGCCGTCCAAAGGCGGCCCGTCCATTTCGGGCATTCCGCGGATCACCGCCACCGGGCAGGCTGCATGACTGATTACCGCGGAGCTGACCGATCCCACCAGGCCGCCGGTGAACTCTCCGAGCCCACGGGACCCGACGACCAGCATGCGAGCCGACTTCGCGGCGTCGAGCAGGGCCGTCACGGCCGAGCCGTGACGTAGCGCCGTCCGGAGGGTGAGGTGGGCGCCGCGCACGCTGTGTCGAGCGAGTTCCGCGGCAGTGGCGAGCCGCTGGGTGCCCACATACTCCACGCCGGTGAATGCGCCTGCGGACAGGTTGACGGCGTCTCCGAACGTACCGGGAGCCGTCAGGAGGGAGGACACCAGAAGTAGTGGAACCCGATGGTGGACGGCTGCGTCGGCGGCCCACCGTACGGCGTCGAGCGATTGCGCCGAACCGTCGACTCCCACGACGATCGGTGAATCTGCCTTCATGTCGGTTCCCGTCTCTTGTTCGTTCATCCCGGCCAAATCGAGAATGTGCCGCTGCACCACCGTCTCGGTAGGGCACAAAGCCATCACCGGATCGCGGAGCGGTCCCTCACAGCGAGTTCACACCCCGCAGAAGTAGGACGGGTAATCCCGGCACCAGCAGTCCGACACCTACCGACACGATCGCGGCACCGACCACACGATGGCGCGGACTGCGGAAGACCCCGAGTCCGAGGAAAACGATCGCGGCCGCGCCTCCGAGGACGGTCAGGGGAGTCGCCATCGACAATGCGGACGCGCCTATAACGCTGGCGGCGGCGACCCACGGCCAGCGCAGATCTCGGGCGTCGAGATACCTCGCCAGCATCGCTGCCTCCTGCCGGGAAAGTGCGGAACGAGGTCGTGCGGAGGCTGTCGGCTACTCGGGCGGGAAGTGCACCTCGGCGATGCCCGGCACGGTGTCGGCCAGGGCGGCGATGACATTTCGTTCCGGATCCTCGGGCGTGACACCGAAGATCATGGCGGAGCCGTTGGCGACGTCGACGTGCCAGCGGCCGGCTCCGCCGTAGACGTCGAGGCGGTGCTGCACTTCCTTTGCGACCTGAGCGTCGTCGGTCGTGAGGACGGCGATGAGATCGGGACGGGTGACGATCCCGAGGATGTCGTGATCGTGCACGATAGGGATGCCGCGCAGCCGCGATCGAAGCATGGCGGACGCGAGCTCGCTGACCTCCGCGTCGGCCGTCATCGCCACAACGGGACTTGCCATGACGTCGCCCGCGGTCATTGTGTCATCTTTCGAGTCCAGTGGGCTGGCCCCGCCTAGCTCACGAAATCGTGCCCGGAGGAGATCGCCCTCCGACACGATGCCTACGAGGTGCTTCCGCTCGTCGATGACCGGAAGAACCGTGAAGCCCGACTTACCGACCAACTGAAGACATTCGTCGACCGGGGTGGATCGGTCCACCGTGGTGACCGGACTGCTCATGACGTGTCGTGCCTGCATGACGACTCCTCTCTTCGTCCTCAGCGTCGGCGTGCCACAGTCACGGGACAAGGGTCCTAGGACCTCACCTCGTCGAATTCCTCGGTGGTGGCGCCGAGGATCTCCCGGAAGGGTCCAAATGCCCTGGTGACGAGATCGGCGGTGCGCGATGGTGGAGTGAGCACGGAGGTGGAAAGAATGGTCAAGCGTTGGCTGGTCATGGAGACCGAGAACGACGACCTGCGAATGCCGTTCGCTACTCGTCTCGCCGGGGCCGGTAGACATCTACCCGCCACACATCTCACGACGACGGATCTGATGTCAACCACCCGTCACTCGACTCACATCGACCTCGAGCGGCTCACCGGTATCCGGGAGCGCCGGGTATCGGTGGGGGACGAGGATTCCTACACGCTGGCGATCTCGGCGGCACTGGATTGTCTGGAACGGGCGAACCGGGACGCCGGGTCGATCGATGTGGTGGTCAGTTGCAGCATCACCAAGTTTCACGGCGGTCTCACCCAATGGCTCGAACCCACCATGAGTAGTGCGGTCGCCCAGGCAATCGGCGCGGAGACGGCGATGACCTTCGATCTGTCGAACGCGTGCGCCGGGATGTTGACCGGTGTCACGGTGATGAACAACTGGATCCGCCAGGGAATCATCGAACGGGCACTGGTCGTCAGCGGTGAATACATTTCGCAGCTCGGACAGAATGCTGCCCAACACATCCGGAACATCATGAGCAAAGAGCTTGCGTGCCTCACCCTCGGCGACGCGGGGGCCGCGCTGCTCCTCGAACGCGCCCCTGCCGGATCGGCCGGGATCGGTCTGGCCGGATTCACCACCGTCGCCGACTACAGTCGGCTCTGCCTCGCGTACCCGAAGGGTGGCGATCCGGGCGCCCGGATGTTCACCAATTCGCGGGGGATCCAGCGGGCGGCGATCGCGGACACCCCGCTGTTGTTGCACGAGGTGCTCGACGCCGCGGGCATCTCCTTGCATGACGTCGATCACGTGATCACGCATCAAACGTCGGCGCGGGCGATACGTAAAGGGATGGCCGAGGTGACCGCCACCCTCGGCGATTCTCCGCGGCACGACGCGGTCATCACCGTCGACCGCTACGGAAATACGGCCTCGACGACCCACACCGTCGCGCTCGTCGAGGAACTCGAAGCCGGTCGCATCCGAGCGGGTGAGACCGTGGCGTTGATCGCTCTCGCATCGGGTTTGGAGATCGGTGTCGTTCTGTTGACCCTGGACGAGGAATTGGTGGCACGCTATGGGCACAGTCATTGATCGGCTCGACGTCGCCCGAGGCGGGTGGCGTACCCGCCACAGCGCATTGCATCTCGCGGTGTCGGCCGCCCAGACCTGCCTCGAACGGGCGGGTCGGAGCGCCAATGATTTGGACCTGCTCGTCAACGTCGGGTTGTACCGCGACCGGAATCTGGGAGAGCCCGCGCTCGCGGCGCTCATCCAGGAAGATATCGGTGCCCACCCGGAGGACCCCCACGACGACACGCACGGGACCTTTTCCTTCGATGTCGCCAACGGATCCTGTGGGGCTCTCAACGGTCTGCAAATCGTCGACGGATTCCTACGGTCGCACACGATCGACTGGGCGCTGGTGGTTGCCAGTGACGCCGATCCCGGACGTGGGATGAGCGAGCACTTTCCGTTCGCGCCGACGGGTGGAGCCATTCTCTGCCGCTGGACCGACGACGACTTCGGCCTGGGCCCCGTCCATTGGGTGAATCGCTCCGATGCCGGTGAAAGTTTCTGCGCCACCGTCGGACTCGAGGACGCCCGGAACGTACTGCGGTTCCGGGAATCGGATTCGATGGACGAGCGATTCGCGACCGCCGGAGCGCAGGCGGCACGGGAATGCCTGGAGGCATCCTCCCTCGACCTCGCCGATGTCGATCTGATCGTGGCCGCTCCCGCCCGGCGGAAGTTCCGCGCGACGCTCGCCGAGCACCTGGGCGTCCCCGTGCCACGGATCGTTGTCGCGGACGACGAACGGATGCATACCGCGTCCCTCGTGGCGGCCCTGGACCGCCGGACGGGTGGTATCCCGGCCGGGAACCGTGTCCTGATTATCGCCGTGGGTGCAGGGGTCACCGCCGGCGCCGCCCTGTACAGCGAACACCCCTGAGCCCGGGCAAAGGCATCGTCGCCCGGGCAAAGGCATCGTCGGGTCAGCCGGCCGCGCCGTGCCCGACACCCTGCATCGCCGCGTGCTCGTGCAGCGCAAGCTCGGCCTCGTGGTGTGCCGGTTGGAGATCGAACACGACCTCGTGGACGGTCCCGGTGAACCGGTACGGGGCCTTGTCCTCGTAATCGCGGTCGACGACCAGGCCGTTGTCGCGGCCCACGTCCATTCCCGCGTACGAACTGAAGGCCACGGGCACCGTCCGGGGCATGTCACCTTCCCCGATCAGTTCGTCGT
>SEEV01000407.1 GCA_004211695.1 Rhodococcus sp. (in: high G+C Gram-positive bacteria)
TGTTTCGGGATGACGCGGACGGTGAATTCTTCGCCGGACAGGTCGGCGCCGGGCAGCTCGAAGGATTCGGCGGTGTCGGTGTCCTCGACGTCCACGACGGGGGACTGGGCATCTTTCCGGCCGGCGGTCAGCTGTTCGAGCGAGGTGTCTTCGTCGGATTCGGTGACTCTGGGCGCGTCGTAGTCGGTGGCCATAACTGTTCTTTCCTCGTGCTCTTGCGTGTTCGGACCCGCCAGGTTAGAGCGTCCGGCGCCGCGACACACACGCGGGGTCATGGAGCTACGCCGCCCGTGCGTGGTTGCAGAGTCTCTGGAGTGCTGTGGCCGCACGCGGTGCGAGGTGACTGTGATCGCCGTGTTGGTGGAGACGAACGCCGGCGGCAGCAGTGGCCGGCCCACCCTGCACGCATCGCCCGCGCGTCATCCCAGAGTGCGGCCGTGCTGCTGCGTGCTCATCTGCCGGGGGCAGCCGGGCGTTCCGCGGACCCCGGACGATGGCAGGTCCGTGTCCGCCGGGAGCGGCCGTGACGACCTCCCGTACCGTGCGCCACGCGCTGCCAGCGGTACCCGTTGATCGAAACCGGTTGATCCAGCGGGGACTGCTCGCGGCCGCGATGGCATATGAGGCTGAGAGGAATTGCGTTACAAGCTAGTGGCACCGGGCTCGTGAGGCACCTCGGGGCGCTGAGCTCAGCTGTCGGTGGACGGCCCGGGGGTGCGGTGCGGGGTGTGGTGGGTGTCGAACCTCCCGGATGGCGTCGGCGAGGTCGGCCGCTGTAGGAGGGCGGGTCGGACATCGGCGCGCAGGGACCGGTGCGTGGTGTGGGTGCTGACGGCGAGCGACGAGTCCAGACCGCGCAGCGCGTATTCGACGACGATGTCGTCGCGGTCGAGGGCGAGCAGGATTCCGATGGTGGTGCCGCCTCTGTGTTCGGGTTTGCGGAGCAACTCGTCGACGGCGTTGACGTAGAAGTTGAGCTTGCGGATTTGTTCGGGCTACGCGTGGCCGACCTTCAGCTCGACGACTACGAAACGGCGCAGGCACAGGAGGAAGAGCAGCAGGTCGAGGTAGAAGTCGGAGTTGGCTGACGGTGAGCTTGTACTGGCGTCCGACGAAGGAATAGCCACCGCCGAGCTCGCCCGTGGAAATGGGTGAGCCGGCGGATGAGGGCGTCTTCGGGTTCGTGTTCGCTGTACCCGGCCGTCGAGTCCGAGGAAGTCGAGGTTGTGCGGATCCTGGAGGATCTCGTGGGCCAGGTCGGGTTCGTGCGCAGGCAGCGTGGTGGGGAATTTGTTCGGTGCGGCGCCGACACGCAGGTGCCGTTGCGAGCTGATGTGATGGACGAATGTGGTCCGGGATCAGCCGTGGTGGGCGGCCTGGGTCGCGTACCAGTCGCGGACGCGGGGGTCGGGGAGGCCGACCAGGACGTGTCCCCACGGCTATTGTGCAGGAGGGTACTGCGCAATTGGGGTCGGGGTATTCGGTGGCGAGGGTGCGCATGTAGACCAGGCCCAACCCGACCCTCTTCGAGCTCCACACTCACCTCGCACCACGCTTCACGCAAGACGAGTGACTCTCCCTGGCAAAGCGATTCCCGCTACGTGCACATGGGCCTGACCAGGCGGCCCCGCAAAGCCGATCCGCTGCACCCCCGAAATGCCTCGGCGGCTGCGGCATCAAGTTCGTCGTTGACACATTCGGGCCCGGATGGGCGATGTCTTCAGAGGTCGCAATGTCAGTTCGGGTGAGCTTCCTGATCACCAAGACAAGCCTGCCGTTACTGTGTGCGTTCGACGATTGCCCGGCGAAGAAGGAGAGCAAGATGGCGGTATCACCGAGGAGCTCCGACAGTTCGGCGAAGAAGACGACGAAGGAGATTCGTGAGTGGGCGATCGGGGAGGGTCTCGAAGTATCTTCGCGCGGTCGGATTTCGGTCGAAATCGAGCGTGCCTTCCATGACGCTCAGGCAAAGGAGGTTCAGGTAAAAGCGGCGCCGGCGAAGAAGGCAGCCGTGAAGGGGACTCCGGCGAAGAGAATGGCGGCGAGCAAGGCACCGGTGAGCAAGGCTCCGGCGAACAAGGCGGCGGCTGTGGAAAAGGTAGTCGCGGAGAAGACTCCGGTGAAGAAGATGACGAAGGAGATTCGTGAGTGGGCGATCGGGGAGGGTCGCGAGGTGTCCTCCCGGGGTCGGATTTCGGCCGAGATCGAGCGTGCCTTCCATGACGCTCGGGCAAAGGAGGTTCAGGTAAGAACGGCGTCGGCGAGGAAGACTGCTGCGAAGAAGATAGTCGCGAAGAACGCTCTGGCGAAGAAGACGGCTGCGCCGACGACGGGTGCGAAAAAGGCTCCTGCGAAGAAGACGGCTGCGCCGACGGGCGTGAAGAAGGCTCCTGCGAAGACGATGGCCGCGAAGACGACGGCTGCGGAGAAGGCAGCCGTAAAGATGGCTCCGGTGGAGAAGATGACGAAGGAGATTCGTAAGTGGGCGATCGGGGAGGGTCGCGAGGTGTCCTCCCGAGGCCGGATTTCGGCCGAGATCGAGCGAGCCTTCCATGACGCTCAGGCAAAGAAGGTTCAGCTAAAACCGGCGCCGGCGAGGAAGACAGCTGCGAAGGCGACGGCCGCGGAGAAGACGGCCGCGGGGAAGGCGGCGGCTGTGAAGAAGGCGGCTGTGAAGAAGGCGGCTGCGAAGAAGACTGCGGCGGAGAAGCTATTCGCGAAGAATGCTCCGGCCAAGAGAACGGCGGTGAGCAAGGCTCCGGCGGAGAAGAGGTCCAGGGAGATTCGTGAGTGGGCGATCGGGGAGGGCCGCGAAGTGTCTTCCCGTGGCCGGATTTCGGTCGAGATCGAGCGGGCCTTCCATAACGCCCAGGCGCAGGTGCCGGCCGCGGTCGGCTGAAATGGGTGGTGTCCGCTATTTAAGGTATTTAAGGCGTGACCCATTGGCGCTTGTTCGTCGCGTTGCTGGCAGCAGGGTGCGGCAAGGGCGGGCGTCGACGTGATGGTCGCGGTTGATGTGGGCACCGCGCTCGGCTGACTCGTAATCGTGTGCGCTGTCGCGGGCGATACGTCGTCGGTTCCGGTGTCGTCGCTGTTGGATGATCCACAATGCGCCGAACGGACCGCGGCTGTGGCACCTTCCCGGCCTATGTGGCAGGGAACGCGCGGGGTGCAGCGATCGATTCCCTCCGATCAGGCTCAGCTTCCGAAGATGGTCCCGAGCGGCGGGTTGGGTGGGTGTGGTGGTCGGTAGGGCGGTGGGCGTGGATGTGTTGGAGACGACCGAGACAGTGTCGTGCTGGCTGGTGACGTAGGCGTCGGGTGTGACGGCGGTGACGGCGGTGACGGCGTTGGTGGGGGTGCTGTGGGCGACGTACGCGGGATGTCCGTTCGGCGCGAGGCCGATACCGCTAGCGACTGCTGCAACGGGAAAGGGTGAGCGGACGGAGCTGGCGAGTACGCTGGCGCGGTCGAAACGGAGAGGTGTTGTACACATGAGTGAGCCGTATGCAGTCGTCGGAGCGACGGGTGGTCAAGGAGGCGCTGTCGTCGACGCGCTGCTCGAACGAGGACGTGAGGTCCGAGCGCTTGTCCGTCGAAACTCTTCTCGCTCAGAGGCGTTGCGTCTTCGAGGCGTAGACATTGCCGTGGCTGATATCACCGATCGGGCGGCGATCGCGTCTGCCGTCGAGGGGTGTGCGGGCGTGTTCGCCATGACAACGCCATTTGAAGACGGCCCGGAGGCTGAGATCGCTCAGGGTGCCGCGCTTGTCGACGCGTTCAGTGATGCCGGTGTTCCGCACGTGGTGTTTTCTTCGGTGGCGGACGCGGACAAGAGCACCGGGGTCCCGCATTTCGACACGAAGGCTGCGACCGAGAGGTTGCTGCGAGAATCTTCGGTCTCGTACACGATCGTCGGTCCGACGTACTTCTATGACAACCTGCTCGGTGGCCTCGACGGCATCCGGCGGGGCCGGCTCGATCTGCCGCTGCCGGTCGATACCCCGTTGCAGCAGTTGTCGCGCCGAGACCTCGGTCGGTTCGTCGCCCTCGTGTTCGACGATCCGGACCGATTTGCCCGGACACGAATCGACCTCGCATCGGATGATCCGACACCACGCCGAATGGCCGAGGCGCTCAGTAAGGTCCTGGGCACGCCCGTGCAGGCCCATGCGTCCGACGCGAACGCCATCGCATCGCCGGACATGCGGGCTATGTTCCATTTCCTTACCGACACCGGGTACGACGCGAACATCGGCGAACTGGCCCGGCTCTACCCCGAGGTCGGCTGGCAGAGCTTCGCCGAGTGGGCAGCCGAGTTGGCGTGAGGTCTGCCGGTGGGCGCAAGGTAGACGAGTTCGGTGACGAGGCGGTAGAGCCTCGGGGCAGGTGCCAGGTCCGGGACGGTGCGCCGGCATTCGGTGAACTCGAAGGCGAGTTGGTCGTCGTTTCCTGGGACTGTGCGCGCGGATATGCCGCACGTCGTCTGGTCGAGGACTGATCCGCAGGATGGGAATCTGATCTGCGGTGACGGATGTCCCGCTCAGGGTGGAGGGTGTATTCCGGCGAATATTGCGCTGCCGGTACTGCAGCACTCCCGGCGCCACCGGGGTGACTACCAAGGGCACCTCGATTGTGTGCGCTCCCGGCGAGGACCGCTGGCGGTCGGCGAACTGAACCAACCCTTGGAAATCCGGCGTTCGTTCCCTCGGTGATGACTTCCTGAGACCTTGTTCGACGCGTAGCCAGGGGTACTGATTGATCTACCGGTACGCGATGCCCATGAGGGTGCCTGGATTCGTGTGGCAGAGCGCTCACCTCACCTGGTGAGCGGGTGGTTAGCTGTCGGTTGCCGGCCCGGGGATAGGGGTCGGGGGGTTGTGCGGGTGTCGAACGTCCCGGATGGCGTCGGCGAGGTCGGCCGCTGTCGGCAGGGCGGGCCGGACGTCGGCGGGCAGGGACCGGTGCGTGGTGTAGGTGCTGACGGCGAGCGGCGAGTCCAGACCGCGCAGTGCGTATTCGACAACGATGTCGTCCCTGTCGGCGGCGAGGAGAATGCCGATGGTGGTGTCGTCGCCGTGCTCGGGTTTGCGGAGCAGGTCATCGACGGCGTTGACGTAGAAGTTGAGCTTGCCGATGTGTTCGGGCTCGGCGTGGCCGATCTTCAACTCGAAGACGACGGTGATCGACGTCGAGACCTACGAGCGGGCGCTCGAGTTGGCCGGTGAGTTGTCCGCGGCTCCGGGGGCGGGTGGGAAGCCGATCCATGAGTGGCTCGAGTTGCGTCCGTTTCTGGGCGGATGTCACGAGGGTGACGGAGTGACGCACGGTGGATGAGGTCCTGCTGCGGACCTTCTCCCCCCATCGGGATCGGTGTCCTCGTCCCGGCGCGGTGCCGGACGAGGACACACACCGAATGATGTCGGTCGCGACCCCTACGCTTGTGGTCGGCGCTCGACGAGGGCGGTAGCGATGGGTGACGATAACTTTTTCCGCGCCGGTCGTGAACACGTCCTGCACCACCGGACCGATTTCGAACGGAGGGATTGACATTAAAGATGCTTCGGTAATAGGGTGTGTCGCTGCGCGTGATTCGCGCCGTGCTACTTGATCATTGATGAATGGCAGGGAAGAAAACCGGTTCGGGCGAGAGTTCGGATGCCCGGAAAGTC
>SEEV01000066.1 GCA_004211695.1 Rhodococcus sp. (in: high G+C Gram-positive bacteria)
AATAGCGCCATCTATTATTAGACATTCAGGTGGGAATCGCAACCTCTCGAACCAACAAATTTGCAGCTCAGACGCTTGGCCAGCCCACCGGCGTCAGTCCCATGTCCGGAGTCCTGGACCCCGAGTTGGCCGCCGAACTGGGCCGACGAGACGACGAACTCGACGCTGCACACCACCAACTCCTCGACCTGATCCAAGACCCGATGTGGACCGGAACCATCACCGCTGCCGTCGACGTGACCCTGCTCGGCCGGTTCTACGAACGCTTCGGCGACCACACCGTCATCGTCGGCCGCCGGGTGATCTTCCTCGTCACCGGCGAGCAACTCGCACGGTAGAGCGCACCGCCGCACAATCATGACCGACTGTCTCGGCAACTCATCGCATTCAGCTCCACCCCGAGAAGTGCAGTCCTGACACCGGCTCTCGGGCGGTGAGTCGCCCATTAAGGCATGCCGGTGGTGCGAGTGTTCCCGTCTCCTAGACCCTTTCCGGATTCCGGGTCGAGACAGCCCAGATGACGACGACGTCGAGGGCGATGATCAGCAGCGACCACACCGGGTAGTACGGCAGCCACAGGAAGTTCGCCAGAATCGAGATCGCCGCGACGATGATCGCCGACACCCGAGCCCACCCGGCGCCGGTGGACAAGGCGAGGCCGACGATCGCGACGAGGGCGCCGAGGACGAGGTGGATCCAACCCCAAGTGGTGAGGTCGAACTTGTAGACGTAGTCCACCCCGCGCACGAACACTTCATCTTCGGCCACCGCGGCGATGCTCTGACAGAACTGGATGAAGCCGACGGTGCCGGTCGTCTCCGCCTCGTGTCACCGCTTATGACAGACGTGGTGAGCGACGAGCGAACACACGCCGCACTCCCCGGACGCTGCTCGCGGCCGGCACCGCCGGCTCGATATGTGCCTGGATGTGTGCGGTGGCGGGGACTTCAGCTGTGTGCGTCGGTTCCGGATGCGCAGGCAGCTGGCGGTACGTGGCCTCGAGCGTGCGGGTAGCGGCCCGTTCGACCAGCAGGGGGACAAAATCTCGGATCCGGCATCCGTCGAAGATACGCAGCAGCTAGCGGCAATAGCCGCAGTCGAACTCGAAGCCAGTAGACGAGACCCCTATCGGCAACTCAGTCGCCCCTTCCACCTGGTGGGGCGCAAAGCGCCGAACTGACAGCAACACAGCCGATCGGATGGAGACGTTGCCCGGGAGCCGACTTCGCGCGACATCTAGTCGCGGTGAGCCGACAGTAGCCACGCCGGAAGCATGGTCCTCCCCTTGTCGTCACGCTGCCAGTTCGCGGCCTGCTCCGGGCCGAGCAGCGCATGGATGAAGGCGGGGCGAAGGTCATCGATGACCCAGTACTCGGCGACGGCGGCGCGTAGTTCGTCGTCGGTGACCGGGTTCGGTCCTTGTCCCTCAGGGAAGGTGCCCTTCGCGAACACCAGGATGAAGTAGGACGCACCGGGCGCAGCCGCCCGCGCGACGGCCTGCAGGTAGTCGCGCCGCCGGTCCACCGGAAGTGAATGGAACAGGGTGCTGTCGACGATCGTGGCGAACCGGCCGTCGAAACCCGTGAACGAACTGATGTCCGCCACCTGATACGTGGCCGTCGTCAATCCACGATCTGCCGCGGCGGCCTGGGCCACCGCGATGGCCGTTGGCGACAGGTCCAGGCCGACCACCGTGTACCCCTGCGCCGCCAGGTGGAGCGAAGTCTCGGCATGTCCGCATCCCGCGTCCAACACGTCGCTGCGGAACTTGCCCTCCGCTATCAGCGCGGCGATCTCGGGCTGCGGTTCACCGATGTTCCACGGCACCTGTCCCGAAAAATCCTCCACCTTGCCTCGGTAGATGTCATCCCACGGCGCAACCTGATCGTCCTCGGTCATAATCTCGACCGTACGCGCCTGCACGACCTCCCGGACGAACGCGTCCAGCTGGTCCTAACTGATCGGGCTGCCGGGGACGCGGCGACGCGGTTCAACGGCATCGACGCGGCCATGCGCAGCAGCGCCGGGTAGTCCAGCATTCCTGCGTCGGTCGTGCGAGCGAGTGCCGCGCCGAGGATCAGCGCACCGTCGACCACCCACTTCGACAGCGCCGCATCGAAATACGCCAGGTCCTCGAACGGGATCGGGATCCGGACGGTCCGGCTCGCACCGGCCGGGATCTCGACGTTCGCGAAGCCCTTCAGCTCGCGAACGGGCCGGACCGCCGCGGAACCGGGGACCCCGACGTACACCTGCACCACCTCGCGGCCGTCCCGGTAACCGTGTTCGCGACGGTGACCTCGACGTCCAGCCCGACGTCGGACCGGGTCACCGTCCGTGAGATAGAGGGAGGGCACCCCGACCCGATCGAGCGCCTTTGTCTCCCAGAAGTTCTCACCGCTGGTGAGCGAGGCCTTCTCTTCGGTGGTGAGGGCTGCCGATAGGGGCGAACGGGTGTCCATGGTCCCTCTCACCGCTGCGGGCGGATCGGGAGGATCGAATCGGTGGGACCGCCGGATTCGTGCGATATTCCATCGCGCCAATACATACGTACGTATGGTTTACCGCCTACGACAGTCGGACCCGCACCGGCACGGATTCCCACGACCGCAGCGTGTTGTTGAGGTGACGGCGCACCGGCCCGGCGATCTCCAACGATTCGACCCGCGACGCCAGCGCCGTCAGCAACGCCTCCGATTCGAGGCGCGCGACGTGCTGCCCGACGCACTGGTGGATACCCATCCCGTACCCCACGTGCCCGGACGGGTTGCGGCCGAGATCGAAGACGTCCGGGTTCTCCCATCGGCGGGGGTCGCGGTTCGCAGCGCCGAGGAACATCAGGATCTTCCTGCCGTCCGGGATCACCGTCCCGCCGATCTCGGTGTCTCGCGTCGCGGTGCGGAAGAACGTCTGGACCGGCGACTCCCACCGGACCGCCTCGTCGAACGCCGTCCGGGCCAGCGTGCGGTTCTCGCGCAGCCGCGCCCACTGTTCCGGATGCCGCGCGAACGCGTAGAGCACGGCCGCGAGCCCGTTGACGGTGGTGTCCACACCGGCCGTCAGCAGCGAGCGCACCACCAGCGGGGCCTGCTCGTACGTGATGTCGCCGCGGTCTGCGGCCGCCCAGATCTGCGCGCCGAAGCCGTCACCGGTGAGCACGTCCCGCGCGCACTGTTCGTTGACCCAGCCGGACAGCTCCGCCACCCGCGGCGCCCCCTTCTCCACCAGAGTGTTGGCCGGACCGAACGCGTTGAACGCGTGATCGCCGTACGGCAACAGGTTCTCGCGTCCGGCGTCGGGGATGCCGACGGCGTCGGGAAAGACGCGCAGCGGGAAGGCGGCGGCGAGGTCGGTGACCGCGTCGAATTCGGTGGTGTTCGAAAGCAACTGGTCGACGAGAACGTCCGCGTCCCGAACCCACGACGCCCGGAGCTTCTGCAGGGCGCGGGGGCCCAGGATCTTGCCGAGCACCGCCCGCGGGGCGTCGTGGTGCGGCGGGTCCGCCTCGAGCAGGATGCTCGGCGGACGCCACGGAGTCTCGTACCGGAAGTTGCTCAGACCGACTCCGGCTCCGGATTGGAACGACTGCCAATCGGTCAGTGCGGCGTGGACGTGCTCGTAGCGGCCCAACGCGAACACGTCGTACCGCTGCAGGTACACGACAGGACCGGCGTCCCGCAGGTCGGCCTGGAACGGCAACGGGTCTTCGAGGACGTCGAGGGCGAACGGGTCGGCGTCGCTGACGGGCAGGGTGGGGGCGGGGGCGAACATCGTCACGGTGAGTCCCTTCGGGGGTGAGTGTCAGAGGTCGAGCACGAGACGGTCGGAGCACGACCGCGAGACGCAGATGAGCATGCAGTCGCCGGCGGACCGTTCGTCGTCGTCGAGGACGGAATCGCGGTGGTCGGGGGCGCCGGCGAGGACGGTGGTCTCGCAGGTCCCGCACGTGCCCTCACGGCACGAGGACAGGACGTTCACCCCCGCCGCCTGCACTGCGTCGAGGACGGTGGCGCCGGGACGCACGGTCACCGCGAGACCGGAGCGCGCGAGTTCCACCTCGAACGGTTCGTCACGCAGCGGCGCCCCGCGATCCTTCGGCACGAATCGTTCGGTCCTCAGTGCGCCGACGGGCCAATCCGCACAATACTTTTCGACGGCGACGAGCAGCGGGCCGGGACCGCACACGTACACCTTGGTGTCGGTGACGGCGGCCGCGCGGAGGTACGTGGGCAGGTCGGGCAGACCGTGTTCGTCCCGGGGTACGACGACGACGCGGTCGCCGTACGCCGCGAGTTCGTCCCGGAACGCCATGGACGTACGGGTGCGGCCGCCGTACACGAGCTGCCAGTCGGCTCCCATCAGTTCCGCCTGCCGGATCATCGGCAGCAGCGGTGTGATCCCGATACCACCCGCAATGAACAGGTACTTCTGCGACTTGACGAGCGGAAAGTTGTTGCGCGGACCGCCGACCCCGACCAGATCACCTTCGGCGAGTTCGTCGTGGACGTACGCGGACCCTCCACGGCCCGCGGGTTCGCGCAGCACTCCGACCCGATAGGTGTGGGCGTCCCATCGGTCACCGCACAGCGAGTACTGGCGTGTCAGCCCGGTCGGGAGCACCAGGTCGATGTGCGCTCCCGGCGCCCAGTCCGGCAGGCGCCGCCCCGTCGGATGACGCAGCGTCAGCGCGACGACACCGTCCGCGACAACGTCTTTGGCGACCACTCGCAATGCAGCGTCCGCCGGCGTGCCGGAAGAAACCGGGTTCTGTGACATCTCGACTCCTCGATCTCGCGTTTGTTCGAGGATCTTCCGAGCGAGGGACGTGTCACCAGACCATTTTCAATAGTTGAAATTAAAGATGTAATCGGGGTCACTCAGCTGGGCGAACGCCCACGCCGTCACATCGGTCATCGACGGACGTACCCGCTGGGCGGCGGAGATTACGGGGTGTGCGCCCGTCTGCTGATGTCCTTGTCGACCGCCGTGGCGAGGTCGTGGACGAGTCGGGAGTGCCAGTGCTTGTGGGCCTCGAGGTCCGCGGTGAGGGCGTGGCAGTCCGGGCATTCCAGGGGGCTGGTTTGTGAGTTGCTTTCCATGGCGCTGCGCTTTCCGGGAGAAGTGGTTCCGATTCCACCGTGGCACGGGCGCGGCGGATAGTCCACCGCCCACACAGCGTCACGGACATTGGTCAGATGCCCGCGCAATGGCGTCGGATTCCGGCAAACCGTGAGCGTCTACACCTGGGACTGGCTCATTCACCGCCGCGGCCATCACCCGGGTGATGCCCTTCGCAGCCTGCCCTACATCGACGAGAGCGCGTTGAGCCCCTCGTCGAGCAACTCCGCCAAGTCGAGCTTGCCGTCGGATGCCGACCATCGCTCGACCGCAATGTTCATGCAACCCAACGCGGCGGCGACCTTCACCTCCAGCGCAACGGGAATCTCGCCCGACAGGCCTGCCCGTTCGGCAAGCGCCTCAGTGAGGGCGGGTCGCCAATCGTGCTGCTTCTCCAACTGCCGCCCGGACAACGCCGGCGTGTCCAGGATGAGTTGGGTGATCGCGAGCGCGCCGACCGGGTCCTGGAGGTAGTACGCGATGACACCCTCCAGCGCCCGCCGCAGTGCTGTCCACTCGTCCTCCTCTGACGGCCGGGCGCGCAGCGCCTCCGCGAACCGGACGACATGGGCGTCGAAGGCGCTCAGCACCGCCTCCTCCTTGCTGCCGAAGTAGCGCAGAAGAGTGCTGCGGGACACGCCGGCTGCCGCGGCCATGTCGTCCACCGTGATGTTGTGGAACCCCCGCTGACGGGTCAACTCGAAAGCAGCCTGAGAGAGGTCGGCGCGTACTGCGGCGCGGGCGACCGTTCTCGTACGCGCGGTAGCGCTCATGGGATCAGACATTAGCATTCGGAATCTCGTTGCAAATGTGAGCATATGATTCTATTCTGACACTCAGTCTCAACGGACCGTGAGCTCCTACGCCACGGCGCTGTCCGTCCACGACCCGCAACGAGCGAGGTACGAACTGTGTTCAAGGAATTTGTCGTCTCAGGCGATTCGCACATCATCGAGCCGGCCGATCTGTTCAAGACCCGGCTTCCGCGGCACCTGCGGGACCGTGCCCTCTGGGAAGAAGAGTTCACGATCGACGAGCCGATCGTGCCGGGCGGTCACACGGAGTTCAAGAAGCTCCACACAATCGGGTTCGACGGATGGACCATCTCCAAGTACCGGCAGCACGGCGGGGAGACCCCGGACGGCGAGCCGGACCACATCATCCGGGACATGAATATCGATGGCGTCGACGCCTCGGTGATGTTCCCGAACCTGTCGCTGTTCGTCCTTTTCACCGACGACCATGAGCTGTCGATGGCGCACTGTCGCGTGTACAACGACTTCCTCGTCGAGCGGTATCTCCCCTACAGCAAGCGGTTGCGCCCCACGGCGGCAATCCCTCTCACAAACATTCCCGACGCTGTCGCCGAGATCGAGCGGATCGCGCGGGCAGGACTGCAAGCGATCCTTCTGCCGGAGATCCCACCCAAGCCGTACTGGTCACGGGACTACGACCCCGTGTGGGCGGCCGCTCAGGCGAACGGGCTGCCGGTGTTCTTCCACGTTGCCACAGGCGGCGTGAGCGTCAAGGACAACGTGTCGGAGACGGCCACCACCGTCAAAGGCCTCATGACCGCCATGAACATGGGCAAGGGTCAGCTGACCGACGATATGGTCGCCGGTCGCACGATGGGCGGCGGCAATACCGCATCCGCGAGCCCGCAGGAGATCATCGCATCCCTCATCGGCGGTGGAGTCTGTGAACGCTTCCCGAACCTGCACTTCAACCTCGTCGAGTTCGGCGCAGGCTGGCTGGTGTCCTACATGGGCATGGGCTGGTGTCCTACATGGGCATGATGGAGAAGTCGTGGCGCACCGGGATCGGCCAGGACCCTGACTGGTGGCTGGGATTCTGGGACGACTCGCGTAGCCCGAAGGATCAGCCGGCCATGGGGCGGCTGTTCGCGATCAATGCAAAGTGGCCCCTACCGCTCAGTCCTACCGACTACCTGCAGCGTCAGATCCACGTACAGTTCGCCGACGACCCCACAGCGGTGAAGGCGCGCCATATCACCGGCATCTCGACCATCATCTGGGGCAACGACTACCCGCATGCCGAGGGCACCTTCCGCGGAAGCGAGGACTGCGTGGCGTTCAACTTCGAGGGCGTGAACGACGAGGATCGCGCAGCAATCCTCGGTGGCACACTTGCCGACATCGTGCACTTCGACAAGACCAAGAAGTTGGCCGACGTCCCCGAGTCCGTCTGACCGACTACCGAGCCGTAGACCGGTCGCGCGCGGGACCCGGGATCCCACCACGCGGACCACTCTCCCGCCTCCGCGGCCGCCTACGGATCACCAATCGAGTCAACACGATTGGTGCCGAGTTTCCGCTCATCCCCGTCGTACTGCTGATCGGGCATCTCGCCGTTGCCGAAAGCGAGAAACACCAATCACAATAGGGAGTTCAGAGTCATCGCCCTGTCCATTCCGGCGCGCGACGCTCGAAGAACGCCTGCACGCCTTCCTTACTGTCATCGGAACGCGCGACCACGTCGATCGCTCGTGCGGTTGCAGCCCAACCGATCTCATCCGCGGACTCGTACTGCTCCGCGAGCGCGGCGAGGGTCTGACGGACCGCGACGGGCGAGGACCGGCAGATGTCTTCCGCAAGCACCAGCGCCTCACGGAGCGCGTTGCCCCGCTCGGTAATCGTGTTCACCAGGCCGAAGTGGTGCGCCCGCTCGGCGGACAGCCCGGCACCCGTGATCAGAAGCTGCTTCACGATCGGGAGCGGCAGTGCCCGAACGGCCCGGAACAACGCACCCGACGTCGCGACCACGCCGCGCTGCGTTTCGGGCAGGGCGAACCGGGCGGTTGTCGAGGCCACCACGAGATCGCACGCGAGCGCAATCTCGAAGCCCCCGCCGAGCGCGGGTCCCTCGACGGCCGCGATCAGTGGCTTCGTGCGTCGACGCCGGATCAGCCCGTACGCGCCGCCCCTGTCAGTTTTCGCGTCACCACCGCTGGTCAGGTCGGAGCCCGCAGAGAACACCGACTCGGTGCCGGTGATGACCCCGACCCACAGCTGTTCGTCGTCATCGAGCCGGTCGAGGGCGGCACCGATCCCCTCGGCCATCTCGCGGTCGACGGCATTGCGTTTCGCTTCCCGCTCCATGTGCACGACGAGCACTCGCCCGTGGACGGTTTCGCGAACGGTCATCGTGACGCCCTCTCCAGTACGTATGGGCCGAAGACGGCTGCCGAACACAGCGTAGGCCCCGCCGACCGATCCCCACCGGTCAACGTGTTCACCGACTTCTGGGAGGCGAAAATTACATCAGTTCAACGACCGTTTCCACGTCAGGCACACGCTCGCTGTCCGACGGTATCCCAGCGGGTGCGATCTCGGTGCGTGCGGTGTGCGCCATCGAGTTCGCCTCACCTATCGCAAAAGCAACCGGTACAGCCACGGATATCAGGGCGGCGCCTGCATCGAAGGCCAATCGTGCGACCCCGAGTACACCGGTCGCGGTGTCGCGAATGCTCATCGCTTCCGCCTTTCGTCACCCTTGCTCGTAGTACTGAGCCGACCAGTCATATGCAATGGCTGATACCCAACCGGCCAGGTCGAATCAACCGTTCGTCTCGCACGCCGTACGAACTCTTCTGGACCGCAACGAGACTGCGCAAAGCAGATGCACTTGATCACTACGATCAGCCGAGGCCCTGAGGACCATGCTCGACCTTCGACCGAACGAATCCCTTGTCGCCCCGAGCCCCCTCCTCGCGGTCGGCCGAGGTGAACTCGTCGACCACAAGGTCATCATGATTTGTCACAGAGGACATTTCAGCCTCCAACAACGAGGACTGCACCGCGTCGGTGCCGTCGTCGGGCGCAAACGACCCCACCCGAGGACGCAGAATTGTCGACAACATCGACGCGCCGAGCAGCGATACCACCACACAGGCGATCAGGGTTCCGGTGATTCCGCCGTCTGTGTAAGCGATGTCGCCACCAGGGCCCGTGAATTCGCTGCGTCCGAGGATGACGAACGCGAGGATCGGCATGACCGCACCACTCACGGATGTGAGCACCTGCACGCCGGCGGACATCGTTGCCTGGGCTTTCACCGGCGCGGCCGCCATCACCAGGTTGGGAAGCGAGCCATTCGTGAATCCGGATCCGACACCGAAGATGACGTACCCGATGATCATGTCGGGGACCGAGTCGTGACGAAATGCCAGATAGGCAGCGCTGACGCCCAGCATCAGCATGCCGATTCTAGCAGTGTTCCAGGGCCCCACCTTTCTGACGATGAGGCCGACGATCAAGCCCGCGATCACAGCGGTCACCGTCTGCGGCGTGGTGATCTGTGCCAGTGCGGTCGCGGACATGCCCAAACCGAAACCACCGCCCATCGTGTTCGGAGTGAGTCCGATGAGTGCGGCGAGAACCTGCATCACCGGGCTGATGCCGAAACCGACGAGTGCGACCACCGCGGCGATCACCATGCCCCGACGCGTGAACATCCGGATATCCAGAATCGGCTCAGAGCGATTGAGAGACGTCACTACGTAGACCGCCATGATCGCCAGACCGCCGACGAGCAGTCCGAGCGTTCGGACGTCCGTCCAGCCCCACGTGTTGCCCAAGCTGATACCGGTGAGAGTGCTGCCGATTCCGGCCGCAATCAAGAAGGCGCCGACGGCGTCGATCCGCGAATCGGACCGGACATCGGATTCCCTGGTAGTGATCGCAACCAGAACCGCCATCGTGCTCACCCAGATGGCACTGAGAACGAACACCGACCTGAATCCGAAGTTGTCGATGCACACACCGAGCAACGTCGGGATTCCGATGGCCAACGCGCCGGCGCCGGTGACGCTGATGCTGGCTGCGAACGGAACGATCTTCGGCGGATAGATGTCGCGGATCAGGGAGTAGGTCAGGAACATCGAGACAGCAAGGCAGCCTTCGAGTGCCCGACCGACGAGTAGCATTTCGAAACTCTGCGAAGTTGCTGCCACAACGGATCCGGAGACGGAAATCGCCAGAACAGTGAGCAGCATGCGCCGCTTGCCATATCTGTCGGCGAGCTTGCCGAAGATGGGTGCGGTCGCGGCGGCCGACAACGCATACGCCGTCAGGACCCAGCCGCCTTGCGTGGTGCCGAAGTGCGCCGTGATCGCCGGCAAAGCTGTCGCTGCAGTGTGATACGCGAGCGAGACGGCCTCGACCAACAGGACGATGGTGAGGAGCGACAGCGCGATCCGGGGCGTCCAGCCTGCGCCTCGGAAAGTGCCTGCAACAGAGCCGCTGAGGCTGGGAGTAGGTGATGGCAACATGCCTCCAGGTGATATGCGGGCTGACACATACGCGCCGACCTCGGATGCGTCGCCACAGGCGACCGGATGTCGGTGTGCAGAGACCTGGCTAGCCGTGGCCAGACGGCCTTGGATAGGCGCTGCGCTTCGGGCGGGCGCCGCTCTCAGCCGGTCGGGAACCGGAACGTCCACGCGGGTTCGTGACCGCACATTCTCCATGCACTGCGGACAAAACTAGACCGATCGATCGGATTTACGCAAGACCCCTCGCGAAATCAACTCGCGTCAGCCGGCCACACACCCGGCGTCACGGGCCGGGAAACACGCCGAAACTGGCCCGCATACACCGCAAGGAGTCGTCGACTCGTTGGCCGAACCCGGCAACTCATCGTCGACATCGGACCCGACCGCGGCGAGTCCGTTGCCGATCGATACGACCCGGACTTGGCGTACCGGCCGAGGCAGACCCGTTCCCGGGCGTCAGGCCGTCTGCGCCGGGCGTTGGTCCGAGGAAGAGGTTGGAGTCGTACCGGTGCAGTGTGTCGTCGGCGCCTGATCGGAGCGCTCGGCTTCGGACCGCGGCCAGAACTGTCCGCGGCGACGCTCGATGTCACGGTTGAGACGGCGCAAGTGGTCGGCAAATGCGGTGACGTCCTCGGGCGTCCAGTCCTTCATGATGTCGGCGAGCCCGTCGACCCGGGTGGTCCGTTCGGTGCCGAACCGGCGCTCGCCCTTCGTCGTGATCCGGAATTTGCGGGCCATGCCTCCGTCAGGATCGGGGATACGTTCGACGAGTCCGGCGCGCAGTAGTGCGGCGGTCTGCCGGTTGAGGGTCGAACTGTTCAGACCGAATGCCTCGCAAAGCTGTCCGATGGACATCGGACCTTCCACACTGAGCCGACTGAGCAGCAGGTAGGCGCTGCGGTCCAGCAGACCGGACTCGCGCAGGTGTTGCGGGTTGAGCGTATAGCGGCCGAGCAGCATGGTCTCGAATTCGACCTGCTCTGTGGGCTTGTCCATGCCGTCCTTCCATCCGCCTGTGCCGCGACGGACAGGACGGTGCCAGCAGATCACAGGAGAAATGCGTCACAACCTTTGGGCATAGTGCATCACATGTGCATACTACATAGCAATTGCATAGTGCACATTCGACGCTTCGAGGACTAGGGAGGTTGGCGTGGACAGATCTGAAACGACCAGTACGGGCCGGATCGTGGGGGTGCTGGCGTTCGCCGGCATCGTTGCGGCGATCATGCAGACGGTGGTGATCCCACTCATCGCGCAATTTCCGCAGTTGCTGAACACGACCGCGTCGAACGCGTCGTGGGTGGTGACATCGACGCTGCTGGTGGCAGCGGTGACCACGCCGGTGGCTGGGCGCCTCGGTGACCTGTACGGCAAGCGTCGCATTCTGTTGTTGTCGACAGTGCCGCTGATAGCCGGATCGATAGTGTGCGCGCTGTCGTCCTCGGTCTTGCCGATGATCGTCGGCCGCGGCCTGCAGGGCATGGGAGTGGGTATCGCACCGATCGGGATCAGCGTGCTGCGCGATCTGCTCCCGCCGAAGCGGCTGGGATCGGCGGTGGCGCTGCTGAGCGCGTCGCTGGGCATCGGCGCGGCGTTCGGGCTGCCGGTTTCTTCGGCGGTCGCCGAGTATTCGAACTGGCGGATGCTGTTCTGGGCCTCAGCCGTTCTGTGTGCGCTCATCGCCGTCGCGATTTGGGTAGTCGTGCCCCACACGCCGATCAAGGCCACGGGAAGTTTCGACATCGCCGGTGCGCTGGGTCTCGGCGCCGGGCTGGTATGCCTTCTGTTGGCGGTGTCCAAGGGCGCCGCCTGGGGCTGGGGCAGCGGAACAATTCTGACCCTGTTCGCGGCAGGGATCGTGGTGTTGCTGGTCTGGGGTTGGTGGGAGCTGCGCATCGCCGACCCGTTGGTCGATCTGCGCGTGACCGCGCGGCCTCGTGTGCTGGTGACCAACGCCGCCTCGGTGGTCGTCGGCGTCGCGATGTATTCGGCGATGTTGACCGTGCCGCAGCTGCTGCAACTGCCGACATCCACCGGTTACGGCCTGGGGCAGTCGATGTTGGCGATGGGTCTGTGGATGGCTCCGTCGGGCCTCATGATGATGCTGATTTCGCCACTGGGCGCCCGCCTCTCGGCAATGCGCGGCCCGAAGGTCACGCTGATCGCCGGCTCAGTGGTCATCGCTCTCGGTTACGCCGCCTCTACCCTGCTGATGGGCTCGACCTGGGGCCTGCTGGTTGCCCTCTGCATCATCAACAGCGGTGTCGGCCTGGCCTACGGCGCGATGCCGGCGTTGATCATGGCTGCGGTGCCGCTGTCGGAGACAGCGTCCGCGAACAGCTTCAACACCCTTATGCGCTCGGTTGGTACCTCGATTTCGGCCGCCGTGATCGGTGTGGTGCTGGCGCAGATGAGCATGAGCGTCGGTGGGCACAGCATCCCGACCGAGAACGGTTTTCGCGTCAGCTTGCTCATCGGCTGTGGTGTCGCGCTGGTCGCTGCGGCCGTCGCCGCGGCCATCCCCGTGCGGCGATCAATGTCTGCGGAGCAATCCGACAGTCTCGAGGAGCCGGCGGCGGCACGACTCTGACGTACGCGATCGCCCCGACCGTGGTCGGGGCGATCGCCCAACTGGGAGCCGGCCCGGCGCATCGGCAAGGCAATTGCGCACCGGTTCGCCGACGAGGGCGCGAACGTCGTCTGCGCCGGCATCAGCGGCCGTTCGACAGGTGTCGCCGCTGAAATCGTCGGCGCCGCAATAGGAGTACAGGCCGACGTCGGTGACGAGGCGGACTGCGCCTGATCGCGACGGCAGAGAAGGCGTTCGGCCGAATCGACATCCTCGTGAACAACGCCGGATTCGGCGGCGGGTTGATGCCGCTGCACGAACAGACCACGGACAACTGGGACCGCGTTCGCGGAGTGAATCTCAGGGGTGTCTTCTTCTGTATGAAATACGGCATTCTCTCGATGCGCGAGACAGGTGGCGGTTCTGTCGTCGTGAACGCGGTGTGTCCCGGCACGATCTGGACCGGCCTCGTGCCGATGGCCGAGCAATCGCCGGAACCGCCGCCGGGCGGCTACTCCGTCGGATTCTCGGGGATGGGCGCCGAGAAGACAGGCGAGCCTACCGCCTGAACCGCCGAGGACGGCCGCGCGGTCCGCGTCATGCGGTGAAGGCATACGGGCCGAAGCGGCCCCAGACGATCATGGCAGCCAGCACGAGAAGCACAACGTTCGCCACGATCATCTGGGACTCGTTACGGCGGCCATGCACAACCGCGGCAGCGGCCATCACGAGCACGAGCCCTAGCGCCGCCAATGGCACCAGCACGGGAACGATGCCGAGCACTGCCGGCAGAATCAGACCGATCGCGGCGAGGACCTCCAATCCCCCGATGAGCTTGACCGTGCCTGCACCGAAGTCGTCTGCCCACCCCATTCCCGACGCACTCAGCTTTTCTTTCGGCTGCGTGAGCTTCATCAGCCCGGCCAGTAAGAATGCGACGGCAAGCACACTCGCGATGATCCACAATACGACGTTCATGATCTTCCATACCTCCCAAATGACTTCAAAGTTGAAGTGAAATGTATCGGGCATGACTTCACGGTGCAAGTCATTTCACGAATCGATGACTTCATCATTGAAGCTATGATCGGTCTTATGGGAACAGAGGAGGAGCCCCGCTGGCTCGATGCCGAGGAGTGGCAGGCGTGGGTCGCGTTGAGCGTCGTGTTGATGAGGCTGCCCGCTGCGCTGGATGCGCAGTTACAGCGGGACGCTGGGATCAGCCACTTCGAGTACCAGGTGATGGCGGGTCTCTCCGAGGCCCCTGAGCACACCCTGCGGATGAGCATGCTCGCGGTATTGGCCGAAGGCTCGCTGTCCCGGCTGTCTCAGGTGGTCGGCCGCCTGGAGAAACGAGGCTGGGTCCGGCGCACTCCCGATCCCAGCGATGGGCGATACACCTTGGCCATACTCACCGAGGACGGCTGGGCCAAGGTCGTCGATACCGCACCCGGGCACGTCGAGGCCGTCCGCAACTACGTGTTCGACCCGTTGACCAGGGCACAGATTCGTCAACTTACCGGCATCGGCCATCGCATCACGCGAGCCATCGACCCCGAGGCCGACTGCCCGACCCGAACCGCGCCCGAACAACGGGGCCGCCGGGGATCCTCATAGGCACGGCCTCCGGCGGAGAAACTCCGGGGACAGTGTCCGTCACCGCTTCTCCCGCCCGAACGCCTGCACTCCTACCTTACTGCGGCACAGCGCAATCAACTTCTCCCGAGTGGTTGAGTCGAGGTGCGGTCCGACATCATCGGCGAGGATGGCCAGCACTCGTCGGTAGAAGGTAGCGGGTGAGATCCCGAATTCGGGGAAGATGTATTCGTCGCCGCCGTATGGTTCCCAGCGAATCGCGAAGTCGATCAGGTAGTCGGCGCGAATGAGACCGCGCGTCCTCACTCGCGTTCGCTCATCATTTCTACTGAGCGACTTTGTGACGTCTTCAGTGCTCGATCCCGGTGCCGAGGTATTCATCAGTCCCCCTGGGGATGTGTATTCGAGTGAAGCGGCAGCCCTCGATTTGTCGAACGATCGGTATAATATTGACTTACACGTCGCCCCCAGTCAAGAGTCGAACCGAGATGTGATTCCGACATCGTTCAGCAAAGACGCGATGGCTGCCGAAACCGCTGGGGCACACAGGGCCGATGGAGGTCGCATTGCTCCGCGAATACCCCGATGGGCTCACCGCGAGCATCAGGCCTTGTGAAGTGACGACCCGGACGTCGGTGTCAGCGGTCCCCCGCTCCCGGCGAGGAGGCCGTCGAGTACCTCATGATCGATGTCGAGGCCGTGTCGTACACCCACGACCATTCGTCCGAGCTGTCATCCGCCCTCGACCTCGCGGGGTGCCGAATCTCCGCGCGCCTCATCCAGCGGAGTACGACCGTGGCCAACGGCAAACCCATGACCTCATCCTTTCGACACTGGCGAACCTCCGGTCGGCCCCCTCCCGACGGCCGACCGCAGTGCGGGACGAAGCCCTGGCTAAGCTCGCTGGCGCGCACGACGAGACGCTCGCTGTGCGACGTCGAACAAACTGCGGGAGTGAGTAATCCGTGCGATGCTGCAGCCGACCTTCGCTTGACGAACGGGTACAGGCAGCTACGCCGGCTGTTACCAGGTGACGGGCAGCTCGTAGATGCCGTACGCCTGCGAGTCCTCCTTGAACTTCAGCTCCCCGATGTCGACTGCCAGTTGTAACGTCGGCACCCGACGGAACAGGGTGCTGAACACGACGACGAGTTCGACGCGGGCAAGCTGCTGCCCGACGCACTGGTGCGGGCCCCAGCCGAACGCGTGATGGTGCGACGCGGTGCGGGCGAGATCGAGCCTCTCGGGCTCCGGGAACGCCTGCGGATCCCAGTTGGCGGCCGACAGAGCCGTGATGACTCCCTCGCCCGCGCGAATGGTCTCGCCTTCGAACTCGATGTCTTCGAGCACTGCTCGCCGCGCCAGCAGATGTGGGATGGTGAGGTAGCGCAACAGCTCCTCGACGGCGTTCGCCACGAACTTCGGGTCGTCGCAGTTGTCGCGCAGGACCGCGAGCTGGTCGGGGTTCTGCAGCAGCAGTGCGGTACCGAGCGTGACCATGTTGGCACTCGTATCATGGCCGGCGACCAGCAGGATGTGTGCCAGTGGGGCGGCTTCATCCATGGTGAGCACCCCCTCCTTGACACGCGCGCCGAGGTCGGAGAGGACGTCCTCACCCGGAGTCTCCATCTTCGCCTCGATGAGCTCGGCGAGATAGCGCCGCAGTTCATTCGTCGACGCGGCCGATTCCTCCGGGGTCTGGAATCGCGCGTTGGTGGAGCCCGCGTGCTTCTGGAAGAACTCGTGGTCTTCGTATGGCACGCCGAGGAGCTCACAGATCATCAGCGACGGCAGAGGGAGGGACAGGGCCTCGTTCAGGTCAGCCGGATTCGGGCCGGCCAGCATCTTGTCGATCAGGTCATCGGTGATCTGCTGGATCGCCGGACGCAACTTCTCCATCCGGTGGCGGGTGAACGAGCTCGTCAGCATCCGACGCCAGCGAGCATGTTCGGTTCCATCGGTGTTGTTGATGGACGGCTGCATCTCGGCGGCGTGGGCCTTCATCGCCTCGGTGGTGTGCGGGTATCCATCCATACCGATGTTGGCGCTTATCCGCGGGTCGGTAAGAATCTGGCGTTGGGCGGCATGGCTCGTGACGAGCCACGGGGTACTCCCGTCCCACGTCCTGACACGGACCACCGGCTTGTCCGCGTCGTGCAGCGCGAGTAGATCCGGCGGGGGCGCGAACGGGCACCGGCCCGACCGGGGTGTCGGATACTCCGGGAGCTCATCGACCTTGTCGGTACCGGCCATTGCCTCAGTCATGATCGTCCTTATCTCGTCGTCTTCTCCGTCAAAGGTGAAAGAACCGCGCTACTCCGCGATCTGAATTGCCAGCGCCGGGCACACCGCCGCTGCTTGCCGGACGTCGTCGGCGATCTCGGCTGGTGGATTCTCGTTCAGGAGCACCACGACGCCGTCTTCGTCACGCTGGTCGAATACCTCTGATGCGGCGGCAACGCATTGTCCCGCCGCAACGCACTTGTCTTCGTCGATGACAACCTTCATCGATCTCTCCTTGTTCTCTAGTGGACTGGGACGAGATCGCCGAACGCATCGACGATCTCCTGCCGGCGTTGACGCGCCTGTTTGGGCATGTTCCAGCCGAGGACACCGGTGACCATCCCCTCGGCGCGATACAGCGCAACGAAGCGCCGAGCCGATACGTCGCCGTCGACGATCTCCACGTGGGCATCGGCCGGGAGCGCTCCGTACACCTGGATCTTCGCGTCGAACTGGTCGGTCCAGAAATACGGCACCGGAACGTACGGGCGATCCTCACCGAGAATCACACCGGCGACGGCCGCAGCCTGCTCCGTGGCGTTCGTCCGGTTCTCCAGACGCATCAGCCCGCCGAGTTGCTCGTGATACCACCGCGCTACGTCGCCGACCGCGTAGATTCCTTCCGCCGCGCGACAACGGGAATCGCACACCACTCCGTTGTCGAGGCGCAGGCCGCTGTCGGCGAGCCAGTCCGTCGCGGGTGCGGCGCCGATCGCGACTACCACCACGTCGGCAGGAAGAACTTCCCCGGTGCCCAGCTGCACACCGGTTACTCGGTCGTTCTCACCGGTCAGACCCACCACGCCGGTACCGAGCCGCAGCCGCACACCGCGTTCGCTGTGCAACTCCGCGAGCAACCCCGACACCAGCGGGCCGACCTGCAACGCCATCGGCGCCGCCTGGGGCCCGGTGATGGTCACATCGACACCCATTACTCTTGCCGTGGCGGAGATTTCGGAGCCGAGAACGCCCTCACCGACGACCACCAGTCGCGAGCAGTCGAGCAGATCCGTCCGCAGCCTCAGCGCGTCATCGAGTGTGCGCAGCACATGCACACCGTTCAGGCGAGGTTGCCCGGGTAACCTCCGCGCCCGCACGCCTGTGGCGATCACGATGGCGTCCGCCTGTAGCTCACGGCCTGACTCCGCACGCACGGTCCGCGTGAGCAGATCCAGCGCGATCGCCGAATCGCCTTGAACGAACTCTGCATTCCACGACGACAGGATCTCCTGAGTCCGCAGCACGGCCCGGTCCGGCTCCCACGAACCGGACAGCACTTGTTTCGAGAGTGGCGGTCGATCGTACGGTGCGTGCAGCTCCTTGCCGAGCACCGTAATCCTGCCCGCATATCCTTTGCGGCGCAACGCCTCGACCGTAGACAGGCCGGACGCGGACGCACCCACCACCAGCACCTCGGCCGGGATGGTCACGTCGCCTCCCGCTACGTCCGAATACTCATCCACGACGACTCCCGTCCGGCATCGTTGTTGTCTGTATGGAAGTTCAACCGAGCCAGGCGTTCTCCGGCGCCTGGACGGACGGAGCAACTCAGACGAAGTAGCGTCCGCCGTTGACGCTGAGCGTCTGCCCTGTCACGTATCCGGCTTCCTCGGAGGCCAGGTACGCCACCGCGTGAGCGATGTCCTGCGGCTGACCTGCGCGCTTCATAGGCATCGTGGCGGCCACCTCGTCTGGATCGATACTTTCGCGCAGCAGCGGCGTATCGACGAATCCGGGCGGAACGTTGTTGACGGTGATTCCCTTGCCGACGAACTCGACGGCGAGCGCCTTGGTGAGACCGATGACCCCGCCTTTGGACGCTGCATAGTGGGCCAACGATGGCGCTCCGGTCTGCGCGGACGACGACGAAATGTTGATGATCCGGCCCCATCCCGCCTCGAGCATGTCGGGCACGATCGCCTGCGAGACCAGGAACGGCCCCTTCAGATTTACGTGGATCATGCGATCCCAGAGCTCTTCGGTCATATCGGTGAAGGGAACGTAGTTGGTGATCCCGGCGTTGTTGACAAGGATCGTGACCGGACCGAGCTCCTCACGCGTCCGGGCGGCCGCCGATGCCACGGCCGTGGCGTCGGCCGCGTCACCAGCGATCGCCACCGCCTTTCCACCTGCCTCGCGGATCGCGGTGGCCGTCTCTTCCGCACCTGCCGCGTTCAGGTCCCACACGGCGACTGCCGCGCCCCGACCTGCCAGCACCATCGCGATCGAGCGGCCGATCCCGCGGCCTCCACCCGTCACGACTGCATTTCTTCCATCCAGTGCCATCATGGATCCCTCCGTTGAGTGGACGTACACGTTCATTACTCGCCCAGCGCCCCGCCCGACCTTCGCGAAGCGATCACGCGGGCCGGCGTAATAGATGACCTCGCCGATCGCAAACCCCGGTCAGTCCGTTGATCAGCGCGATCCAGACTTGACCCCACGACGCTTCCTCGGCCGCCCGGATCTCCTGCTCGGCACGATTCTTAAGTTATATCGATCGGTCGAACTATCGCCTCGGTCACATTACGTGAGGAGATGAGCCCAAGCAATCCCTGATGCCGGCCCGTCACCGGAGAGATGCTCCGGGGAAGGCGGGTTGGTGTTCGTCGTGGTCGGCGCGAGCTCCGACCGGGCTCGCACGACACAGTTGGTCCAGCGCCAGACAAGAAAGGGCGTGCCACACGTCAGGCAGGCGAAGCGAATGAACGGCGGAGACGAGCGAACTTCGACCGGACCGCACGGCCATCTTCCTCATGCGCCGGCGACACAGAGTTTCAGGTACCAATCGGCCTAGGAAACCGGAGTCGAAAGCGACCCATCCGCATCGGCCGCCGGGCGGCTTGCCACCCCAGCGATTCGACGTGCCGGGAAACGCGGAATAAGCTGCTGAGTCATGCCAAGACCACCAGGGCACGGGCCGGGTTACGAGATCAAGCGCCAAGAGATTATAGACACGTCTGCCGCGCTGTTCGCCAAAAAGGGATATGCGTCCACCGGCATCGCCGAACTCGGAACGGCGACCGGGTTAGCCCGGGGTGCGCTCTACTACTACATCGGCTCCAAGGAGAACCTGCTCGTCGAGATCCAGAACCGAGTCATGCGCCCCCTGCTGGTGTCCGTACGCCGGATCGCCGCCCTGGACGTGGACCCGGTACTGCGGCTGCGGATGTTGTCGCAAACGCTGCTGGAGAACATCCTGGCCCGGCTGGATCACGTCTGGGTATACGAGCACGACTACCGGAGCCTGAAGGGCGCCAACCGCACGCGACTGCTGCGCCAGCGCCGGGAGTTCGAAAGCCTCGTCGAGGAACTGCTTGTCGAAGCGATGGACGACGGGTCGTTCCGCAAGCTCGACCCGAGGCTCGCCACGCTGCAGTTTCTCAACATGCACAACCACACGTACCAATGGGTCAAGCCCGGCGGCGACTGGGACGCGGAGACCCTCTCCCGCGAATATTGCGCGACCCTCATCTCGGGTTTCCGCAACCCCACCTACCACGTCGACGACCTCGAGGACCGCATGCGCGAGTACCTTGCCCAGCGGCAGACTCCCATACCCGGACTTACGTCACCCGCCAAGAAGTAGTAATCCGGCTCGCACAACCTCGGTGCCTACGGATCGTTGGTCATGCGGAATCGCCGGACCTTACCCACGCTGGTACGCGGAAGTTCATCGATGAGGTGCCACACACGCGGCCTGGCGGCCGGCGAGAGGTTGACAGAGGCCCATTGCTCCAACGCTTCCACGTCGGGTGGTGTGGCGCCGTCCCGGGGCACCACGTACGCCACCGGGATCTGGTCGCGGAGCGGGTCCGGTTGCGCGACGACCGCGGCCTCCAGCACTCCCGGTGCCTGGGCGAGTACGGACTCCACCTCGGTAAGGCTCACATTCTCGCCGGAAACCTTGATGACGTCATCGGCACGGCCGACGAAGCGGAAAGCACCGGTATCGGGGTCGGCAACGACCAGGTCGCCGGTGTCGAACCAACTCGTCTCGTCGGCGAGGTCGATGAACACACGGTTTGTCGTTTCGGGATCGTCGAGGTAGCTGTCGAACAGATCGACACCACGCACCCCCCGCACCCGGAGCTTTCCGACCGTGCCGGGAGGAGTCGGCCGTCCGGTTTCGGGGTTCACGACGTCGACCTCACGGCTGCCCAGCGGTTCGCCGATGACGTCATGGCGCAATGGATCGCTGGTGTCTCCGGTCACCGCGGCGACCGTTTCGGTCATGCCGTAGAGCTGGCGGGGACGGCAACCGACGAGCTCGCCGAATTGTTCGTAATGCTCCCGGCCCAGACTTTGCGCGAACCACAGATGTTCCAGACGCAGCGGTGGGCGGTCCGGGCCACAACGAGCCAGGATCATGCGGATGGGGGCGGCGAACAAACTGGCATGGGTGGCGCCCAGTTCGTGAGCTTGGTGGACCCACCGCGAGGCAGAAAACGTGTGGGTCAGCGCAACGCTCGCCCCGGTAGCGATGGCGGGCGCGAAGCAGTAGTACTGGGCGTTGGCGTGGAACAGCGGCAGTGTCACCAGCCAGCGGCGCTCGGGGCCGAGCCCGACCGCAGCGGCCATGATCTCGCCGACGGTGCTGTAGTTCTCCTGGGTGAGAACCACGCCTTTGGGCTCGGAGGTTGTGCCCGATGTGAACATCACTGCGAGCCGATCGGATGGCCCGATGTCGTGCGCGGCGGCGGTGACCGGGTCCCCGGCACCGAAGGGCCCCTCGACAGCGAAATCTGCGGCGGGTCTCGCTGATCTCGATTATGTGGGGTACTAATCCCTGCGCGCCGTCCCTGAACGTCGCTGCGCGCGCGCCGGCACAAACAGCAACGAGAGGCCGGGTTCGCCGGATCTGCCCGGTGATGTCGCGTGCCGTCGAGGCCGGATCGACCGGAACCAGCCACGCGCCGAGACGGGCGGCCGCCAGCCAGAGGGCCACGAACGCGGGACTGTTTCGGAGGACGACATGTACGGACGTGCCGGGCCGAACACCGTGATGGCGCAGGGTGCCCGCAGTCTTGGCCACGATCTGCTCGAATTCCCGGTATGTGTATCCGGTCGTGCCGGTGTCGTCGTGAAACATCAGGAACGGCCGGTGGCCGTGCTCGGCCACGGCGGTCTCCCAGTGATCCTGGAAGGTCCGGCGGTGGATCGCACCGGTCATGAGTCGGCTCCCGTCGCCATGGCAACCACCTCAGTCCCGGTAGGACGCATCGGCACGGTCCAGCTTGCGCAGCAGCGATGGCCACTCGCGATCGTTGGAAGTGCTCAGATCCCCCAGCCATTGCCGAACGGTCAGTTCGATCACCTCTTGCGGAGGAACGACCAGTGGGCGGCCGGCGGATAGGGCGAGTAGCTGGGCCCGAGCGGACTTCTCCAGGTAGAAGGTCTCGGTGAACGCCTGCCCCACGCTGCGGCCGACCGTGACAGTGCCGTGGTTGCGCAAGATCAGACCGATGTTGTCACCGAGATCAACAATGAACCGTAGCTTCTCGTCCGAACTGAGGGCGATGCCCTCGTAGTCGTGGTATCCGAGACGCCCGTGAAAGCGCATCGCGTGCTGGGTCAGCGGCAGCAACCCCTCTCTCAATGTGGACAGCGCCATGCCGGCTTCGGTGTGTAGGTGCATCACGCACTGGGCGTCTTCTCGCGCACTGTGGATCGCGCCGTGGATGACGAATCCGGCGGCATTGGGGCGGTAAGGACTGTCGCCGATGACATTGCCGTCGAGGTCGATCTTGACGAGGTTCGAGGCGGTGATCTCGTCGAATCCGAGTCCGAGCGGGTTGACGAGGAAGTGATGGTCGGGGCCGGGCACGCGCGCTGAGATATGGGTGTAGATCAGGTCGTCCCAGCCGAACAGTGCGCACAGGCGGTATGCAGCCGCAAGATCGCGTCGAACGGCGAGTTCCGCGTCCGTGATCGGGCCGTTGTCCTCCTTTCGGGTGTTGGGCGAGGGGTCGAATGTCAACACCCCGGAAACCGGCCGACCGACCGAGACGCGGGCGGTCGCTCCTGCAGCGGGCTGCGAAAGTCGCATACGCGCAACGGAATACGCGCGCACCGAGCAGAGCGTCAACGTGGCCGCAAACGCGGTTCGCCCTCGTCGATCGACGTGTCCGGCAAGACCGCCGACGCCAGGAGAGCAGAAAGTGTTCGAGGCCAAAGGCGTCAAACAGTGATCGAGTCGCACCTGCCGCCTACCGTGGCTGACAGAACTCGACTAGCTTGAACTGTACGTTCAGATCATGCAGTGAGGTGCGCCACATGTCTACTCCGGCACGGACCGGTTCGGCCGAGCACGGGATCCAGCGGCCACGCGCTCGAAGCGGTCCGCGTGCCGAAGCAGCGATCCTCGACGCGGCCTACGAGCTGCTATTGGAACAGGGGCTGGAGGCCGCGACAGTCGAGGCGATCGCAGCGAAAGCAGGCGTCAGCAAGGTGACCATCTACAAGTGGTGGCCCAATCGCGCCGCGGTCATCATGTCGGCATTCCTCCGCGAGTCCGGCGATGTACTGCCCTACCCGGACGACTTCCAGCTCGATCAGGTCGAGGACCGCCTGCTTCGAATGGCGGATTCGTTCCGCGGCGCCACCGGAACCGTGGTTGCCGCTCTCATCGCCGAGGGACAGTTCGACCCAGAGATCGCTCGAGCCTTCCGAGACGGCTATATCAATGCACGGCGACTCCACGGAGTCGAAATCGTGCGCACAGCCATCGAATCAGGCGAGATCCGCCCGGCCGATCCCGACGTCGTGCTGGACCTGCTGTACGCGCCGCTCTACTTTCGGCTCACCGTCGGACACAAACCACTCGACGACGATGCAGTTCGGGAGCATGTCCGGCTCGTAATGGCGGCGCTCAGGCCCGAATGACCGAAGCCGGCGTCATCTCGCACCGGCCATCACACACCCGGGCATGCCACTCGGCGTGTCCGCAGACGTAAGGTGTCGCGTCGATACATCTGCGGCAGTGAGGCGTTCGGAAACCCCGACGACTTCACCTGTCGGAGCCCGCCGGTCCACGGCGGCGGTCATCATTGCCCATGGGTCCGGTGGCCCGTACGTCGTAGTCAGGTGATGTCGCCGACGGTCGTCGTCAGACGCTCACGCGGGCTACGGCGGTGAGCGCGCCACCGAAATCGTGCGTTGCGGACATCTCGTCGAGGAATTCGTGCAGCTTGGCGCGCCCACCCGGGTTGAGCAGGAACTTTCGCACCTTGCCCTCGACGTTCGCGCCGTAGTAGTGGCTGTGCTCGGCAGAGAAGATCGAGAGCGGCGCGAGGGTCTCGACCATGGTCATCCAGGCGTCCTGGTGAGCAGCGGTCGGCTCGAAACGGTCGAACCCGTGTTCACGCGCGTAGATCAACGTGTCCAGAATCCAGTCGACCTGATCCTGCGAGTAGCGGGGGTAGTTACCGCCACCGGCACCGTGCGGACCCCCCGGGAAGAAGAAGTTCGGCAGGAGATGCGCACTGAAGCCCGCGAAGTCGGACGGTCCATCAGCCCAATCGACGTGGAGATCGAGGCCCTCCCGACCCCTCACACCCATTCGTGTGAGGGCACCGGTACCGAAATCGAATCCCGTTGCGTACACGATGATGTCGTAGTCGCGGTGCCGCTCGGTGGTGTCGATTCCCGTGGCGTCGACTCGGACGATCGGAGTCTCTCGGAGCGCGATGAGCGAGGCGTTCGGCTTGTTGAACGATTCGAAATAGTTCGCGACGAAAGGCGGACGCTTCGCACCGAAGAGGTGATCCTTCGGGATGAGTCGCTCCGCGGTCATCGGGTCGTCGACGATGGTGCGGATCTTGTCCGCGAGGAACTCGCAGAACTCGAGATTGACCTCGCGGTTCGTCGTCATGTCGTAGTAGTTCGCCGTGAGCTTCGCGAAACCGGGGCTCTTCCAGATCTTCTCGTAGAAGGCCTGCCTCTCCTCCGGGGAGTCGTCGGTCGAGAATTTGCCGGCCGGCTCGTGCAGGAATCCGGACGGGCTCGAGGTCAGGATGGCGACGATCTCGTCGAAGTGGTCGCTGAGCCACTGGTGCCGTTCACCTGCAATCGGGGCGTTGTTCAGCGGAGTCGTCCACGTCGGCGTCCGCTGATAGAGGTCGACTGCTTCGACATCGTCGACAATCGCCGGAAGGAGCTGCGCGCCGCTCGGCCCGTTGCCGATGATCGCGACGCGCTTGCCGTCGAAGTCGAGCGGAGTGTGCGGCCACGCACCGGTGTGGTGGGCCTCTCCCCGGAAGTCGTCCAAACCCTCTATCTCAGGGTAGTGCGGGACGGAAAGGCCGCCGGTCGCGGAGATGACCCAGCGTGCACGCAACGTGTCTCCCCGGTCTGTAGTCACGACCCACACGTTGCCGGCCTCCTCCCAGAGGGCGGAGACGACTCGCGTGCCGGTTCGAATGTGCCGGCGCAGCCCGAAGCGATCGACGACGTGGTTGAGGTAGCCCTCGATCTCGGGCTGTGTAGCGAACTCCTCCTTCCAACGCCACTCCTCGAAAAGCTCCTTGGAGAAGATGTAGCCGTAGGTGTAGCTCTCCGAGTCGAATCGCGCAGCCGGGTAACGGTTCCAGTACCAAACACCGCCGACGCCATCGCCGGCTTCCATCGACAACGCGCTGAAGCCGGCCTCGATTGCCCGGTAGAGGGCGTAGATGCCGACTACTCCGGCACCGATCACCAACACCTCGACGTCGACATCATCGTCAGAAATATTCGCCATTCGACTTACTCCCACTCGATCTCGGTCCATGTGGCCACTGATCCATAGCTAAGCATATCGGCTTAATATGTCCAAGAGAATTGTTTCTGTACACCTACTTTTGTGCGACAACAGGATTGCACTACATGAGCGCCTATGGTGAAATCTGGAGACGACCACTTCAAGGGAGAATGATGAACGACAGCACTGGCCTCCGATTCGACGGACGAGTCGCCATCGTCACCGGCGCCGGTCGTGGCCTCGGCCGCGCTCACGCACTGCTTCTCGCGGAACGCGGCGCGAAAGTAGTGGTCAACGACCTCGGCGGCTCGAAGGAGGGCGAGGGCAGCGATGGGGGCCCGGCGGACGACGTCGTGCAGGAAATCAGGGCAGCCGGCGGTGAGGCCGTCGCCGACACACATAATGTCGGCCTCGAGGACGACTGCCACTCGCTCGTCGCCACCGCCGTCCGCGAGTTCGGACGGATCGACATCGTCGTGAACAATGCGGGCATCTCCCGCTGGGCCACGTTCCCCGAGGCTGACGCCGACAACCTCGAGCGCACGCTCGACGTGCACCTACGAGGTACCTGGCACACGACCCGCGCGGCGTGGCCCCATATGGAGAAGCAAGGATATGGCCGTGTCGTCACGACGACATCGACCGGCATGCTCGGTCTGCCGGACAATCTCGCCTACGCGACAGCGAAGGGCGCACTCATCGGATTCACCAGGAGCCTTGCCGTTGCGGCGGCTCCGAAGGGCATCCTCGTCAACTGCATCGCCCCGAATGCTGTTACCCGGCCAAGTCTCTCGGCGAAGAAGCCGAACATCGTCTCTGCCACTCAGGCAGATCCGGCGCTCCTGCAAGCGATGGAGACCGGACTCGTCTCCCCCATGGTCGCGTTCCTCGCACACGAGTCGTGCCCGGTGAACGGAGAGATTCTCGTCGCCGGCGCCAAGCGGTTCTCTCGATGGTTCCTTGGTATGACGCCCGGCTGGCTCTCCGACGGCGAGCCCGCGATCGAGGATGTCGTCGAGCACTGGGACGAGGTCAACGACCAAGATGGGTACTACGTCCCAGCCAGCCTCAACGACTGGTCGTCGAAATTCATGTCCCATCTCGCGCGATTCGAGGCTTACGCCGACGCACAAGAGGACCTGCTCACGAATCAAGCGTCACACAAACTCTCAGCGGCGCCATGTCAGTCCCCTCGGGATAGACGTTTCCGAACAGCTCCACGCCGGCAGTGACGAGTTGAGTCGGCACCTCGGGCAAGACGAGTTCTCCGCCCGAATAGGCTCGAGACGCTGGGCCGGTCGACACCACGGCGATGGGCTCGTCGGCATCACCGCTGATGCGGGTGGCCAGTACTCCACCCTCGGGCCCGATAACCAGCTCCGGGTCCATGATCAGAATGTCGAGTAGGCCGTGATGCGCGATGAAATGGACGGAACCGGCGAAGGACAGCCTCCAATCGTCGCCCTCCTGGACGGCCCGCCGCAGCGGGAAGACGAACTGTCCGTCTTCGCCCTCGGTGACACCGCCCTCGATCGTGCACTCCCCGCGGGCGATCAGGGTGACGTACCTGACGAGCGACCCCCGTACCGCCCAAGCGAGCGTTCCGGTGGGGGCCACTCGATCTCCCGACACTACCGCCTCGTCGAGGGAGCCGGGACGTGGTCGGGGGGAAAGCCGCTCATACCCGGCTCCAGCTCGAGACCTAGCGTTCGGAAGGCGATGCAGTGCATGTCGTAGGTGCCCACGGTGAACACGAAATCGATGAGTTGCTGCCGGTTGAATTGCGCCTCGAGCTTCGCCCAGGTCGCGTCGGACACGATCCTGTCCCCCGTCACCATTTCATCGATGGCTCTGACAACGGCGGCATCGGAGGGCGACCACTCGGAAGCGTCCGGGCCGACCGAGAGAGCTTCGATCTCGGGATCGGTGAGGTAGCCTCCCGCGCGACACATCCAGACGTGTTGCGCCCATTCGTATTCGCCGTAGCCGAGCCAGGTGGTTCGGAGGATCACCATCTCGCGATGCCGGTCCGACAGAGTCGAGTGACGCAAGTGGTTCGAGAACGGCATCCACCCGCGCACCAGGTCCGGGTGCCAGGCATAGATGCCGAGAATATTCGACTTCGGCCGCTCCGCGGGACCGGGAGTGGCCGTCCCACCGCCGGGGGCGTGAGCGCGGAGCGCAGCGAACGCTTCGTCGACGTCGTCGGTCCAGTCTTCAGTGGGGCGCGGTGGAATTCGTGGAGTTGTCACGTTGTCACCCGATGAACGATCCGCCGTTGACGCTGAGCGTCTGGCCGGTCACGTATGAAGTGTCGTCGGAAACGAGGTACGAAACGGCCCCGGCGATGTCTTGGCCGGTACCCATGCGGCCGACAGGGATGTACTTGGCCATGTCCTCAGCCGACGGAATGGTCCCCTCCGACCGCTTCTTCTGCACGCTCGGCGTGTCGATCGACGACGGCGCCACGGTGTTGACCGTCACGCCGCTCTTCGCGAACTCGACGGCGAGCGCCTTCGTCAGCGCCATCTGTCCGCCCTTCGATGCGGCGTAGTGGGCCATCCTCGGAGCGCCGCGCTGAGCGCTCGACGACGAGATGAGGACCACACGGCCCCAGCCCGCCTCGACGAGATCAGGGAGGCAGGACTGGACGATATTGAACGTGCCGGTCAGGTTGATCTCGAGGGTGCTGTTCCACTGTTCGAGAGTCATGCCCAAGAACGCCTGCTGAGGGGCGACAGCCGCATTCGCGACCACGACCGCGATCGGTCCGAGATCCGCGCGTGCCGCCGCGACGGCGGTGTCGATCTGTTCGCGGTTCGCCACGTCGGCTCGGTAGCCCTTGGCCGTACCGCCGGCGGCGGCGATGTCGGCAGCAGCAGCCTCGGCCGTGCCCTCCGCGCAGTCGATGACAGCGACCTTGAAGCCGTCGTGGGCCAGACGCTGAGCGATCGACAGCCCGATACCTGCGGCCCCGCCGGTGACGACTGCAACGCGATCCGGAACCGTCACCGCGCTCGCCCTCCATGGAGCTCAGAATTGCTCGCATTCCGCATGACGCACGCTTCCTCTCAGTTGACGGCCCGGTACCCGAAGCGCCCGGTTCGTCTCCGAGGGGTTACTTCGACGTGCCAGCACAGTAGAATCCATTCAACGGAACACTCGTTCTGTTGAACAACGAAATCAAGAGTCGCTTAGGCTACGGCAGTTGTCAAGCCACTGTTGGTAATTCGAAATGAAATGAGTGGGCGATGAGCAAGCTGACAGATGAGACCGAACTCGAGCCCGGTAACGAAGGGCGCCGTCGTCAACCCCTCGCACGCGGCATCGAACTTCTCACCTTCATGATCGAGAGCGACCAGGACACCCATGGCGTGCGAGAACTCGCCGGGCACCTGGGCGTGAGTCCCAGCACCGCCCATCGACTGGTGACCGACCTCGAGAAACTCGGCATGGTGCGACGGGCCGAGAACGGCTCCTATCGGCTCGGACTGGAGTTTCTGCGGCTCGCCTGGACGACGACGAACCGGTTCCCGATGCAGGATCTGTCGGCCGAGACGCTGCATGAGCTCACGGAACAGTCGGGAGAGTCCTCGTTCTTCACGTTGTACGACGAGCAACGACACCAGATGATGTTCACGCTTTCGGTCGATTCCCCGCATCCGCTCCGCTACACGTTGCCGTTGCGGCAGTGGCTTCCGTTGCACACGGGTGCGAGCGGGCTCGCAATCCTTGCCTTTCTGCCCGACAAAGTTCGAGAAGCGATCGCCCACGGCCCGCTGCCGGCGTCGACGGATCGAACGCTCACAGACCCCGATGACCTCCTCGCACGGTTGACGAGCATCCGCCAAGAGGGCTACTCGATCACCCACGGAGAGCGCATCGAAGGTGCGGTCGCGATAGCGGCACCAGTGTTCGGCCTCTCCGGAAGCGTGATCGGCGCGATCGGCGTCTCCATTCCGGAGGCACGATTCGACGCGACGAACGCATCGTCGCTGGCGGCTCTCGTCCGCCAGGCGGCGGACCGGATCACTCAGTTCATCTCGGGAGACCGGCAGCGGTAACCGCTTCACACGGTCGAATCCACGCGCCGCGGCGGCACGACACATGGTTGACAGTTTCCCGCGCGGGTCGATACGGTTGTTGCGTTATAGAGACCATGTGTTCCGTTAAACGAAACGAACGCGTGAGGTCAGTGCGCACCCTCAGCTTTCGGAACTCTGACCGACCATGGGCTTCCGCGATCTGACGACCGTAAGGACTTGAACCATGCCTGAATTGGGCGCTGACCGCCGCGTCGTCGTAGTCGGCGCCTCCCTTGCCGGCACACGCACCGTGCAGGGTCTCCGTACCAACGGTCATTCGGGTTCGATAACCCTTGTCGGCGCCGAGGCCGAGCTGCCCTACGATCGCCCGCCACTTTCGAAGGACCTGCTCAAATCGGAGTGGACCGACGCCGCAGTGGAAGGGAATCGGCTTGTCACGCTAGCCGAACTCGACGAACTCGATGTCGATGTGAGGCTCGGAGCCGCGGCCACCGGACTCGACACCACATCGCGAACCGTTGCTCTCGCCGACGGCTCCACCCTCGACTATGACGTTCTCGTCATCGCCACAGGGGCCATCGCGCGTCGTTCACCGTGGCAGCCGGCTTCCGGAGTGTTCCAACTCCGCACACTCAGCGAGTCGCGATCGATCGCAGCCCGACTCGCCCTCCAGGAGCCGGTCGTCGTCGTCGGCGGCGGATTCATCGGCACCGAGATCGCCACTGCGGCCGTGGCGTCGGGCTGTTCGGTCACGGTCGTGGACCCCCTCGCCGAGCCGATGGAACGTCTCGTCGGACCCGAGATCGCGAACCTCCTCGTCGACCTACACCGCCGCAACGGCGTAGCGACCAGATTCGGCGTCGGGGTTACCGACATCCGCGGTGAGGCCGGCGCGCTCACCGTTGTCCTGGACGACGGTACGGAGCTCGAGGCGTCGACGGCAGTGGTGGGAATCGGCTCCATCCCCTCGACCGAGTGGCTCATAGGCTCCGGTCTCACACTCGACGACGGCGTGCTCACCGACGGGCATCTCCATGCCATCGGCGCAGATGACGTGTACGCGATCGGCGACGTCGCGCGCTGGCCGCACCCGGGCCGGGGCGTGGATGTCCGCGCCGAGCACTGGACGAACGCCAACGATCAAGCCAGATACGTCGCGAAAGCCATTACGGGAGGCACAGCCGAGGGGTATGACTCCTCGGACTACGTGTGGTCCGACCAATACGACTGGAAAGTGCACTCGGTCGGCTGGCGCGATCCGGCTGGTAGCTCGATCGTCCTCGGCGACTTCGGCGAAGACGGCAGGGTCGCGGTCGTCCACGCCGACGCGGACGGCAACGCGTGCGGCGCTGTGACGGTGAACTGGGTGCGCGCCCTCAGTCAGGTGCGACGGGCACTCGCCGTGCGTGGCCCGGCTGAGGCAATAGTCAAGGAACTGCGGCAACGGGCCTGAGTCGTCCGAGCTGCACCAGCAAGGAAGGAAGCGGTCATGGTCTATGTAGTCACAGAGGCGTGCGTCGATATCCAGGACAAGAGCTGTATGCAGGATTGTCCGGCCGATTGCATCTTCGAAGGCGGCCGGATGACGTACATCAATCCGGACCTGTGCATCGACTGCGGTGCCTGCGTCTTGTTGTGCCCGGTCGACGCGATCTACTACGAAGCCGAGATCCCCAGCGATCAGGAGCTTTTCATCGAAGTGAACCAGCGGTTCTTCGGCGAGACGGAGACGCCGAAAAGCGGTCGCAAGGGCGGGAAGATCGACTACGACGTCGACGTGGTCGCCGCCCTCTCGCCACGAGGAGCCCGTTGAGCGTGACCTCCCTCAGAATCGCAGTAGTCGGCTCGGGCCCGTCGGGTTCCTACTGCGCGCAGCTACTCGCCGAGGAGTCGGAGTCGCCGGTCGAGGTGGACGTCTTCGAGCGATTGCCGGCTCCGTTCGGCCTCGTGCGCTACGGCGTCGCCCCCGACCATCCGAAGATCAAGACCATCACGACGTCGTTCTCCGAGGTGTTCGAGGAGACTCCCGGCTTGCGCTTCCTCGGCAATGTGCAGGTGGGTTCGGATATCACCCTGGACGAACTCCGCAGGCACTACGACGGGGTCGTGTTCGCCACCGGGGCCCCGCTCGATCGGCGGCTCGGCGTTCCCGGGGAAGATCTGGCCGGCGCTCACGCGGTTCGGGAATTCGTGTCCTGGTACGGCGGTCATCCGGATGCCCCACCGAACGCATTTCTGCTCGACGGGCGCCGAGCGGTCGTCATCGGTGTGGGAAACGTCGCACTCGACGCGGCCCGCATGCTGGTGCGCACCACGGAGGAACTGCGCGCCACCGATGTGCCCGAGCATATCGTCGATGCGTTCGCGGCGAGCACCTATCGCGAGGTCGTCATCGTCGGTCGACGGGGCCCCGCGTATGCGAAGTTCACCAACAAGGAATTCATCGAGCTACTCGACCTCGAGAACTGCGATGTCGTAGTCGACCCTGCCGATCTCGAACTCGATGCCGAGCAACAGGCACACATCGACTCCTCCCCTCCTGCCGCACGATTGTTCGCCTCGTTCGTGAAAGCGGCTGAGCGCGGTGCGCTCGGCCGAGAGAAAACGGTGCGCTTCGTCTTCGATCGCTCTCCCGTCGAATTCCTCGGAGAAGACGGTTCGGTGTCGGGCGTACGCCTGGCGAAGACCAGCAACCCATCTGTCACGGAAACACTCGATACCGACCTCGTTTTCCGCTCGGTCGGATACCTGGGCAAGGCGCTGGACGGTCTCCCATTCGACGCCGAGACTGCCACTGTTCCCCACCGCGACTCCCGCGTGCTCGATGGCGAGGAAGTAGTACCCGGCGTGTACATCGCCGGATGGATCAAGCGCGGACCGACCGGAGTCGTCGGGACGAATCGCCGGTGTGCCTTGGAGACCGTCACCGCGATCCTCGAGGACACTGCGTCGAAGACATCGTCGGCCACCACCGCGTCCGCAGTGGACGAACTTCTGCGGTCGCGGGGCATCCAGGTCGTCGACTGGGCGGCCTGGCGAACGATCGATGAGGCAGAACGCGCGGCGGGCGAGTCGACGGGACGCGAGCGTGTGAAACTGCACGACCGCGCCGAAATGCTGCAGCTCGCCGCGGCGAAATGATGCGACTCGGCTGACCGTGGCCACCGGACACTGAAAGGTCGGCCAGCCGGACGAATTCACCAGCACCGGCGCTCTGTACGGACGCAGCTGCCTCTGTCCTTCGCTACGCGTAGGCCCCTGCGGCATCAATCACCGCAGGGGCCTACGCAAGCGGGCTGTGTTCACCGTCCTACGTTGTGATGCCCACCGCCGACGGCACACCGACCACACCGTCAGTTACGAGTACCGCTATCTCTTCCCCGGTTAGTCCGAGCTCGGTCCTGAGAATGTCGTCCGAGTCCTCGCCCAGCGCGGGAGGATAGACAGGTTCGACATCGGCGGTATCGACGAAACGAATCGGCACAGCGACGTTCTCGAACTCGACCGTTTCGTTCCCCACCAGCACGAGCGAGCCGTCGTCGGCGGCGCGCGCGTCGGCAAGCGCTTCGAGCACGTTCTTCACAGGTGCTACTGGAACCGACGCCGCGGTGAGCAGATCGACCCACTCTCCGGCCGGGCGCTCCGCGATCCTGGCCTCGAGGATGGCCGACAGAGCATCCCTGTTCCGCAGCCGAGTCGCAGCGTCCACGAAACGCTCGTCGACGATCAGCTCGTCAAGCCCGACAACATGACAGAGGTCTTCCCACATGCGCGGCGTATTGGCAGTGACAACGAACTCACGGCCGTCTCCACCGCGGAAGGAACGGTAGGTCGCGATGGAATCGTGTGCTGCCCCTTGCGGACCGGGTGCGACCCCGTTGAGGTTGGTGTAGAGGGCCTGGTAGGACAGCATCGCCAACTGCCCGCGGAGCATCGAGACATCGACGATCCGCCCGCGGCCGGATTTACCGCGGGCGTGAAGAGCGCCGAGGACACCGATCACTGCGTACAGGCCGGCGACCACGTCACCGGCCGGAATCCCGAGCCGGGCTGCCGGGGAACCCGCGTGTCCATTCAGACTCATCACCCCGCTGAGCGCCTGCACGACCATGTCGTACGCCGGCCGGTCACGCCACGGACCTTCCTGTCCGAAGCCGCTGATCGACGCCCAGATCAGCGTGGGATGTTCCTCGACGAACTGCTCCGGCACGAGTCCGAGTCTGGTGGTGACTCCGGGTCGGAAGTTCTCGATCACGATGTCGGCTCCGGCGATCAGACGTCTCACGACGTCACGACCGCGCGGCGACTTGAGGTCGACCGCAATGCTGCGCTTGTTGCGGTTGTTGGCGAGGTAATACGCGCTGTCACCGTCAAGCTCCGGACCGGCGATCGTCCGACTGGAATCTCCGCCGAGCGCCTCGACTTTGATGACGTCTGCACCAAGGTCTCCGAGGAGCTGCGTCGCCGACGGACCGGAGAGGAAGGTCGTCAGATCGATGATCCGGATCCCCTCCAATGGTGGTCGTTCCACCGAAATCACACTCCCTCGAAGAGGTGGATCGTGCAGGCGCCGTGGTCCAGCCCGGCCGTCCCGCCGCCGGTCACATGCGTCATCGCCCAGCGCGCGTCGTCGATCTGGCGGGCGCCGGCAACACCGGTGAGCTGCCAGAATGCCTCGGCGACCTGTGCCACGCCGCTGGCTCCGACCGGATGCCCCTTCGAGAGGAGTCCTCCGCTGGGGTTGACCACGACGTCGCCGCCGAAGGTCGTCTTGCCGTCCCGGAGGAGATCGACGGCACGGCCGCGCTCGGCAAGGCCGAATGCCTCGTAGTACACGAGCTCGGCGATCGAGAACGCGTCGTGGAGCTCGATCATGTCGAGATCCTCGGGCCCGACTCCCGCCATCGCATAAGCGTCACGAGCGGAGTGCTGGCTGATCTCGGGCATCGTCATGTCGCGGTACCCCTCCTCGACCTCACCCGAGTGCAGTATCGATGCGGCAACACGGATCGCCTTCGGTGCACCGATACGGTTGCGCGCTCGCTCCGACGCGAGCACGACGACTGCCGCACCGTCACCGGTCGGGCAGCACATGAGGAGGGTGAGAGGGTCGGCGACCGGGCGCGCACTGAGCACCTGCTCTACGGTCACCTCGCTGCGGAACTGCGCGAAGGGGTTGAGCGCCCCGTGCTTGCGCGCCTTCACACTGACGAGTGCGAGGTCCTCGACGGACGCCTCGGTCTCATGGAGGTACCTCGTAGCCCGCATCGCGTAGACGGCGGGCATGACGATGCCTTGCTTCACCTCTCGGTCCTCTGGTGACAGAGGGAGTGTTCCGCCGCCGAACTGGGTCAGCTTCTCAACTCCCACCACCACGGCGACATCGATGCGCCCCTGCGAGATTGCCGTCCATGCCTCATGGACGGCCGTCGCGCCGCTCGAGCAAGCGTTGTCGACGTTGACGGTCGGCACCGTGCCGAGGCCGATCTCTTTACAGATCCGCTGGCCGGTCATCATGCCCCCGAAGGAATGCCCGACGTAGACCGCGTCGACGTCGGACTTCTCCATTCCCGCACCTCGAAGAGCGTCGACGAGCGGTGAGACGGCAAGTCCGACATACGACGAACTTCGGTGCTTGCCGAACGGAATCATGGCGGCCGAAACCACAAAGACGTCGTCAGTCATCAGATTGTCCTTTCGTCGCTCCGGATACCGGAGCGAAGAACCAGTTGTCACCATCCACGCCGAGTTCGACGCGTAGACCGGGTCGCAATGGTGTCCCGTCCTCACGAAGGTCTGCGAGCGTTCGAACGTCGTCGTCAAGGTCGACATAGCCGAGGATGCGTATGCCGTCGCCACCGACGTGCAGCCGGGTGAAGGTGTAGAGCACACCGGTGGTCGGCAGTTCGATGCGGCTGACATCGGTGCTGACGCAGGAACTGCACACCACGCGGACGCCGATCATGGTGCGTCCGCAGCGATCACATCTCGTGCCGACCAGTCGCGGCCCGTCCGGGAAGGACCCGAGGAGGCTGTCGCTCTCCAGATCGGCGATCGGTCGAGAGACCCTCGCCTCTGTCGTGGATGTCACTTGGTGTCGCCTCCTGTTGCTTCGGGTGCGCGAACGATAGAGCGCGTCGGGCAGACGTCGATCGCCTGCTGGATCTTGTCCCGGTCGTCGCCGTGGTCGTCGATGACCACGGCAATGCTCAGATCATCGAGGTCGAATGTCGCCGGGGCGTAGAACGTGCACTGCCCCGATCCCATGCACCGATCGCGGTCGATGGTCAACTCGCCGGACATCACGCGTCCGCCTGCGTGTATTCGAGGTAGAGGTGAGTGTGTCCCCGGAATTTGTAGCTGCGGATGAGTTTCCATTCGCGTTCCCCGACCGGACCGTGGCGCTCGTCGTTGATACGAATACTCTTGGTGTGCTCCAGGATTCGTTGTATCGAGAAGACCGCCTCGGCGCGCGCAAGCGGCGCTCCCGGGCAGGTGTGGATGCCGCGACCGAACGCCAGATGCTGCCTCGCGTTCGCTCGCTCGACCTGGAACTCACCGGGGTTTTCGAAGACCTTCGGGTCACGACCGGAAGCCCCGTTGATCAGCATGACGACAGTGCCCGGCGCGAGGTCGAGGCCACCGATGCTCGTCGGCTTCTTGGTGAGCCGGAACGATCCCTTGATGGGTGCCTCGACGCGAAGCGTCTCTTCGATGAATTTCGGAATGAGTGACGAGTCCGCGCGCAGCCGGTCCTGCAGTTCGGCATCCTCGGCAATCCGCTGCAAGGCGATGCCGAGCAGCTGGACGGTGGTCTCCTGGCCGGCCGCGAAGAGGTTGGATGCAATTCGGGCGACCTCGATCGGCTCGGGAAGCGAACCATCCGGGAAGGTCGCAAGCGCCATCCCGGTGAGGACGTCGTCCTGCGGCGCCTTCCGACGCTCCTCGATCTTGCCCACGAAGTAGTCGTACAGCGTCTCGAGACCGCCGTGGTGAACCGCCTGCAGTTCGAGATTTCCCAGTACCGGAGCGGGCACGGACGCGAGGAGTTCGAGGAGCATCGGGTGCTCCTCTTCGGGCATACCGAGCAGGTCTGCGACCGCGAGAACCGTGTACTTCTTGGCGTATTCCCAGATGAATTCGCAGCTCCCTCGCGGGATGAGGTCGTCCAGGAAGCGGTCTGCGGTGTCCTGCAGAAACTGCTCGTTCTCCTTGAGCCGCTTCGGCGTGATCAGCCCCATCAAGATCGCGCGGTGGTCCGTGTGAACTGGCGGATCGAAAGTGACGAGCTGATCGTTCGAGGAAAAGTATTCGCGGTGCTTCTCGAGAATCTCGCTGATGTCGTCGCCGACGATTTCGAAGGGGAGGTCCACGACCGGGCCGCCGGTGCGGTTGATCGAGGAGAACACCTCCGGCTGGTGGTAGACCTGCAGCGCCTCTTCGTAGCCAGTCACGATCACGACGCCGTACTTCGGCTCGCGGAAGACCGGATGATTCGCCAGCATGTAGTCGAAGTAGGGCTCCGCCTCGGCCGCGACGTCAGCATCCGTGAAGAAGTCGGTCTCGGTGGGATTGATCTCGACGCCAGTCATCTGCGTCTGTTCCTTTCTCTGAGCGACCCGCGATGGCTCTGAGCAATCAGCTGAAGCTCCGCTGAGTCATCGTGATCGGTCGCGGTAACTGCACCGCACCTCGTTGCGTCTTGTTTTAATGAACGATTGTTCAATAGAACGGAACGGCGGGAATTGCTTCTCTGGCCGGTCACTGGAATCGGGTCGGCGTCCCGTCGAGCAACACGGTCTTCGACTCCAGGTACGCGAACAGGCCCTGAATGCCACCTTCTCGCCCGACGCCCGACTGCTTGAATCCACCGAAGCCCATTCGGGTGTCCGTCTTGAATCCGTTGTGGCCGACCGTCCCTGAGCGAAGTCGACGCGCGACCTGGTACGCGCGGTCGACGTCGTTCGTGAAGACGGCGGAGTTCAACCCGTACGGAGTGTCGTTCGCCAGCTCGATCGCATGCTCTTCGTTCTCGGCCGGGATCACGGACAGCACCGGCCCGAAGATCTCCTCCTGCGCGATCGTCGAGCGGTTGTCGACGTTCGAGAACACCGTCGGCTCGACGAAGTAGCCGCGGTCGAGGTGCGCGGGCCGGTTGCCGCCGGTCACGAGCGTCGCACCCTCGTCCTGGGCCGTGCGGATGTAGCGCAGCACGCTCTCCTGCTGTTTGGCCAGAGCGAGGGGACCGAGCTGCGTCTCCGGGTCGAAGGGGTCGCCGACCCGAACCGAACCGAACGCCGAGCCCAATGCCTCGGCGAACTCGTCGTGCCGCGACTTCGTCACGATGACGCGTGTCAACGACATGCACACCTGACCGTTCAGCGACGTCTCCTGAGCAGCGATCGCAGCCGCCGCAGTGGCGAGGTCGAGACCTGACGGTGCCCGTTCACGACGTTGAGCACACCCGGTGGCAACCCGATCTCATCCGCGATCTCCGCGAGAATGTACAGCTCCCCCGGGGCCTCCGGCGGGGCCTTCAGGACGACCGTGCAGCCTGCGAGGAGTGCCGGCGCAACCTTGTAAGCGGCGAGGGAAAGCGGCGTGTTCCAGGGAACGATGGCCCCGACGACACCGACGGGTTCGTTGACGACCGCACCGAACGCGGCGAGCTCCGGAGTGTCCTGTGTCGCCCACGGGTAGGTGGTGGCGAGATCCGCGTAGTAGTCGAAAAGCGCGGGTACACGACTGATCGAGGCCACCGACATGCCGAAGATGACCCCGGTCTGACGCGTCCAGAACGTCCCCGCCTCTTTGGCTCGGTCACGCAGGCCGGCGGCCAGTTTCCGGAGATAGAAAGCACGCTCGGACGGCTCGAGCGTCGACCATGGCGAATGGTCGAATGCGTTGCGCGCTGCAGCGATCGCTGCGTCCATGTCTTCTGGGCCGGTCTCGGCGACGCGGTAGAACGTCTCCTCGGTCGCGGCATCGATCACATCGAGGCTGGACGAACTGACGGGAAGCCTCCATGCACCGTCGATGTATAGACGGTCCGGGTGCTTCAGGCTGATCGGGGTATCACGTACGTCGAGCACGGTCACGGAAGTCTCCTGAGTTCGTTGTTTTGTACATTTCGGGAGCGGATGCCCCTGGAGTCCGGGTTCGGCGGATCGCCGGGGCCCGGTGACCCGACTCCGCGTTCGCGATCTGTCGGGGTCACGCGGTCGGCTGCCGCGACAAGACGCCGCGGAGAGTCCACCCGAGCCTGTCCGGCGCCAAGCCTGCGATCTGCAGCGCGTTCATGCCGAAATCGACAGAGAGATGTGTTCCCGACATGTAGCTGGCGAGGTCGCTGCCGAGGAAGGCGAGGACCTTCGCCATCTCGACCGACTCCGCCAGGCGCCCGGCCGGACCGAGGTCGGACTCGACGGCATCCTGACCGCCCTTCATTTCGGCGAATTCCGGCAGCATGCCCGAGATGGTCATAGCCGGGAGCACGGCGTTGATCCTGATCTTGCGGAGATCCGAGAGCGGAGCGACCTGCTCAGCGATCCAGAAGTTGAGCAGTCGCTTCGACAGGATGTAGCCGAGCGATCCCGGAACACTGCCGAACTCCGCTTCGAACTCCCGAGCCAACTGCACCAAGACATTCCAACTGTCGCCGCGCGTGAACGGTTCAAGCTCCTCGCGCACCGAGGGGGTCTCCCAACGCAGTCCACCATTGGACGTCACGAACACCAGGGAGCCGCCATGCGCGATGCGGTCGACAAGGTAGGTGTCGGTGATGTACTTGTTCGCGATGAAGTTCACGGTGAGCGTCTCCAGGAAGCTGTTGTGAACACCTGAAATCCCCGCGACGCCGAAGAACGCATCGACCTGCAGTGGGATCTGCGCGAATGCTGCGTCGATCGAGTCCTTGCTTCCCAGGTTCGCAAGGATGGACTTGGTGACGCTCGGAACCCGCGGCTCCACTCGATCCAGGGCATACACGTGCGCGCCGAGATCAACCAAGATTTCGGTGAGCGCCTTGCCCATACCCGACGCGGCGCCGGTCACGACGACCGTCTTTCCCGTGTATCCGAAGTAGTCGTTCACTGAATTGCTCCTTAGCGTGTTGTGCACGGGTCGTGTTGGTCAACGGATTCCGCTGGGCTCGCTCGCGACGATCGCCGTATCGACCGATCCGGGGACCAACCCACCGAGCTCGACGCCGTGGACCGACGCCCCTCGCACACCCTTGGGGGTGCGGAGGAAGAAGGCGACCATCAGGGCGATGACCGTCAGCACCGCAACGAAGGCGAAGAGCACGATGTAGCCCCTCTCCGAGCCGAAAGGTGTTCCCGATACTGCGGATCCGGCGAGAATTGCCGTTCCCAGCGATGTGCCGACCCCGGAGAACGCGGTCTGGACGACGGTGTACACGCCGGTGGCCTCGCTCGTGTTCTCGGCAGGAGCGCTTTCGACGACCAGCATCGGCAATGCCGAGAGAATGAAAGCTGTCGAGATCGTCAGGACCATTTGGCTTGCGACGAAGGCGGGGAACGAGTCCCAAGTCACTGCAGCGAGGGCGGTCAGGAGAGCTGCGATCACGCCGGCGCCCGCACCGATGACGAGCGAGATGCGGGCCATGCCGTTGCGCGCGATGCGGCCGCTGATCGGCGAAAGTCCGAACCCGACAAGGCCGATGAAGAAGGACACGGCGCCGGCAGTTCCGGCCGCCAGGCCGAAACCGACGGGCGCTTCCGTCGGGTATTGCATGATCAGCTGGCCGGCGAAGCCCGAGATCCCGAGCGGTACGCCGAGCAGGGCTGCCACCAGCAGCGTCAAGCCGAGGTTGCGCTGCGCAAAGAGACGGACGTTGACCATCGGCTGGGGGTGGCGTGCCTCCCACATCGCCCACAACACGAGGATCACGACACCGACCCCGATGCAGCCGAGCACAATCTGCGAGTCCCATCCACGATCGTGAGCCTCGTTGACGCCGTACAGCACCAAGGCCAGACCGGGGGCGAAGACGATACCGCCGAGCCAGTCGATGCGATCACGCGGTCCACTCGGCGAGGACGATTGCAGGAACAGAGCGCCGACCGCCGTCACCACGGTCAGCGCTGCGGCCACCACGAAGATGTACCGCCAACCGAACGCGTCGATGATGTTCCCGGCGACGATGTTGCCGGCGGCACCGGCCAGCATCGCAGTGCCGGCCACCAAGGACACCGAGATCGACAGGTACTTCGCGGCGACACTCTCGCGAATGATGCCGAAGCACAGCGGGAGCAGACCACCGGCGAGGCCTTGCACCGCGCGGCCGAGGATCACGCCCGTGATGTCCCCCGACATCAGGCTGATCACCGACCCGGCAATCGATGCGACGAGCAGGATGATGACGACGCGCTTACGGCCGAAGATGTCGCCGAGGCGACCGCTGATCGCCGCCGAAGCGGCACCAACCAGCAGGAACCCGGTCAGGACCCAGCTCACTTCGCTTTCGGTACTCCCCAGGTCTTCGATCAGACTGGGTAGCGCGGAGTACATCATCGTGGACTCGAAGGAGCTGACGACGGCGACCAGCATCAGAATGATGATCACCAAGGTGAGCGGGCGCCGGGGACGAGGATTCGCTTCCGTCGTCACGGGTGTTGTCATGTCTTGTCACTCTCCACATTGATGTCTGTCGCGAAGCAAAAGAGCGTGCACGGGTTTCCGGTGCCGGAACGACACTGTTCGCCGCGGCCGGGAGAGCTCCGTCTCGTATGCGCAGAGACCGGACCGTGGCTCCGTTACCACTCCGTGACCATGTTCCGTACAACAAAACGAATGATCCGTACAACGGATCTAGTGTGATCTACGGCATCCACGGTGTCAATCACCGACTCGACACAAGGAATATTTCTCGATTTGAGCCCACTGGTCCAATTCAACAGCGAAGCGGAGTTCGGACCCGACCGGCTGCATGTGGAGTGGACGGACCGGCATGCGCCGAGGTGGTCGAGGTCCTTCCCGACGGCTCGCTCGAGCCGCTCGGACGGGAAAAGCTCGGGCTTGACCTGCAACCTTCCGAGAATGGAGGCAGCATCAAACCCAGCACGGTCCAGTTCGACTGGCATCGTCCTGGACGCACGATGCCACTCATGGCTAGACTCCGAACTCTAAGCGCTTGAGCTCAAACTTGACATCGCGCCGAGGAGCGACCAGCTCACCGACGAGGCAGACAGTGCATGCCTGACCGAGTCTCTCCCTCTCACTTGCGCGAAGCGCACGGAAATCAGGAATGGAGTAGTAGTGACTGACGAATTCGGACCGGATCCGCTGGACCCGTGGCTGCGCAAGATCGCCGACGCACACGAGGCTGCACGCCACACCCCGGGTGTGCAGTGCCGCGGCTCGGTGACGCTCATCGACGAGGCCGCCCGTCTGCGCGGGGCATTTACGGCCGCCACGTCCACGGGGGTGACGTCATCAAATACGACGCGCATGGCGTCGGATACACCCACCTCGACGGCCTAGCGCACATCGGCGCGGACGGAACTTGGCACGGTCCGATTCCCGCTCTGGCTTCCGAGACCGACGAAGACACGATGGTGAATTGGGCGCAGCACGGCATCGCGACACGCGGTGTCTTCCTCGACGTCACCGCCGCACGTGGCGTGGACTGGATAACCGCTGAGAACCCCGTCACGGCAGCGGACCTGGACGCCGCCCTGGCCGCGACCGGGATCACCCTTCAGCCCGGCGACGGGCTCATCATCTACCAGGGCCGCGATCGCTATGAGGCTGCCGGCAACGTCTATCCGAGCGGCGCTGCCGCGGTAGCCCGCCCCGGCATTGGCGAGGACGGCGCACAGTGGATCGCATCGAAGGACCCCGGTCTCGTGCTCTGGGATTTCCACGACGCCCGCAACAACCCCCATTCACCGGTCGACGGGTGTGATCATCAATCCGCTCCTGCTGTACTGATCCCGTCGCTGAGGGCTCGGCCTGAATGTCGTGCCGAGTCCCCAGCTACGACGGCCTCGAGCAGTGCCCCGTGGTCGTGGACAGGACAGTGTCCGTGTGCACCGCATCAGCGTTGGCCTCACCCGTCATCGGCGGTCCGGCCGGCCAGAGAATCCGATGACGCCATCTGCACACCGTTCAGATCGGTCCGCATGTAGATCCCGTTGTACCGATCCCACGTCAGAGTCATCACCCGCCCTTGCCGTGCCTGTCAGATTCGGTGCGGTGTTCCACCGAAGAGGGTGGCTCGGACGGCGTCGGCGGATGGTGCGGTGAGGACGTCGACGAGCGGAGCGTGGAGTATTACCAGATCCGCGGCTGCGCCCGGGCGGACGGTGCGGGGTCGGCCGCCGGGATCGTCCGCGGGTGTGAGGTATCGCGTCAATGCTTCTGCAGCTGTGAGGCATTCGTCGATCCCAATGATTTCACCGGTCGGTGCCCGTCGGTTCACCGCGGCGGTGATCACTGCCCAGGGGTCCGCGGGCCCATATGGGGCGTCGCTCGACAGCGCGACCGGGACGCCCGCCTCGATCAGTGACCGGCAGCGGTACAGGTCGGGGTGGTCGATCGCCTCGAGGTCGCGCAGATAGTCGTCGCCGCGGTGCGCGAGAAAGCCGGGCTGGGTGACGACGGTGAGTCCTCGTTGCCGGAGACCGTCGATCGTCTCTCTGGGAATGAGCGCGCCGTGTTCGATGCGGTCACCGGCCTGCGTCCCGACGTCGTCGAGAACCGCGAGCAGGAGAAGCAACGACTCTCTGGTGACGCAATGCACGGCCACCGCCCGGCCTCGGTCGTGGACGTCGCGGATCCGGTCGGCGAGGTCGTCGAGGTCGGGTAGCCCGGAGTCGGCCAGCACGATCTTGTAGGGACCCACGGTGACTCGGCCCTGCGGTGAGGTGGTGTCGCTGTCGGGCGGTGCCCCGAGTAGGTGCACTCGCTGCGGCAGGCTGCCGTCCGCGGCCGACTCCGCGATCGCTGCGCGTGAACTGGGGTCGAGGTCCGGGCCGGCGTCGGTGACACCCGTGATCCCCCACCGGGCGAGGGCGGCGCCGACCGCATCGAGGCGCGGCGGACCGGACGGCGGGAGCCGGTCCCGCAGCCAGGCGTCGGCCCGCCACACCCTGCCGGTGGGACGGCCGTCCGGGGCACGCTCGATGCCCGGATGCGCCGCGTCGGCCAAACGCACGGCAGCACTGGCGGCGCCGTTGAGCATCCACATCGCGCCGCTGCGGTGCTGGATGCGCACCGGCCGCGCGGCGTGAAGTCGGTCGATCGCATCGGTATCGAGATCGCCCGCGACCGTCTCGATGTAGCCGGCGCCGCGTACCCAGCCGTTGTCGTCGCCCGGCGCCCGCCCGAGCGCGTCGGCCAGGGCGGCGGCGTCGCGGACAGTCGGCGGCCCGCAGGGCACGGACGCTGCGTCAGCGGCCATCGCATGGAGGTGCAGGTGGTGGTCGTGCAGACCGGGGATCAGGGCGCCGCCATCGGCGTCGATCATGTCCGCCGACGTCGTGGGCAGCTTCGGTCCCACCGCCGTGATCCGGCCGTCGCAGATCGACACGTCGATCCCGGGGACGCCGTCGACCTCCGCGTTGCGGATCACGAGGCCGGTCACGGCGCCGCGATCCCCAACGACCGCAGCACGGCCGCGGTGTCCACCCCGGATTCGGGGGCGCACCCGGCCGGTACCCGTGCGCGCGGCTCGGCGATCGGAACGACACCCGATGCGGTCTCGACCATCCACCTGCCGTCACGCCGAACGGACTTCGGCGCCGGGTCGTCCGTCAGCGTCGACGCGACCAGGTCCGACATCGACAGATCCCAGAGGTGCCCCGAGCCGTCGGCAGGTGCGGACATCGCGAGCGCCGCGGCGGTGACCCCGGTCAATGGATCGGCGAGCGCCTCGCCGACGAAGACCGGGCCGCTCACATCACGCGCGATCAGGCCTGCGGTCGCGGAAAGGTCGTCGCCGAAGCCGATCCGGTCGGAGGAGCGTCCGGCCGCGGTGATCGACACCCACGTCGCCCCGCGGTCGACAAATGCGGCGGCGTCGAGCCCGAAATTCGCCAGTGCGCGCGGGCGGGACGCCTCGATCACGATGTCGGCGGCGGCGACGAGTGCGCTCAGGGCCCGGCGCCCCGCGGTCGTGGCGGGATCGAGCACCACCGATTCGTGCCCGGCATGGAGCAGCCGGTAGAACGCGGCGTTCCCTGCTCGCGCGCCGTCCGGGCGGTCCGGTGTCTCGACCTTCACCACGCGGGCTCCCGCGAGTCCGAGCAGATGGGCGCACAGCGGGCCGGCCCACAGGGCACTGAAGTCGACGACCAGCAATCCGTCGACGGGCCGAGGGTGCAGCGGCATCGGTGGGAGTGGAGGTGTGCGCGCCCGCACCACCGGGCCCGCGGCGACGCTCACCAGAGCCGCCCGTTGCGCCAACTCTGTGCCACTGTGGCGGCGAACCCAGTCAGCGACGACGGGCCAGGGATCGTCCTCGTCCACGACGTCGCTCACCATGGCGCCGAGGAGCGCCGGATCGTCGGGGCGGGCACAGGAGACGGCGGCCCACCCGTCGGCGGTCTGGAGCAACCGGCAGCTCCCGCCCAGCGACACATCGCCCCGGCGCCGGAAACCGGTGAATGCCGCCCGCTCCGAGAGCAACTCGGCACCGTCGACTCCGATCCGCCTACCACCGAGGGCGCTGACGTCGGAGATCCACGAGGCCATCGCCCGCGCGACCGTCGCCGCCCGCCCGGGAGGGACGATCGGTGGGCCGCCGGTTCGGCCGGTGAGGGCTACCACTCCACTTTCGGCCCAGTCCCGCACCGGATCCGGCGCCGGGTATGCGAGCGGGGGCGGGATGAACACCGCTCGATCCTATGCTGCAAGCTGTCATGCGTGGATACCTCGCTGCCCATGATCACCCCACAGGACCTCCTGGACGGTGTCGCCGACTCTCCGTTGCTTACCGCAGGTGCCCGGGTGGACACTCCGCTGCTCCTGGTGGATCTCGATGTCGGGGTCGACGAGGACGTTGCGGCTCGCGCCGCCGAGCGCGCACGGCGCACCGACCGTCTACTGGTCGGTGTGCGCCGCACCCCGGGCCCGGTTCCCGAACCGATCGCCGACCTCGCCGCCGGCCTCGACACCACCCTCGCCATCGGTGCCGACCCGGCCGACAAGTGGGTCGTCAGTGTGGACGACCTGGACACCGCGGTCGCCGAACTGCACGGCGTCGTGGCCGACAACGTGCACGCCGCGATGGTGCTCGGCCAGGTCCTGCGGCTGTCGGAGAACCTCCCGGTGCCACAGGCAATCGACGTCGAATCGCTGGCCTACTCCACGCTCCTCGGGACGCCGGGGTTCCGGCGGTGGCTCGAGCAACGTGGTCCGCGCCCGTTGCCGCCGCCGTCACAGGAACCGGTCCTCGTGCGGCGCGATGCCGAGCGGCTGCTGATCACCCTCAACCGGCCCGAGCGCCGCAACGCCTACGGCGCCGAGGTGCGCGACGGGCTCGTCGAGGCGCTCAGGCTGGCCATCGCGGACGACACGATCACCGCGATCGTGCTCGACGGGGCGGGACCGTCGTTCTCCGCAGGCGGCGACCTCGACGAGTTCGGCACCACCCCCGACCTCGCCACAGCGCACCTCATTCGCACCCGCGCCGGCGCCGGCCGGCTGGTATCGCAGCTGGCCGACCGCATCGAGGTCCGGGTGCACGGCAGCTGCGTCGGAGCCGGAATCGAGGCACCCGCATTCGCAGGCCGGATCGTGGCCGTGCCGGGCACCGTGTTCCGTTTGCCGGAGGTGTCCATGGGGTTGATCCCCGGAGCCGGCGGCACCGTGAGTGTGCCGCGGCGGATCGGCCGATGGCGGGCTTTCTGGCTGTGCGTCACGGGCACCGCCCTCGACACCGACACCGCACTGGCATGGGGTCTCATCGACGAAACCGGCGACGACCCGCGCCCGCGCTAGGAGGCCGCTGAACATGGGCGGTTTCGGGGCTGGCCGCTGTACGGGCTGAGGCGGAAAAGGTGGCGGGCGGCGGCGCGGGATGTCGGATTGGCTGCGTGACGCAGCGTGTGAAC
>SEEV01000970.1 GCA_004211695.1 Rhodococcus sp. (in: high G+C Gram-positive bacteria)
TGGGTCGACCTACACCGGAGAGTGTTCGGGCCGACAGGGCGGAAGCGTTGTACTGCCGGGTGTCCGGCTCGACCGGCCGGGAATCCTCGCTCGCCGATCAGGAGAAGATGCTGCGTGAGAGTGCCACCGGCACCGTGTTCCGGGTCTACACCGATCGTGGTTCAGGTCCGTGGGAGACCCGAGCGGGACCGAATCGGATGCTCGACGACGCAGCCACGGGTCACGTCACGGTGGTGCGAGTGGTGTGGCGGGATCGGTTGGCGCGATTCTCCGGTGGCGTGGATCGAGCGTTGCCTGTCGGTGGTCGGCGTTAAGGTCGAGGTCCTGCGTGAGCATGGGGACACACGTCGCTGATAGGGGAGCTGAGGGATGACTTCATGGCAGTGCTCGCTTCGTTTTCCGGTAGTTTCTACCCATTGCGGTCGAAGCAGAATCAACGTCGACTTTTTCCGGGCGATGCGGCAGCACGGTCGGAAATGGACTAGCTGATGGCCGATGCCGGACTCACTGCGCTGCGGCAGTTCTCGTTCACCACCCGCCCCTACGTGGCCGTCGATGACGAGACCGGTGCGCCGATCGGGCGGGGCGACCTCGACGTTCGTGTCGGGTGGATGTTCGACCTGATCTCGGGCGCCGAAGCGCACCTGTTGTCGCGGCTGTGGCAACCGGCCACCTTCGATGTCCTGGCCGCCGGATGTGACAGCCACGGCCGGACACTCCCGATGCACGGTCATGTCGCTGCTGCGCGTCTGGGCTGGACCCCGCATTACCCGGACGGTGTCTACGTCCCGTCGCGTGTCACGCGGGTGGTGACCGCGCAGGCGGTGGGTACTTTGCGGGCGCTGGCATACCGAGACGCCGCGATCACTGCACTGTCGGCCCGGTTCGACCCGGCCACCGGCCGCATCGCCGCACCCACCACGGCTGCGGAGTGCGTGCCGTCCGGATTCGCCCGGGGCGTGGTGCGGCAGCTCACCGCGCGCACACCGCACCGCCGGCGCGGCAGACGCGCGGCTGCGGATCACCGACGTGCAGGCACCACCCCAGGCCTCGGCGATGGCTCGGCTTTCCGCGGCGGATCGACAACTCGCCCACCTCACCGTCACGGACGCCGTCATGACGTTGACGGTGACACTGCCCACCACCGTCGCCCCGACGGGACGCGCGC
>SEEV01000408.1 GCA_004211695.1 Rhodococcus sp. (in: high G+C Gram-positive bacteria)
TCGACCAACCCCGAACACCCAGCTCACCGCATCGGGGTGGGGCCACTTCAAGCCGTCACACCCCACGAGTAAGGGTCGGCTGGGTCCAACTCGAGCCGACAAGGTGGGGCCAGATCGAGGGTTCTGGCCCACTTTCCGTGATGGTCCATCGTGGCGGCGTGTCGTTCCGGTGAGACGTGGAATGCGCGGGAGATGATCTTGCTGGTGTTCCGGAAGCTGTTGTGACCTGCGTGTTTTGCTTCCCCACCTGGTGGGTGTGGCGATCGATTCGATCGACGTCGCTGGGGGCGGGGTGAGCATTCGCGCTTCCGCACTGTCGGTGTCGGCGTCCTGCCCGGCCTGCGGTGATACCTCCAAGCGGGTGCACAGCCGATACGAACGCACGGTGGCCGACACCGCGATCGGGAATCGGCCGAGTCGCCTCGTCCTGCGGGTGCGCCGATTCCTGTGCAGTTCGACCGCGTGCGACCGGCGCACCTTCGCCGAGCAGATCGACGGTGTGACCACGCGATATGCGCGACGCACCCCACTGCTGCGGGGAATCCTCGAAAGGATCGGGCTGGCGCTGGCCGGCCGCGCCGGAGCCCGACTGGCGACAGCACTGGGCGTGCACGTCGGACGCAGCACCCTGCTACGACTTGTCCGTGCGCTTCCGGACCCGCCGGCGGCAACGGTGGAGGTCCTCGGTGTCGACGACTTCGCCCTGCGCCGGCGGCACCGGTACGGGACCGTCCTGATCGACATGGCCACCCACCGGCCCGTCGACGTCCTCGCCGACCGGAAGGCCGATACCTTCGCCGACTGGCTGACGGCACACCCGGGCACGACCGTGGTGTGCCGCGATCGCGCCGGCGCGTACGCCAACCCTCGGGAATTGCATCAGACGGGCGACAACATTGCTGGTCTCGCGATAGGAGCGTTGTCACGAGGCTACCGCATGGCCGCTCGTGAGCGCGTCTTTGACCTGCTAGTTTGCTGAATTGATCCCGTCTGTTGCATGATCTACCCGCTATCCGAGTGCGGTTGGAGGGTGGGTTGCGGCGGGTTGATCTGGCGGGTGCGGCGCACCTGGAGTTGGTGTCGGGTGTGGTGCGGCTGCGTCCGGAGGACGCGATGGCGGAGGCGATGCTGCGGGGATGGCGGGCTCAGCAGTCGGCGCGCGGGTTGCGGGAGGAGACGATCGCCGAGCGGGAGCGTCTGGTGCGGCAGTTCGCCGAGTTCACGAACGAATACCCGTGGCGGTGGGCTCCGTCGCATGTTGACGAGTGGTCGCAATCGTTGACCGGGGAGCGACATCTGGCGCCGTCCACGATCCGTGCCTATCAAGGGATTGTGAGGCTTTTCAACGAGTTTCTCTGTGACGGTCGGTACGGCTGGGTGGTCGCGTGCGAGGAGGAGTTCGGGCTGGGCGAGCATCCGGTGGCGATCGTGCACGAGTGGAACTCGATCGTTCACCTGCAGTCCTATGAGGGCGATCCGGAGGCTCGACCGTTCACCCGTGATGAGTTGCAGCGGTTCCTGGACTATGCCGACGACCAGGTTGACCGCGCGGTGCGCGCGAGACGCAAGGGTGCGCTGTCGGCCTATCGAGATGCCACCTTGTTCAAGGTGATGTACGGCTGGGCGCTGCGCAGGACCGAGACGTCGAAGCTCGACCTCGCGGACTGGGGCCGTAATCCGGCGGTGCCGGAGTTCGGCCGGCACGGAACATTGCATGTCCGCTACGGCAAGGCCAAGCGCGGACAGCCTCCCCGCCGTCGCAACGTGCTGTCGGTGTTCGGGTGGGCGGTCGACGCGGTGGCCGACTACATGGAGAACGTCCGCCCGAAGTTCGGGTTCGCGGAGCATCCTGCGTTATGGGTGACCGAGCGCGGCGGCCGTGTGAAACCGCCGGAGATCAACGCAAGGTTCGTGTCCTACCGGGACGCCTTAGGACTGCCGAAAGTTCTTACACCCCATAGCCTGCGGCATTCTTGGGTCACGCACAACACAGAGGATGGTGTCGATCGAAGGTTCATCCAGGTCCAGGTCGGGCATGAATGTGACAGTTCGACGGCGATCTATACGCATGTGTCGGATGACTTCATGAACACCGCGCTCCGCAAAGCACTCGCGCCGGCGCTGGAGTCGGCTCCACCGAACAGGAAGGATTCCTGATGCCCCAGAAACTGGACTATCACTGGCATCTACGGCGGATCATGGCCGACCGCGGGATGTTCCAGACCACCGACCTCATCAGGCCGCTGGCTGAGCGGGACATCACCTTGTCCTCCAGCCAGGTCTACCGGCTTGCCACGGAGCGGCCAGAGCGGCTGAGCCTCAAGATCCTCATGGCGTTGCTTGATATCCTCGATTGTTCGATGGACGACCTCATCGAACCTGTGGCCGTAGCGGGTTCCGGGAAACGGCCGAAGAAGGCCGCGGGCGGGGCATCTACAGGTGAAAGCCTGGGCGGTCTGCGTCCAAAGCGCGCCAAGATCACCAGATGACGTGACCAAGAGGATCGACCGAAGCCTCCTCGCCCAGCAGGTCGCTCCACTGCTCATGCTGCTCGCCGAGCTGGAACCCGCCCTGGAAACAGACACGGTCATCACAGCTCTGCGCGAGGCGGCCGCTCTGCCGGACGGTCAGCGCCGGATCGCCCAGGAAGTGTCGGACCGTCCCGAACTGCTTACCGGCCAGGGAGCCTCTGCGGCCCGGCCCGGCGTCCTTCGGTTCATTCACGCCCTCGTCCGCGCTGGCGCAGCCACGGTGGTCGAGCCGTCCTGTGCTCGCTGCGGCCGGCAGCGAAAGCTCGGCCGGTCGTTCAACGGACTGCGGTTATGCGCCAACTGCACCAGGAGGGCGGTGGCCATGCCCTGCGGTCGCTGCGGAAAGGTGAGACCTCCTGCCCGCCGAAATGACAACGGCCAGGCCATCTGCCAGCCCTGCTGGTGGCGCGACCCACGCAGTTGGAAGACCTGCGCGGGCTGCGGTGACCAGCGCCGCGTCGCCGTGATCACCGAGGCCGGCCCGATCTGCACACGCTGCCGCCCGCGGCCAGAAGTCCTCTGCGGCGTCTGCGGGCGAACCGGCAAGGGCGGTATCTCGCGCGCGACCGGTCAGCCGATGTGCGATCGCTGCCGTGAGCGCTGGGCCCAGTGCTCACGCTGCGGCGCCAGCGCCTCGCTGAAAGGTGGCACGCTGGACGAACCGTTGTGCGCCCGATGCGTCAACCCCGATCCGGCGTTCTGGCAACGCTGCGGGACCTGCGGCATCACCTGGCAGCTCACTCCAGCGGAGTGCGCGCGGTGCTCTCTGGACCGCAAACTCAGAGAGATCTTCACCGCCGCCGACGGCGCCTCCTCGTCCCAGCTGGATCAATTACGTGAGGTCCTGGTGCAGGTCGACCGCCCTGACCACGCAATGGACTGGCTGAATAAGACCGACGTCCGCACCACCCTCCACGCCGTCGCATCCTCGCGCCACACCATCACTCACGAGGCGCTGGATGCAATGCCGCCGAGCGGCACCCTCGCACACCTGCGCTCCATGCTCGTCGCCGCGGACGCGCTGCCATCTCGCGACGAGCTCCTCGCGGCCCTGGAGCGCTGGATTGACCAAGCCGTCGCCGAGCGCAAGCTCTCCGAGCACCAACGCGTCTTGCACGGATACGCTGTCTGGCACCATCTGCGACGCCTGCGCGGACGTCTCGACGGGCAGCCTGCCTCCCACCAGCAGGTGAAGAACATCCGTCGCCACGTCGCCGACGCCGTGGCGTTCCTGGATTGGCTGGACACGCGCGGCCTGACCTTGGCCTCATGCACTCAGACCGAGCTCGACCAATGGCTGGCCGGCAGCCCACGGCAGGCTTCCCGGTCCGCGAACTTCGTGCGGTGGGCGATCACTCACCGCCACGCATCCCGACTGACCGCGCCCGCGACGCGCTGGACCGGCCCATCCGGGCCGCTCGACCAAGACCGGCGCTGGGCCGACGCGCGGCGGCTCCTGCACGACAACACATGCCCGGTCGCTGACCGGGTCGCAGGCCTGCTGATCCTCCTCTACGCGCAGAAACTCAGCGCGATCAGCACGTTGACCACCCAACAGGTCCGCAACGAGGAAGGCCGAACCCTGCTGGTCCTGGGCAGCAGGCCCATCGTTCTGCCCGCCCCGTTGGACAGCCTCGTCAACGAGCTCGCGAACACCCGCAGGACACCGGGCAGCGGGCTGATCGACGTCCCCTCCACCTGGCTGTTCCCCGGACGATGGCCGGGACGCCCCCTCACCGAAGAGGCTCTCGCCCGACGACTCCGCGCTCTCGGGCTGAGCCCGCGCCAGAGCCGGAACACTGCGTTGTTCACGCTCGCCACCGAAGTCCCGGCCGCGATCCTGGCCAAGACGCTCGGCATCCACATCAAGGCCGCCACCCAGTGGCAGAAGATCTCCAACGGAGATTGGACTGCCTACGCCGCAGACATCAGCAAGCGAACCACCACACCAGACACCAAGCATTCCAACAGTTCGAATAGCTGACCTCACCATTAGAAGGGGCGCGCACCGGAGCCCCCGACGCGATCGAGGTCGCCGACCGCTGGCACCTGTGGCACAACCTGGCCGAAGCCGTGGAGAAAACCGTTGCCGCCCATCACGGTTGCCTCCGTGCCACTGCCACGGTCGATCCCGAACCCATCGTCGAACTGACCGCCGCGGAGGACCTCCGGCGGGCCGCCGAACAGGGGCACACCGCACGCCGGGAGGAATCCGCCCTCGTCGCCCGCACCAAGAGCCGCTACGAGGCGGTCGCAGCGCTCAAAGCCCAGGGCAAGGGAATCAAACCGATCCAGCGTGAGCTCGGACTCGCCAAGGAAACCGTGCGACGGTACTACCGCGCCGATAGCGTCGACGAACTGCTGGCCACACCGCGGGCGGGCCGGCGCACCGTGTTGGACGAGTTCACCGAGCACCTGCACGCGCGATGGAACGACGGATGCACGACGGCACTCAGCCTCTACGACGAGATTCGGGCCTTGGGCTATTGCGGCAGCTACGCCACCGTCCGCGACTACCTTCGTCCATTCCGTCAGATCGGTGCCGCGCCACCGGCCACACCGAAGATCCCGAAAGTTCGGAACATCTCCTCGTGGATGCTGCACCATCCCGACAATCTCACCGACGACGAGCAACTCGGACTCAAACAAGTCCTCGCCAGTTGCTCCCACCTCGAGACCACCGCTGCGCACGTCACCGCGTTTGCCGAGATGCTGACCGGCCGCCACGGCGAGCGTCTGGCCTCCTGGATGGCGGCCGTCGCGTCGGACGATCTGCCACACCTGCAACGATTCATCCGCGGAATCGAACGCGACCACGCCGCCGTCCTCAACGGGCTGACCCTGCCCCACAACTCCGGCGCTGTCGAGGGCAACGTAAATAGAATCAAAATGCTCAAGCGGCAGATGTACGGACGCGCCGGATTCGACCTCCTCCGCAAACGAATACTACTCAGCCACTGACACACTCAGTAACCATCACGGAAAGTGGGCCAGAACCAGATCGAGTTGACAGAGCCATGCAGAGCATTTCCGCGCTCGCCGGTGACGAGGTGATCGTCACCGGCATTGAGTACACCTACCAGTTCGACGCCATCGCGTGGGGAGGGGTTCATCTGGTGCTCGGGGTCATCGCCGTC
>SEEV01000067.1 GCA_004211695.1 Rhodococcus sp. (in: high G+C Gram-positive bacteria)
TCCTGATCGCCTACCTCCTGTCCCTTCGGTTGATCGCACCATCCGCCTTCGCCGAGATTCGGGCGGCCGTCCACACGATCGCCGGCCGCGTCGCGGGAGGGGAACGCTAGGTGCGCAGTGCAGTTCGATGGTTGCGGTGGCCGTTCATCTGCGCGGTTGCCGCGGTCCTCGGCGCGACGGCAGCAGGTGTGCCGACATATGTCGAGCCGCAACTCGACGAGCTCCACCGAGCCGATGCGATCCTGGTTCTCGGTGGTCCCGGCCACGAGCGCTATATCTACGGACTCGACCTCGCCCTCGAGGGGCTCGCCGGGAATGTGGTGCTGTCCGATCCGAGCGGTGGATCCGACGAGTGGCTCGCGCGACTTTGCGGGGCGCAGTTCGCGTTTGCCCTTGTCTGCTTCGATCCCGACCCCGCGACCACCGCCGGGGAAGCGAAGGCGTTCCGCGATCTCGCGACCGCCGGCGGGTGGAACAGCGTCATCGTGGTCACGTTCACACCACACGTGTCACGGGCTCGGTACATCATTCAACGCTGCTTCGGCGGGGACGTCATGATGGCGGCCAGCCCGGCGGACATCTCGGCCGCCGACTGGGTGTGGCAGAGCGGCTATCAGACGGCGGGGTATGTGCGGAGCTTGTTCCAGCCAGGCTGCTGACGTCCATGAGTGAGCGCGGGATCGGCATTCGGCCCGTCCCCGTCGGCGATGTCCACCACCCATTTGCCGGTCAACCCGGGAAACTGCGATTGCACCTCCGGGAGCAGGTCGGCGACCGTCAGCAGCACCACGTCGGGGTCGTCTGCGAGCAGCTGCGCGGGGGAGATGATCGGGACATCGGTGCCGGGCATCCGCCTGCCCTGTTTGGCACGGGACGCGTCGGCCACCGCGCACAACACACGATGGTCGACGCCCGCCCGGCTGAACAGGGCAACGGCCCGCGACGCCGCGCCGTATGCGTAGACGCGTTTCCCGCGACCGGCCATCGTGGCGAGCCAGGTTCGCAGCGAGCTGACGTGACCGTCCGCGGCCTGCTGCAGATGGCGGATCGTTCGCGGCTCGCACACCCCCAGAGCGTGTTCAGCCGCGAGGATTCTGCGGACGGTGTGCGACGTGTCCGACCGGACGCCGTGGCGCGCGGCAACCAGGACGGTGCCGCCGTACAGGTCGAACTCCCACGCGTACGACAGGCTCATCCCCACATCCGTGAGCATCTGCTGCAGGGCGGTCAACGAGTAGTACGCACAGTGTCCGTGCCGCAGCGCGTTCCATTGCCCGTGGGTGACGATCGCGGCGAGAGAATGGAATTGGATCAGAAGTACCCCGTCGACGTGCGTCGCGCATGCACGTTCCCGAAACACGGCTTGCTGGTCAGGCTCGTGCATGGCTCCGAAGCAGTCGAGCACCACAGACGCGGGGTGCCCGGGCAAGGGCGGGCGGAATCCGCGCTCGCCGAGGAGTGGCAACCAGCTGCCTCCGTGGGGACTGCCGAATTCGATGACACTGTCGCCGTTGAGGAATCCCGATTCGGCGACGGCCTCGACTGCGGCGGCCGCCTGGTCCCGCAACGCCTGCGGTTCGACGCCCCGCGGCTCCTCCGGCGTCGTGTCGTCGCCCGCCAGCTGCGCGAGTCCGCACCGCCTGCACAACTCCATCGCCAACGGGTGCGCGGACTCCGCCGGATCCACGATGGACCGGTGCGGCGGGAAATAGTCCGCGGCGGGCGTACGCCCCAGATCGAGAACCCGCACCGTGTCGGACGAAGCACACCCGCGGCAGATCATCGAGACCGCCGGGAAGCCGGGAAACGCTGAATTCCACGGGGCTCGTGGGGCACCATGGTGGGGTGCGGGTGAAATCCACCGAGCTCGAGGGCGTCGTGCTCTTCACTCCCGACCCGTTCCGGGACGGGCGTGGCCTGTTCACGCGCACTTTCGACGCGCGATACTTCGATGCCGCGGTCGCGGACCGGACTCCGGTTCGCGCGGTGGACTTCATCCAGGATTCCCAGTCGCGGTCGCGGCGCGGGGTGATCCGCGGAATGCACGGCCGATCCGGTCGCGGCGAGGCGAAGCTGGTGCGATGCGCACACGGCGCGATCCATGACGTGCTCGTCGACATCCGGAGGACGTCTCCTACGTTCGGGCGCATGCAGGCGTTCACCCTCGACGACGACACATTCGCGCACCTGTTCGTGCCACCCGGATTCCTGCACGGGTTCCAGGCCCTCACCGACTGTGCCGACGTCTGTTACCGCATCGACAGGGAACACGACCCGGCCGAAGATCTCGCGGTGGCCTACGACGACCCCGGCCTCGCCATCGCCTGGCCGCTGCCGGTGTCGTCGGTGAGCGAGCGGGACGCGGCCGCCGGGAGCTGGGCAACTCTGATGGAGTCGATCTGAGGAGTCGGCGCTACCGTTGTCAGTCACGGTTCCGCACCGACCCGCTGGAATCGGAGCGACGCGTCGAGCAGACCCGCGGTTTGCAGCGTCCGCAGGTGAGCCAGCCGGGTGAACCGAGTGGTGAACAGCTCTTCCGTCAGCCCCCACCGCACGTAGTTCTCGTACAGTTCGACCGCGCCGTCGACGACGGTCCACTTCGGGGCGTATCCCTCGAATGCCGCCCGGATCGCGCTGAAGTCGACGCGATACGACCGCGGATCCGGTCCCGTCTCACCGGTGATGGCGACGGTCGAGTTCGGCACGGCCGTGGCCGCGGCTGCCGCGATCTGCGCCACGGTGACGTTGTTGTCCTCGGTCCCGACGTTGTAGGCGCGGCAGTGGATCGCGTCCACCGGCGCGACGAGTGCGGCGCAGAATGCGGCAGCGATATCGCGGGCGTGCACCAATGGGCGCCACGGCGTGCCGTCCGACAAGACTCGCACGGTGCCGGTCAGCATCGCGACGCCGACGAGATTGTTGAGGACGATGTCGGCACGCAGACAGGGCGAGAACCCGAACGCGGTCGCGTTTCGCAGAAAGACCGGCGAGAACCCCGAGTCGGCGATGGCGGTCACGTCCTCCTCTACGCGCACCTTGCTCTCCGCATACGGGGTGAGGGGGCGGAGGGGTGCCGATTCGGTCACCAGCTCCTCGCCCGCCGAGCCGTACACCGAGCATGTCGACGCGTACAGAAAGCGCTGCACGCCGGCATCTTTCGCGAGTCGGGCGAGGCGCACCGACGCGTGGTGATTGATGTCGTAGGTGATCTCGGGGGCCAGTGAACCCAGTGGGTCGTTCGACAGTGCGGCAAGATGGATCACCGCGTCGAAGCCGGTGAGATGTGACGGCTTCACGTCGCGTATGTCGGCGTGGATCGACGGCACGTCGGCATCGTCGGGGCCGAGGACGCAACCGGCGAACAGTCCCGAGTCGAGGCCGACCACGTCGTGGCCTGCCGCGAGCAGACTCGGAGTCATGACCGAGCCCAGATAGCCTCGGTGTCCGGTGAGAAGCACTCGCATGTCAGGTCCTTCCGAATCGGATGTTCGCCTTCTCGAGAACGAACGCCTCGGCGTACAGCCGGTGGCATTGCACACCCCGCAGTCGGGTGACGGCGAGGAATGCTTCTTCGTCGAACCAGTCGCGGTCGGTCTGGGAAGGATAGTGCTTCAACAGAACCCGGGCCTTTTCCTCCGCGATCGCCCGGATCAGCGGATGGAAGACAGTGGGCTGAGGCGTGTCCGCCTCCCACTTGAGAATTTCGTATCCCAGCACGAGATGGTCCCGGAACACGGTCGGTACGAGTTCGGCCAGTAGCCGGTGATCCTGGTGGGCGTCGCCACGGTGCGGAGCGAACACGATATCGGGCTCACATCGTCGACGGAATCCCTCGAGTGCATTCTTGATCGGCTCCCAGTATCCGGGCGCGTACCCGTCGGGAACGTCGAGGACGTCGAGTTCGATGTCGGCGCCGGGGCACAGTGCGGTGAGCGCATGCCGTTCCTCGATCTCTCGCCGGGAGTCGTTGCCCGACAACACGAGGGCACGCACCCGGAGTCCTGGCGAAGTCGACGACAGGGTCAGCAGCGTCCCGCCCATGCCGATCGCTATGTCATCGCAGTGCGCGCCGAGAACTGCGATCTCGGCGACGTGGGCGGTGTGGAGGTCGAGCATGAGCTATGACACCGCCTCCGTGTGCTCCCATACCATCCACGGACGGACGCCCTTCGCGTAATTCGCGTCGAGTTCCGCTCGCTCCTTGAAGGTGTCCGCCGGCTTCCAGAAGCCTTCGTGCCGGTACCCGAACAGTCGGCCCTCGCCCGCCAGGGTTTCACAGACATCCGCCACCAGATCGCCGCCCGGCGGGAGGCGATCGAAGATCTCGTCGCTGAGGACGAAGTAGCCACCGTTCTCCCAGATCGGCAGCCGGCTGACCGGAATGATCTCCTTGACCTCTCCGTTCTCGGCCACGTTCACACAGTGGAACGAGGACTGCGGCGGAACGACGAGCATCGACGCCGCTGCACCGGATTCGTGGAATTTCGCGACCACGTCGTCGAGAGGGGCGTCGGTCAGGACGTCCGCGTAGTTCGCGAGGAAGTACTCGTCGCCGTCGAGGTGCCGCCGCACGCGGCGCAGACGCTCACCGATCGCCGATTCCAGACCAGTATCGACGAACGTGATGGACCAGTCGCTGATGTCTGTATGCAGAAGCTCGATCTTGTTGGCGTGGAGAACGAAGTCGTTGGACTCGGCTTCGCGGTAGTCGAGGAAGAAGTCTTTGATGGCCTCGGCGCCGTACCCGAGGCAGAGGATGAACTCCGTGTGCCCGAAGTGGGCATAGTAGTGCATGATGTGCCACAACAGGGGGCGTGGTCCGACCATCTGCATGGGTTTCGGGATGACGTCGTTGTGGTCGTTACGCATGCGCATGCCGTAACCGCCACAGAACAGGACAACCTTCATGTCGCGAGCCTCCTTGCGATTTGGTCCGGCTGGAAACCAGCGCTGTGTAGGGAGGGGAGTGGGAAAACCAGTTCACCGCCCCATTCGGTGATGTATCGCAGTTGTTCGGTCAGCTCCGCCTCGAGATTCCAGGGCAGTGCGAGAACGACGTCGGGGCGATCCTTGTCGATCTGCTTCGGGTCGAGGATCGGAATCCGGGTGCCGGGCGTGAACCGACCGTGCTTGTAGGGATTCCGATCGACCGTATATTCGAGTAGGTCAGGACGAATTCCGCAGTAGTTCAACAAGGTGTTTCCTTTGCCGGGGGCGCCGTAGCCGACGACAGTCCGGTTCTGGGCACGGCAGTCCAGGAGGAACCGGAGCAACTGCTGTCGCACGACCCGCGCACGCGGCTCGAGTCCGAGGTAGCCGTCTACGTCGTGCAGCCCGGCTGCTTCCTCCCGGTGCAACACCTCGGCGACGCGGCGAGTCGGCTCGCGACCGGCGGCGTCGGGACGCGCCCAGATCCGTATCGACCCTCCGTGTGTTTCCAGTAGTTCCACATCCACGACGGTCAGGCCCGCAGTCGCGAGCGCGCGGGTCGCGGACAACACCGTGTAGTACTGGAAGTGCTCGTGGTAGATCGTGTCGAACTGGGCGAGACCGATGAGATTCAGCGCGTGGTGGACTTCGATGCTCAGCCAGCCGTCATCTGCGACGAGTGCGCGAAGGGCGCGAGTGAACCCGAGAAGGTCTGGGACGTGTGCGTAGACGTTGTTCGCGACCACGAGCTGCGCCGGTCCGTGCTCCGCCCGAACACGGGCGGCGAGATCCTCGTCCAGAAACGCCGTGAGAGTGGGAACCCCGCGCTCACGAGCAGCCGCACCGACATTGTGCGACGGTTCGATTCCGAGACAGCGGATTCCGGCGGCAACGCAGTGTTGCAACAGGTAGCCGTCGTTGCTCGCCACCTCCACGACCGACGAAGTGTCGTCGAGTCCGAGCCTGTCCGCGGCGGAGGTGACGAACCTCCGTGCGTGCTCGACCCAGGAGTCCGAGAAGGAGGAGTAGTAGGCGTAGTCGGTGAAGGTGTCCTCTGGTGTGATCAGCGCAGGAATCTGCAGAAGCAGGCAGTCTTCGCACAGCCGTAGGTGCAGTGGATAAGTGACCTCCGCAGTGTCCAAGGCGGCTTCGGTCAGGAAAAGTTCGCACGGCGGGGTCGCGCCCAGGTCCAGGATGCTCCGCATCCGATCGGAGTCGCACAGTCGGCAGCGCACGGCAGTCTCCCCTCATCCCGACCGGGCGGTCATGACGTACCTGTGAGGTATGTCACACCGCGGGTTGTCGATCCACCCAATAAACCACACTTCAGGTAGCTGTTCAAGGCTCAAAACCAACTTAGGGTATGTAAGCGAGGCATGAAACCATTTTTCGGACTTTATTGAATTACTCCAAGCGGTGGGACCAATTCCGGCCTTCGGGGCGGCATGTGGAGGCTTCGGGGACCAATGACGCAGACGGTGGATTCCGGACGATGTATTGTGAAAATTCGACCTTCGAATTGCAGGAGGTCGAACATTAATCGTCATTGCAAGCCATATGTTCCGATGACATCGGAGGGGTGCCCGGTGCCGTTCGTCATTGTCGAACGTGAAGAGACGTTGGTCGCTGGACTGGCTGTCCGTAGCCCCAAGCGGGCGCTGGGGGAAGCGCGAGACAAGGCTCTCGAGAAGACGTGGTCGACCCTGCTCGCGCAGAATGTCGATCGCCCGTTGGCGTCCGCCTACGTCGACCATGCTCCCGAGATCAATTCGTATTACACGCAAATCGTGGGATACGAGTGCTCCTCGATCGATCAGGTAGGGCGCGGGCACCTGGTGTCGCGGATCCCTGCGGGAACGTATGCGAAGTTCTCCTCGGTCGGCACATTCCCGGATCTCTTCGACGCCCTCTGGGGGCAGATTCGAGATGCGGAGGAGTCGCAGCAGATTCAACGGTCGTTCACCGGCGATTTCGAGTTCTACCCGCATGCTTTCGGGATCGATCTCTATGTGGCAATAATAGTGCCACCCGCCACCAGGCAGGGGCAGCAATGAGTTTCGAAATCGTCAAGCGTGAGTCCACCGACTTCGGCGGCCTCGTTCTCCCGCGCACGGAGTTGGGTTCGTCGGCGCACGCGACCGACCTGATGAAGTTCACGCGCGAGCGCATTCAATTGCGCGGTGTCGAGGAACTGACCACCGTCTACGTCGCGGTCCCGGATCTGGGGTGGACCGCGGTGATCGGGTATCGCTGCATCGACCTCGATCACCTCGAGATCGGCGACGTGCTGGTGCGCGTCCCGTCCGGCTATTTTGCGAAGTTCACTCCCGACGGCCGGTCCTCCGACCCGATCGAGGATGTGTGGATCCAGGCAGAGGTTGCCGAGAAGGAGGGGCGCATCGAGCGCGCCTACGCGGAGGAGATAGAGGTCTTCCGTGCTCCGAGCAACATCGAGTTGTTCATTTCCCTGGCGTAATTCAGGCTCGATAAATACCGACCTGAAGTTTGTTTTAGTGCCTATTTTCGGCATCGCAGGTGACAAATCCAGAGTAAACGCGGAAAATGAGTAGCCGCGGGGCTGTGACCGGGTGTTCGTGTGTCCAGTTCTTGGGGTCTTAACGTAACCCGTGAGTCCCCGGAATTGCCGCACCGACTCCGATGGGAAAGCCAATGCCAGTTGAACAGCTGTCGCGTCCTCAGATCGACACACGGTCGACCGAGACCATACTCGACCGAACTCTGAGCGTGTGGGATCCCCGATCGGAGTGTCGCTTCGTTGTGGCCCGGCCCTCCGACGAGCCGGCGCTGTGGGAAGAATATCTCGAGGGCGCCGTGACCGGCTACCGCAAGTACGGCGCGGAGAAGGCTCTCGAATACCGTCGAATCCAGGATGGCGATACCACCGCGGTGTTCTTCGTCGCGATCGAGCCCAGCGGCTCCGTCGCGGCGGGCGTCCGAATTCAAGGTCCCTACCTTTCCGCTGCTCAGGCGCATGCGATCACGGAATGGGGTACCCATCCCGGAGCCCCCGCCGTTCGCCGGATGATCGAAGACCGGTTGCCGTTCGGCGTGGTGGAGGCGAAGGGCGCGTGGGTGGCGGACGGCGCGGCGAGGCGGGGTGAACTCGTCGGCGCACTGGGCCGGTTCGCCACCTTCTCGATGGATCTGCTCGACGTACAGTTCATGCTCGCGACCGCGGCAGCCCACGTCCTGGAAACGTGGAGGTCCTCCGGCGGGGTGGTAGCCGACCATATTGCTCCCGTGCCCTACCCGGATGACCGCTACGAGACGCGGCTGATGTGGTGGGATCGGAGTAGGCGTAGGGGCCGCGCCGAATCCATGCAGTTGGCCCACCTGTTACTCACGACGTCCCGATCGACGCCGTCGGCGGATACGGCGACGGGGACGGGAGGAACCGTCGTCCGGCCGATGCGGAGCGTCTCGTGAACGAACCCCGCGGTGATTACACCGCACTGCTGCTCGACGAGGGCCACTCCGGGGACGCGGCGGTACTGGACCGTCTCCGCCGCGACCCCGCGGTGGTCTTCGTCGATCGACTCGAACATCAGAGGGACACGCTCCGCACCCTCGTTCCCGCGCCCGCTCCGGGCGTGTTGGACGAGACGCCGGTGTGGGCGTACTACTCGTGGCGACGCACCGTGGTGCGGCTGCTCGGACCCACCGCGTTCCGGCTGCTGCGGCTGGACCGCAATCGGAACAAAGTCACCGCACAGGAGCAGGAACGACTCCGCGACGTGACCGTCGGGATCGTCGGTCTGAGCGTCGGGCACGCGGTCGCGCTGGCCCTCACCTTGGAAGGTGCCTGCGGCGGCCTGCGGCTCGCGGACTTCGACACCCTCGAACTGTCCAACCTGAACCGGGTTCCCGGAAGCGTTCTGGACCTCGGCGTGAACAAGGCGGTGGTGGCCGCCCGCCGTATCGCGGAGATCGACCCCTACGTCACAGTGACGTTGTGGGAGGACGGGCTCGACGTCGAATCGGTCGCCGAATTCCTGGACGGCACGGACGTGGTGGTCGACGAGTGCGACTCGCTGGACGTCAAGGTCTCCCTGCGGAGGGAGGCCCGTCGCCGGGGTCTGCCGGTGCTGATGGCCACCAGCGACAGGGGCCTGCTGGACGTCGAGCGGTTCGACCTCGAACCCGATCGCCCCGTCTTCCACGGAGTGATCGGCGACGTCGACGTGGAGTCGCTCGCCGGCCTCGGTTCACGGGACAAGATTCCGCTCGTCCTCCACATCCTGGACGCCGCACAGCTGTCGGCGACGATGGCGGCGTCGCTGGTGGAGGTGGACGAAACCATCTCCACCTGGCCTCAGCTCGGGGGCGAGGTACTGCTCGGCGGGGCGGAGGTCGCGGCGGCGGTGCGGCGTATCGCGCTCGGACAGCCGCTCGCGTCGGGTCGGTGCCGCATGGACCTGGACCGGCATCTCGATGCCCTCACCGATCCGCCGACACCGCTCCATCTGCGGCAGGAGTCCGCAGATCCGGGGGCCGCCACAGCGGTGTCGCACGACGCCGTAGACAGCCTCGACACCGTAGACGCCGTCGACACCGTCGTGAATGCCGCCGCCCGTGCGCCTTCCGGCGGCAACATCCAGCCCTGGACGATTACCGCGGACGACGAAGAGCTGAGTATCTCGCTGGCCCCGGAGCACACGACGGTCATGGACGTCGAGTATCGGGGCAGCTACGTCGCGGTCGGTGCCGCGCTGCACAACGCCCGGATCGCCGCGTCGGCCGCCGGGCTGCTCGGTGCCGTCACAGTCCACGACGGGGAGCCGTGGCTCCCGGTCGCCACCATGACGTTCGGCGACGGGAGCGAGCGGGAACTTACGGACCGTTACGAGCACATGCTCGACCGGACCACCAACCGCAGGCCGGGTGTGCCCCGGCCGCTGGACGACACGCAGGCGGGACTTCTCGCGGAGTCGGCATCTCGCGAGGGCGCACGCCTCTGCCTGGTCACCGACCGGGACGACATCGCGGCGATCGGCGCCATTCTGGCGGAATCGGACCGCATCCGATTCCTCACGCCGACCCTGCATCGCGAAATGATCGGCGAGCTGCGGTGGCCACGAATCGATTCGCTCGAGACCGGCATCGACGTTCGCGCACTGGAACTCGATTCCGCAGAACTGTCGACCCTCGCGCTGCTGCGTCGGCCCGATGTCATGGAACACCTGGGTGCACAGGACGGCGGACGGGCGCTGGGCAAGTCCACCGCGGACCGCGTCGCATCGAGTTCGGCGATCGCCGTCGTCGCGATCCCGGGCAGCACCCCGCGGGACTATGTGCGCGGCGGCGAGGCGACCGAGAGCGTGTGGATCGACGCGCAGGCGCTCGGGCTCGCCGTCCAGCCGATTTCACCGGTGTTTCTCTACGGCGTGGAAAGGGCAGAACTCGACCGACTCTCACCACGGTATGCGGCACCATTGGAGAGGCTACGGCAGGAACTGTTCGACGTCGTCGGAGCGAAGGCAGGTGAAGCGCTCGCCATGGTGTTACGGCTCAGCCATGCGCCGGGCCCGTCGGTTCGGAGCGAGCGGCGCGCCGACCGTGTTCGAAGGCGGATATCGTAAGGACAGGAGGGCCAGTGGACACCGAGAAGCACACCGAGAAGCACACCGAGAAGCTCGAGACCCTGGTGACAACCGTGGCGTCCCGGCTCACACCTGTGGATGCCGTCTCGTTCAAGCCTGTGGCCACCCGCGTCTTGCAGGATCTGGTGGAGCACTTCGAGGTCGACACCAGTTTTCTCCGGTTCACCGACCACGAGATCGCGGCGACGGTGCTGATCGCGGAATACCCTGTCCGGACGATCGTCCCCGACCCCGACCCGCTCGGCGTCGTCTACTTCAAGGACGCCGACTCGACGTTCGCCCAGACCGAGCACCAGAAAGACGTGGCCATCTTCCGGCCGGAGGTGTCCGGTCCGGATTACAACGAGCGGGTCCGCGAGGCGTCCGGGGTGCCGCAGGTGTCGCTCGCGGCCGTCCCGTTGCTGTCGGGTGAGACCACGACGGGCACCCTCGGCTTCATCAAGTTCGGTGACCGCGACTGGACGCCGCCGGAGGTCGACGTCCTCAAGGCGATCGCCGCGCTGCTCGCGCAGGTCCAGGCGCGCATCGTCGTCGAGGAGCAGTTGCGCTACTCCGCCGACCACGATTCCCTCACCGGGCTCAGCAACCGGCGCGCGCTCTACCATCACCTGGACACCCGTCTCGCCGCGTCCGAACCCGGGCCGGTCGCCATTCTGTTCCTCGACCTGGACCGCCTGAAGCCGCTCAACGACTTCTTCGGTCACGGGGCCGGCGACGGCTTCATCTCGACGATCGCGGACCGGCTCAGAGCGACCAGTGGGGCCGGCGATCTCGTCTCGAGGCTGGGCGGAGACGAATTCGTGCTCGTGCTCGGTGGATCCGTCGGCCTGGAGGAGGCCGAGGTGCGAGCCCAGCACATTCGCGACGTCGTGACCGAACGGGTGCGGCTCGGCCGCGAGGTAGTCAGCCGCAGTGTCAGTATCGGCGTCGCGGTGGGATACCCGGGTAAAGCCACCACGAGTTCGCTCCTCAGCCAGGCGGACCAGGCAGTCATGGTCGCCAAGACCAAGGGCGGGAATGCGATCAGCGTCTTCACGGACGAGATGCAGGAGGAGAGCGAGAAACGCAACATGATCGAGCTCAGTCTGCGTGCGGCCATCGCAGACGAATCCCTCTTTCTCGAGTACCAGCCGGAGGTCGACTTGCGGACCGGCCGGATCATCGGGGTGGAGGCATTGGTGCGCTGGAATCACCCGCTGCTCGGGCTGCTGCAGCCGGCGTCGTTCATCGACGTCGCCGAGGCCACCAACGTGGCAGGGGAGCTCGGGCGTTGGGTGATTCGGAAGGCCTGCCGGCAGTGGGCCGACTGGCGGTCGCAGGTGCCCGACCTCGATCTGGCTCTCCGCGTCAACGTGTCGCCGGGGCAGTTGGCCGGTCTGGACTTTCTGGACGTCGTCGCGAACGCGTTGACGGAGTTCGAACTCCGGAGGGGCGCGCTGTGCCTGGAGATCACCGAGAACGCCGTGCTCAGCGATCTGACGTGGACGCGCGAGGCGCTCGAAGGGCTGCACGCGATGGATGTGGAGGTCGCGATCGACGACTTCGGCACCGGATACAGTTCGCTCAGCCACCTCAAGGCGCTTCCGGTGGGGACACTGAAGATCGACAAGGGTTTCGTGATGAACCTGGACACCAACCCGGAGGACCGGGCGATCGTGAAGTCGATCATCGGTCTCGCGGAATCGTTCGGCCTCGAGCTGGTCGCGGAGGGTGTCGAGAACGTCGCCTCCGCCCGCCAGCTTCTCGACATGGGATGCCATCGGGCTCAGGGCTTCCTGTTCAGTCGTCCGGTCTCGGCGGAGAAGATCGGCAAGTTGCTGGTCGCGGGAGCGATCGAGGTCGGGCTGTAGGTCGCCCGCGCCACACCAACCGTACCGAAAGTTTGGTTTGGTCCGCCTAAAATAACGTAGGCCATATGATTGCGGCTATAACAGACTCGGAGTATGTTTTGAGTCATCAGTTCCGGGGCTCGATCGGATCGACGCCGCGGCGGGTGGGTTCCGAGCATGGGTTTGGCCAATGTGCGAATGTGGAAGCGATGTCGAGGCGCTGAGTGTGTCCGAACGGACCCAGCTCCTCATCAGATCCGAATGTGCACGTGTCCGAACGGGGGCGGGAGTACCGACGATCCCCGGCCGTGCCGTCCCCGAGCCTCCGCCTCGACGACCGGACTGGGAGCGTTCGTACTTTCGCGCTGCGTTCTGCAGCGATCTCCTCTGCGTCGTGGCTGCGGACCTCTTCGTCACCGTCGCCTATCGCCACCTCTCGCTCGGGACGTGGCATGGGGGTCTCGCGGTTGCGGTCGCGGTTCTCGTTCTCTCGATGCTCTCCCTGGCTCTGGCGCATGCATGGGATCCGCGCGTTCTCGGCAGCGGTGCCGAGGAAGTGCACCGGGTCGGACGAGCGTACGTGTGGTCCATCGCAGTGATGGCCGTCGCCGGGTATGCCCTGGGCACCGCGAACGGACACTCGTGGGTGTTCGGCGCTCTTCCGCTCGCGGCCGCACTCTCGGTGCTCGGACGCTATGTGCTGAGGCTGGAACTGCGAAGACGCCGGAGATCGGGAGGCAATCTGCGCTCCGTCCTCGTGGCCGGCGACGTCGCGGAAGTGCTCGAATTGATCAAACGAACGCCTGACATCTCACAGGCCGGGTGGCGCGTCGACGCCATCTGCCTGGCCGATGTGATACCCGGTGATCAGCTTCCGCTCGCAATCGGGGACATTCCGGTGATCGGCACGGAGAAGGACATCGTCGGAATCGCCAGGCTGCATTCCTTCCAGGCGATTGCAGTTCTCCCGTCGAGCGGCTGGACCCCCACTCGCACCGAGCGGCTCAGCTGGGAACTCGAGGGCACCGGAACCGACCTTCTGATCGCGCCCGTGCTCATGGATGTGGTCGGTCCGCGCCTGCATATCGCGCCTGTCGCGGGAGTCCCGTTGATGCAGTTGAGCGCGCCGACGTACTCGGGCCCGGCATGGGTGATCAAGAATGTCCTCGATCGGATCTTCGCTCTCGGTCTCGTCATCGTCATCGCCCCGGTACTCCTGATGATCGCCTGTGCAATTCGCACCAGCAGTCGTGGTCCGGCGTTGTTCAAGCAGACCCGCGTCGGGCGGGACGGCAGGCTGTTCACGATGTACAAGTTCCGCAGCATGGTGGTGGGTGCCGAAGGGCGAATCCGTGAGCTCGCGGCGCTCGACGAGGGCGCCGGCGTGATGTTCAAGATTCACGACGATCCCCGAGTCACTCGTGTCGGCAGGTTCATTCGCCGCTACTCGCTCGACGAACTGCCGCAGTTGTTCAATGTCGTGACGGGCAGCATGTCCTTGGTGGGCCCGCGCCCACCGCTGGAGTGCGAGGTGGCGCGATACGGCGATGACGGTGCCCGGCGTCGGCTGTTCGTCAAACCGGGACTCACGGGGCTGTGGCAGGTGAGTGGCCGGAGCAACCTCAGCTGGGAGGAGTCCGTGCGTGCCGACCTGCACTACGTCGAGAACTGGAGCCCCACGCTGGATTTGCTGATCCTGTGGAAGACGACGCGTGCAGTGCTTCGGCCGAACGGCGCCTACTGAGGTGTATCGACTCCGAGTCGGTTATCGGGTCGCGGGAGCGATCGAGGCCGGGCTGTAGGTCGCCCGCGCCGGATTTGCTGGTCCACCGCTCCGAGAAGACAGCGTTACAGACTCGCGGTATGTTTATGCCCACACTGCAGTACCTCTTGTCTTGAATTGCCGTTCTACGGTAACTTCTCGAGGGGTTTGCTGGAGAGTCGCTGAAGGTGACGGCCGGCGCGGAGTGTGACCGTCGAAGACTGGAGCAGGGGGATCGATGTCTGGTGGTGCTGTCGGTTGGGTCCCCGAGATCAGGATCGGGTCGATCCCGGAGTTCCGGATCGGGTGCGATGTGATGACGGTCGGGCACGTGCGGAGCAGTGTCGAGCGGTTCGGCGACCGCTACCTGGCGAGGATCTTCACCCCGCACGAACTCGAAACCTGCGCCGGCCCTGCCCTGGCCCAGCGCCTGGCCGCGCGATTCGCGGCCAAGGAGGCCGTCGTCAAGGTGCTGCGACCCGGGGACGTCGCGCTGCCGTGGCAGTCCATCGAGATCCGGCGCGAGAGCTGGGGTGGGTGCGGAGTGCGCCTGTCCGGCACCGCGTCGACCCTCGCCGGGCGGGAGCGCATCGGCGAATTCCAGGTCTCGATCTCACACGAGGAGGACGTCGCGATCGCGATGGTCACCGCGTCCCGGCTCGGCACGCCCCACCATCACCAAGGAGAACGCCACCCATGAGCGAGCAGACCATCCGCAAGGTTCTCGGCGACCACGCCCGGCTGTCGGTCGACGCGGCGAGCATCGCCGTCGGCGCCGACCTGTACGAACTGGGACTGACCTCGCATGCGAGCGTCAACGTGATGCTGGCGCTGGAGGATTCGTTCGACATCGAATTTCCCGACGAGTTGCTGCGCAAGAGCACGTTCGCGAGCGTCGACGCCATTCGGGGCGCGCTCGTCGAACTCGGTGTGGCGTGAGCATCACCCTGGCGGACGTCGCGGGGATCGAGTCCGCGCAGGCGCCGGGACCGTCGGCGCGCGCCCAGGCCGTGGCCGAGGTGGCGGCGCGCTGGGCCACCGACGTCGATCGCGACGCACGCTTTCCTCAGGAGGCAGTCGACTGTCTGCGGGAACAGCGACTGCTGTCGTGTGCCGTTCCCCCGGAACTCGGTGGCGAAGGCGCGTCGCTGCGGGACCTGTGCACGATCGCCCGGACCCTCGGCCGTCACTGCGCCGCCACCGCGATGGTGTTCGCGATGCATCAGACCCAGATCCTCTCGCTCGTACGGCATCCGGGTGGCGACGGCGTTCCCGAGTTCCTGCGTGAGGCGGTTGCCGGGCAGTACCTGCTGGCCTCGGCGACGACGGAACTGGGTATCGGCGGCGACGTGCGACGCAGCACGTGTGCCGTCGAGCGGACCGGTGAGGTGGTGGCGCTCGTCAAGAATGCCCCCGTCATCTCGTACGGCGAGTACGCCGACGCGATCCTCGCGACCGCGCGGCGCACCCCGGACAGCCCGCCCAGCGACCAGGTGCTCGTCATCTGCCGCCGCGCCGATCTGACGCTCGAGCGCACCGGCGACTGGAACACGCTGGGGCTCCGGGGAACCTGCAGTCCGGGCTTCGTGCTGCGGGCCGTCACCACACCCGAACTCGTCGTCGGCGATTCCTACGCGGAGATCTCGTCGGCGACGATGCTCCCGGTCTCGCATTCGGTGTGGTCCGCGGTGTGGCTCGGCATCGCCGACGCGGCGGTGGAGAAGGCGCGCCGGTACGTGCGGGCGGCGGCGCGCAAGCAGCCCGGGGTGGCGTCGCCGGGCGCGCTGCGTCTCGCCGAGGCGGCCGCCGTGCACCAGCAGTTCTCGGACCTCGTGTTCGCGGCTGCCCGCCGATTCGACGAGGCGGCGTCGGCTCCCGACGGTTCACCCGACGCCGAAGTCGCCGGCGGAGTGGGCTATTCGCTGGCGATGAACAACCTGAAGGTCACGGCGTCGACTCTCGCGGTCGACCTGGTAGGCCGGGCGCTGCTGATCTGCGGGATCTCGGGGTACCGCGAAGACACGGAGTACTCGCTGGGGCGGCACCTGCGCGACGCGCACGGTGCGGCCGTCATGGTCAACAACGACCGAATCATGGCCAACTCGGCGCAGATGGCCACGGCATACCGGGGGACGATATGAGCACGGATGTAGCAGTGGAGCGGGACGAGACGAGTGAACTCGATCTGGCCCGGCGCGCGTTCCGGGCGGAACTGCTGGAAGCCGGACTGCTCGTGGACACGTCCGTCCCGGGCCTCTACGGGCGGTCGGGGTTGTTCGAGGACGTCGTCGACGGCATCGACGCGGTCGTGCGGGCAGCGGGTCCGGGTGCGGCCGCGTCGCGGTTCCGGTTTCCTCCGGTGTTCCCGCGCACCAGCTTCGAGCGCACCGACTACATTGCGTCGTTCCCCGATCTGACCGGCGCCGTCAACACGTTCACGGGCACCAACGCCGAGCACGCGCAGCTGCTGGCGGCGCGGGCCGAGGGGCGGAGCTGGGACAAGTGGCTCGAACCGACGGACACCATGCTCGTGTCGGCGGCCTGTCACCCGGCGTACCCGATGTTCACGGGTGCGTTGCCCGACGGCGGTGCGCTGCTGGACGTGTACGGCTACTGCTTCCGGCACGAGCCCGCGTTCGACCCCGCCCGCATGCAGGCGTTCCGGATGCACGAGTTCGTGCGCATCGGCACGGCGGATCAGGCCGCGAACCATCGTGATTCGTGGATCGAGCGCGGGCTGGAGGTGCTGTCCGACCTGTGGCTCGATGCCACCCCGGTCGTCGCCAACGATCCGTTCTTCGGCCGGGTGGGACGCATGCTCGCCGCCAACCAGCGCGAGGAAAACCTCAAGACCGAGCTGACGGTGCGCCTGTACGGCGATCTCGACGAGGGAACCGCGGTCGTCTCGTGCAACTGCCACCAGGACCACTTCGGGGTCACGTTCGACATCGCCACCGCGGACGGGGACGTCGCGCACAGCGCGTGTGTCGGATTCGGGATGGAACGGATCGCCCTCGCGATGCTCCGGACCCACGGCATGGACCCGTCGCGCTGGCCGAGCGCGGTGAAAGCGCGGATGTCGCTGTGACGTCCCGCCTGATCGACATCTCGCCGGACGCGTACGAGCCGCACCCCATCCACTCCGACGAGCGGACCTGGACCGAGACGAACTGCTACCTCGATCTGTGGGTGGAGATCCTCCACTCGCTCGGGCTCGATCCGGTTCCTGCCGCCGCGTGCGCGTTCGGCGCCAGGTTCGACGGAGCGCAGTGGACGTTCCTGAAGTTCAAGACCGAGGATCTGTTCGCGCTGTACGGGATCGACGTGGGGGAGATGAACGTCTGGCGCCGGGTTCTCGACCACCTCGAGGACAACCTCGCGGCAGGAATGCTGTCGACCGTCGAGGTGGATGCGCACTGGCTCCCGGACACGGTGGGCACCGGCTACCACGAGACCCACACCAAGACCACGATCGTCGCGAACCGCATCGACCGGGAAGCCGGTGTGCTCGAGTACTTCCACAACAGCGGCTATCACCGGTTGACCGGCGACGACTTTCGCGGGTTGTTCGGACTCGGCGACGCCGGACCGGCCCCGTTCACGCCCTACGTGGAGCAGGTCCGGTTCGACGGGGATCCCGGATTCCGGGCGGACCGCTTCGATTCGGTGCTGCGGCATCATCTCGCCACTCGACCGGACGGAAATCCGGTGCGCGCTCTCGGCGAGCGGGTGGTCGCCGACGTGCCCTGGATCCGCGACGCCGGTATCGAGACGTTCCACCTGTGGACGTTCGGGGTGTTGCGGCAGTGCGGGGCCACCGCGGAACTGGCCGCCGACGTCTGCGAGTACCTCGAGCGCAACGGATTCGCGGGAGCAGGTGCGTACGCGCCGGGTTTCCGGGCGGTGGCGCAGGGGGCGAAGAGCGTCCAGTTCCAGATGGCACGGGCAGCCCGCGGACGTACCGTCGACCCGTCGGCGCAGCTCGACGGAATGGCCGAGGCGTGGGAACGGTCGGTGGACGGCGTGGTGCGCGCAGTCGGACGCGCGTAGTGGACCTTCTCGCCGACGCTCGGTGGCGTTGTACGGCAACGGAACCCGGATCGGTGACCGAGCCGTCGGAGTTGGCGGGCGTGCCGGGTCCGTGGTATCCGGCGGAGGTGCCGGGCACCGCGGCGGGTGCCGTCCGGGCGACCGACGGCGAAGCGGCGGCGCGCGCGGTGAACCCCGACGCGGTGGACTGGTGGTTCGTCACCGAGGTGCCGGGCACCGGCCCGGGACCGTGGCGGCTCGAATACGACGGCCTCGCCTCGCCCGCGGAGGTGTGGGTCGGTGACGATCGCGTGGCGTCGTCGGAGTCGATGTTCGTGCCTGCCTCGGTCGAACTCGCGTGTCTCCCCGGCACGGTGACACTGGCGATCAGATTCCTCTCGCTCGACGCCGCCCTCCGCCGCCGCAGACCACGCGGACGGTGGCGGTCTTCGCTGGTGAGCGCGCAGGGGTTGCGCTGGATGCGCACCAGCCTGCTTGGCCGCGCGCCGGTATACGGCCGGGTGCCGGCGCCGGTCGGGCCGTGGCGGACGGTACGACTGCACGACGGCGGCGCGCCCCTGGTGTCGGACCGGCACGTGGTCACGACCGTGGACGACGGGACCGGGGTGCTGGACCTCTCCGTGCGCGTGCATCACGGTGGCGGGCCCGCACCCGTGGTCCGGCTCGGCGACCTCGCCGTGCAGGCGACCGTCGTCGAGACCGGGGCCACGGTGCGCGAGGTGCGTGCACACATCCGCGTCCCCGACGTCCGGTTGTGGTGGCCCCACACCCACGGCGTCCCGGCGACGTATCCGCTGAGCATCGTCCTGGGCGAGCGCGCCGTCGACCTGGGTGCGGTCGGATTCCGCACCGTGCGCGCGGCCCGCGGCGACGGCGGGTTCCGGCTGTCCGTCAACGGGGTCGACGTGTACTGCCGCGGCGCCGTCTGGGCCCCGGTCGATCCGATCGGGCTGGGTGGCCGGTCGCAGACGCGGGAGACGCTCGAGCGGGTGGTCGAGGCCGGACTCAACATGGTCCGGGTGCCGGGCACGTTGCTGTACGAGGACGCCGCTTTCTGGGACGACTGTGCCGAACTCGGCGTCATGGTGTGGCAGGACGCGATGCTCTCGACGTTCGACCCGCCGGACGACGAGCCGTTTCTGGACCTCCTGACCGCCGAGGTCGGGGCCGTGCTCCGGCCGTTGTCCGGCAACCCGGCGCTCACCGTGTTCGGCGGGGGAAGCGAGACGGAACAGCAGCCGGCGCTGCTCGGGTTGCCGTCGCCGCACATGGCGGCGGTGCACGACGTGATTCCCGCGGCGGTCGCGGAGACCGCACCCGGGGTGGTGCCGGTGTCCTCGTCACCGTCCGCACCGCCGGGCAGCGGCGCGCTCGCGACCCATGTCGGGACCGGTATCGCCCACTACTTCGGCATCGGCGGCTACCGGCTTCCCCTGTCCGACGTCCGGCAGGCCGGGGTGCGGTTCGCGGCCGAGTGCCTGGCGTTTTCGATCCCCCCGTCGGACCCGGTGATCGAAGCCGAGTTCGGCAGCCTCGCGGCCGCCGGTCACCATCCCCGCTGGAAGGCGGCGGTGCCGAGGGACAACGGGGCGTCGTGGGACTTCGAGGACGTCCGCGACCACTATGTGCGGACGCTGTTCGGTGAGGAGCCGTCGACGGTCCGCTGGAGCGACCCCGAGCGGTACCTCGCCCTCGGCCGTGCCGCGATCTGCGAGGCCTTCGCGGCGACCCTCGGCTATTGGCGACGGCCCGAGTCGGGATGCGACGGGGCGCTGGTGCTGTCGCTGCGTGACCTCGAACCCGGCGCCGGTTGGGGGCTGCTCGACTCCGACGGCAGGCCGAAGGCGCCGTGGTTCGTGATGCGGCGGCTCTCGCAGCCGGTGGCGGTGCTACTCGCCGAGGACGGGATGGACGGACTGCGGATCGACGCGGTCAACGACACCGACCGCCCGGTCGCAGGGGAGTTGCGGGTGCAGGTCCACACCCGGACGGGAACCCGGGCGTTCGACGTCACCGAGCCGGTGACGGTGGCCGCGCACGCCGCCCGCCGGTGGTCGCTCGACACGCTGCTCGGGCGGTTCACCGACGCCACGCACGTCCACCGATTCGGCCCCCGCGGATACGAGAGCGTGACCGTCACGTTGTCGGGCGAGGACGTCGTCGCCGAGACCGTCCACCTCGTCGGTGGCCCGGCGCGTCCGCTCGAACGCACCGTGGGGCTGACGGCGGCCGCGCGCCAGACGGCGTCCGGAGACTGGGTGGTCGACGTCGGGACCGAGGGTGCTGCGCAGTACGTCCACCTCGAACTCGGCGGCTTCGAACCAGCAGATTCCTGGTTCCATCTGCCGCCCGGTGGCACCCGGATCGTGCCGGTGCGCAGGACCGGCACCGCGGATGCGGTGACGGGGCACGTGCGGGCGCTGAACTCGATCGCCGTCGCCCGGGTCGCACCCGCCTCCGCCTGATCCGGACCCCGGTCCGTCCGTGTGCGATATCGACTAGGCTGGCTCAGTCCGCAACTGGCCGCCCGCCCCGGCCCGAGCTGTTCGCCGGCAGTTCGTCATCACTGCTCAGGAGTGCGTCGTTGTCTTCCCCGCTCATCGTTGCCGAGCCCTCGTCCGCAGACACCCCGCTCGCCGGTCTGGCGAAGATCGCGCTGGGCGACGGCGTCATCGCGCACGTGACCGAGGCACTCGGACGCCGTCACCTAGACGTCGTCGCTCCCGGGCCGGCCCGGCCGTTCGTGGCCGCGGCCCTCGCCGAACGCACCCACCTGCTGCTGGTCACCGCGACAGGTCGTGAGGCCGACGACCTCACCGCCGAACTGCAGGAGATGATCGGCGACGCCGTGGCGCAGTTCCCGTCCTGGGAGACGCTGCCGCACGAGCGGCTGTCGCCGAGCGCCGACACGGTCGGTCGCCGCGTGGAGGTGCTCCGCCGACTCGCCCGGCCGGACGACCGCTCCTACGGCGCCCCGCTGCAGGTCATCGTCACCACGGTCCGCTCGCTGGTGCAGCCCATGGCCCCCGGCCTCGGGGAGATCGAGCCCGTCACGCTGCGCGTGGGTGTGGAGCACGACTTCGACGGGCTGATCCAGCGGCTCGTGGAGATGGCGTACACACGCGTCGACATGGTGGGCAAGCGCGGCGAGTTCGCCGTCCGCGGCGGCATTCTGGACCTGTTCTCACCGACCGCGGATCATCCCGTGCGCGTCGAGTTCTGGGGCGACGAGGTCACCGAGTTGCGTGCGTTCTCCGTCGCGGACCAGCGGTCGCTGGCCGAACTCGAGATCGACGCCGTGATCGCGCCGCCCTGCCGCGAACTGTTGCTCACCGAGGACGTCCGTGACCGGGCAGCTCAGCTCGCGGTCGACAACCAGGCCGACGCCGCGCTTGTCGAGATGCTCGACAAGATGTCGGCGGGCATCCCGGTCGAGGGCATGGAGGCACTGCTGCCGGTGCTGCGACCGGGGCAGCTCCAACTGCTCACCGACGTGCTGCCCGACGGCGCGCACGTGCTCCTGTGCGATCCGGAGAAGATCAGGACGCGGGCCACCGACCTGGTGCGCACCGGTCAGGAATTCCTCGAGGCGTCGTGGACGGCGGCGTCCATCGGCGGCGCCGTCCCGCTCGACACGTCGGTGTTGAAGGGCGACGGCATCGACCTCGGCGCCTCCGCGTACCGCTCGCTCAGCCAGGTCCGTGAGTCCGCGGAGGCCGCGGGGCTGCCGTGGTGGACGCTGAGCCCGCTCGCGTCAGGGAGCGGCGAGGAACTGGAGTTGGCAATCACGCCGGCACCGCAGGTGCGCGGTTCCGACGAGCTGCTGTCGGAACTGTTCGTGAGCCTGCGGGCCCACGTGACCACCGGCGGCCGGGCCGTCGTCGTGGTCGCCGGCGCCGGCACCGCGCATCGAGTCCTCGAGCGTCTGCGCGAGGCCGAGGTGCCCGCGGCGGAACTCGCACCCGGCTCCGAACCCGCGCGCGGTCAGGTGGGAGTGCTGCGCGGTTCGCTCCACGACGGCCTGGTGTTCCCCGGCGACGACTCCACCCCCGGACTCGTCATCGTCACCGAGGCCGATCTCACCGGCAACCGGGTGGCCGCGGTCGGCGACGGCAAGCGGCTGCCGGCGAAGCGCCGCAACCAGGTCGACCCGCTGGCCCTCACGGCCGGCGACATGGTGGTGCACGACCAGCACGGCATCGGGCGGTTCGTCGAGATGGTCGAACGCACCATCGGCGGCGCGCGGCGCGAGTACCTCGTCATCGAGTACGCCGCCAGCAAGCGCGGCCACCCGGGCGACCGGTTGTTCGTCCCGATGGAGTCGCTGGACCAGCTGTCGCGGTACGTCGGCGGCGAACTGCCCGCGCTCAGCAAGCTCGGCGGTTCCGACTGGGCCAACACGAAACGCAAGGCGCGCAAGGCGGTTCGAGAGATCGCCGGCGAGCTCGTCCAGTTGTACGCGGCACGGCAGGCCGCACCCGGTCATGCGTTCGGCCCCGACACCCCGTGGCAGAAGGAGATGGAGGACGCCTTCGCGTTCACCGAGACCCACGACCAGCTGACGGTCATCAGCGAGGTCAAGGCCGACATGGAGAAGGCGGTCCCGATGGACCGCGT
>SEEV01000971.1 GCA_004211695.1 Rhodococcus sp. (in: high G+C Gram-positive bacteria)
CGCTCGTAGGTGTGGGCGCCGAAGAAGTCGCGCTGCCCCTGGGTCAGGGCCGCGGGCAGCCGCTCGGCGCGCAGGGCGTCGTAGTAGGACAGCGACGACGCGAACGCCGGCACCGGGATCCCGAGCAGCGTGGCGGTGGACACGACCCGGCGCCAGCTGTCGATGGCCGTCTCGATGGCGTCCCGGAAGTAGGGGGCCAGGATGAGGCTCGGCAGCTTCGGGTTCTCGTCGTAGGCGTCCTTGATGCGGTTGAGGAACCGCGCCCGGATGATGCAGCCGCCGCGCCAGATGGTCGCGAGGTCGGCGGGGTGCAGGTCCCAGTCGTATTCGGCGCTGCCGGCCGCGATCTGGTCGAATCCCTGCGCGTAGGCCACGACCTTCGAGGCGTACAGGGCCTGCCGGATGTCCTCGGTGAACTGCGCGGCGTCGGCGGGCTTGTCGGCGAGCCGACCGGAGGCGAGACCGACGGCGGCCTTGCGCTGATCGCGGGAGCCGGACAGGGCGCGGGCGAACACGGCCTCGGCGATACCGGTGACGGGGACACCGAGGTCGAGCGCGGACTTGACGGTCCAGCGGCCGGTGCCCTTCTGCTCGGCGGCGTCGACGATCACGTCGACGAGGGCCTTGCCGGTCTTCCCGTCCTTCTGCTTGAGGACCTCGGCGGTGATCTCCACGAGGTAGCTCTCGAGGTCGCCGGCGTTCCAGTCGGTGAACACGTCGGCGATCTGGTCGGCGTCGTAGCCGAGGGCGTCACGGAACAGGTTGTACGCCTCGCCGATGAGCTGCATGTCGGCGTACTCGATGCCGTTGTGGACCATCTTCACGAAGTGCCCGGACCCGTCGGGGCCGATGTGCGTGCAGCAGGGGGTGCCGTCGACCTGCGCGGCGATCGACTCGAGCAGCGGCCCCAGGGCCTCGTAGGACTCCTTCGGTCCGCCCGGCATGATCGACGGGCCGTTCAGCGCGCCCTCCTCGCCGCCGGAGATGCCAGCGCCGACGAAGTGCAGGCCCCGATCCCGGAGGGAGGCCTCACGGCGGATCGTGTCTGTGTACAGGGCGTTGCCGCCGTCGATGATGATGTCACCGGGCTCCATCGCCGCGGCGAGTTCCTCGATGACGGCGTCGGTGGGGTCGCCGGCCTTGACCATGATCAGCACGCGGCGCGG
>SEEV01000409.1 GCA_004211695.1 Rhodococcus sp. (in: high G+C Gram-positive bacteria)
GGCGGGCGGCGGGCGGATACACCGGCGATCCTGTTGCCCCAGGGTGAGAGTTGCCCTGTGGGTGGGTAACGGATCAATTGGGTGCACGTGAGCGGTGTCGCCGTCGCATTTTGTGAGTGCTTCCCGGACGTGTCGGACCCCGCTGCCATGATCTGTTCACACCGCGTCAGCATCAGGCCGGTGAAACGCTCGTCGGCTCGGAGAGGTGGTGGGTGCGAGGTGAAACGGATTGTCGTAGTCAAGCTCGTCCCCCGTCCTGATCAGTTCGCGGCGCTAGAAGCGACGTTGGCGTTGTGCAACGAGGTTGCCGGGGTGGCGCAGTCGATGCGATTACGGTCGCGGCGGGCGCTGCAGGTCGCGCTATATCCGAGGGTGAAGACGCGGGGCCTCTCCGCGCAGCCGGCGTTGCATGTTCTGCGGAAAGTTGCCGACGCATACACCACCCGGCAGGGGAACCTGACCAACGGAAACTACGGTCGGCCCGGGTCGACACGGTATACGGCAGTGGCCGATGCCGCGGTCAAATTCCGGCCGCATGCTGCCCAACCGTTCGACGACAGGTGCCTGTCGTGGCAAATGGATTCCTCGACCGTGTCGATCTGGACCACGGCGGGCCGGATGCGGGGTGTGCGGTTCGTGTGCGCGCCGTGGCAACACGAACTCCTCGCCGCCCGCAAGGGTGAAACCGACCTCGTCTACCGCGACGGTCTCTTCTACCTGTATGCCACCGTCGACGAAGCCTCACCGGAACCGGCCCCGCCGCCGGACAGCGCCGCGGGCTGGTTGGGTGTGGATCTGGGGATCGTGAACCTCGCCGTCACCACCGACGACGATCCGGCCACGCTCGACGTGCGGTGGTCCGCCGGGGCGGTGACGGCGCGCCGGAAGAAGAACGCCGCCCTGCGCGCGACGTTGCAGAAAGTTGGCACGAAATCGGCGAAGCGGAAACTGAAGACACGGCGACGAAAGGAACAGCGGTTCGCCACCGACGTCAACCATCAACTGTCGAAAAGTATTGTTGCCAAGGCACAACGCACCGGTCGTGGGATCGCGATGGAAGACCTGTCAGGTATCCGCGACCGGGTACGGCTAGCCCGAGGGCAACGGACCCAACTCCATTCCTGGGGATACGCCCAGCTACGCGCCCAGATCACCTACAAGGCCGAGATGGCTGGGGTGCCCGTCGCTGTCGTTGACCCCCGGAATACTTCGCGAACGTGCTCACAGTGCGGGTACTGCGACAAGGCGAACCGGGTCTCGCAAGCAACATTCCGATGCCGACACTGCCAGTGGACCGGTCATTCCGACCACAACGCGGCCCGCAACATCGCCGCACTCGGACATCGCACGTACAGGGCCGCCCAATCAACCGTGCCCATAGCAGCCACCCCTCCGCAGCCAGCGGGAACGTGAGCAGCAAACCCGACCCCTTCAGGGACGAGTAGTTGATATACGCGCTGATCGGACCGGTTCTGCGGATCTTCGGGCGGCCCACGATCGACGGCGCACAGCACATCCCGAAGTCGGGGCCGGTTACCCTGGCGAGCAACCACCTCACCGTCGTCGACTCGTTCTTCCTCGTCCTGATGGTGCGCCGACGCATCACGTTCGTCGCCAAGAGCGAGTACTTCACCGAGAGTGGCGCGAAGGGGCGGGCGAAACGGTGGTTCTTCACCGCGGCCGGCCAGGTGCCGATCGACCGATCCGGGGCCTCGGCGGCGGAATCCGCCCTGAACACCGCCCGGAAGATCTTGGGCGACGGCAAGGTCTGGGGAATCTATCCCGAGGGAACACGGTCACCCGACGGCCGGCTCCACAAGGGTAAGACCGGAATCACCCGCGTCGCCCTCGCGACGGGCGCCCCGGTCGTTCCCGTCGCAATGCACGGAACACGGCAGGTCAACCCCGTCGGGTCGGCGATGTGGCGGTTCGGCAAGGTCACGGTGACCGTCGGCGAGCCGCTCGACTTCTCCCGGTACGCGGCACTGCGCGACAACCGGCACGTCGTGCGGGCCGCGACGGACGAGCTGATGCACGCGCTGATGTCGCTGTCGGGCCAGGAGTACGTGGACGACTACGCGCTCAGGCGTCCGGCGTAGCGACGACGCGCGTCACGAGGTCGGCGATGAGCCGCTCGGTGTCGACCGTCTCGAGCACACCGGGCAGAGTCAGGTGTTCGATGATGAGCCCACTCATCGCGAGGTAGAGCATGACGACGGTGCTGCGGTCACCCGGCAGCCCTGAGTCGAGATGGAACCCGATGTCGCGCTCCAGGTTCTCGGAGATCGTGCGGGTCAACGTGGTCCGCAACTCGGGGCGCCGGACCGCCTCGAGTCGCAACTCGTGCAGTGCGAGATATCCCGTCCGGTCGCGGGTGATCCTGTCGAACAGCCCCTGCATGTACTCGATCGCGAGCGCGAGGTTCTGCGGCCTGCGACCGCTTTTCTCGATCACCGAGGGGTCGGGCCCCATGCGTGCGTGAATCCGCTTGCCGACCTGGTCGAACAGGTGGTCGCGGTTGGCGAAGTAGTTGGATGCCGTTCCCTTCGGCACCTCGGCCTCGGCGTCGACCGCGCGAAAGGTGAGCCCGCGGGCACCCTCGCGCGCAAGCACTTCGATCGCCGCGTTCACGAGTGCCGCGCGTCGTTCCGGGTTCTGCGCCATCAACCCTCCTTCACGAAAGACTTGCAACCACTGCATACATAGTACTACAAATGGAGTAGTTACCGACTGCGGGAGGACCCCCATGCGAAAGCTCGTCTACTACGTCGCCAGCACCCTCGACGGATTCATCGCCGGCGCCGACGGCGCAGACCCCACCGGCACGATCTTCGAGATCGAGGGCGATCACATGCCCGTGATGATCGCCGACTATCCCGAGACGGTCCCCACCCACATGCGGGCACCGCTGGGAATCGATGCCCCCAACCGGCATTTCGACACCCTTATCATGGGCCGCAGCAGCTACCAGCCCGCCCTCGACCTCGGCGTGACCAGCCCCTACGCACACCTGCGGCAGTACGTGTTCTCGACGACGATCACCGAGTCACCCGACCCGGACGTCGAGATCGTGTCGGGCGATACGATCGAGAAGGTGCGCGAACTCAAGCAGGAGGACGGCAAGGACATCTGGTTGTGCGGCGGCGGAAAGCTCGCCGCCGCGGTGCAACCCGAGATCGACGAGCTTCGGATCAAGGTCAATCCCGTGGCGATCGGCACCGGCATTCCCCTGTTCGACGGCGAATTCGCTCCGCAACGGTTCCGGCTGGCCGATAGCCGGGCGTTCGAGAGCGGGATGATCTTCCTGACGTACGTGCGCCGATAATCGAAATCCCACCCGCCACCCGAGAGGCGACACGGGCACCTGACGCATGTATTGATTCAATACGCCAGTAATGTTCGAGGCATGCGCGAACGCCGATACTCGTCCACCAGCCCCGAACACCTGGCTGCAGCCTTGTTCGACGTCGCGGCCGAGTCGGGTCTCGAGGGTGCCAGCGTGCGCGAGGTCGCCAAGAGGGCGGGTGTGTCCATCGGTGCCGTCCAGCACCACTTCTCCACGAAGGACGAGATGTTCGCGTTCGCGCTGCGAACCCTCGTCGACACACTGCTCGCCCGACTGTCGGAGATCGACCGCGGCGGCGACCCCGCCCGGGCCCTGTTCTCCGCGATGTCCCAGCTCCTGCCGCTCGACGAAGCGAGGTCGCGGGAGGCGCACGTCCTGGCGGCATTCGCCGTCCGGGCCGCGACCTCCCCGTCGCTCGCCGAGATCCGGCGCCAGACCCTGTTCACCATCCGCACCGGGCTGTCCGCAATGCTGATCAAGATCGGCACACCGGAAGCGGAAACGCGTGCGGCGCTACTGCTCGCCACCGTCGACGGCCTCGCCCTCGATGCGATCGGCAGTCCGGCGCTGTATCCGCCGGAGTACCTCGAGCACGCGCTCGACATCCAGATCGGCATGATTCTGCAGGGCGCCGACGCCGCGCCGTCGTCGTCGTCGTCGATCGAGCTGGCCAGCTGACCCCACGGCCGATGTCACATCCGTCTCGTCTGAACGAACCGCTGTCACATCCGGCGGGTGCGGGTCGGTTCGCACCCAGCCCGTCCGGCGACCTGCACGTCGGCAACCTGCGGACGGCCGTGCTGGCGTGGCTCTTCGCCCGCTCGACCGGCCGGCGTTTCCTGCTGCGCGTCGAAGACCTCGACCGCGTCCGCGAGGGAGCCGGGGAACGGCAGTTGACCGACCTCACGGAACTCGGGCTCGACTGGGACGGCGACGTCGTGTCGCAGTCGCACCGGCTGCAGCGCTACGAGGACGCGATCGCGAAGCTGCACGCCGCCGGCCTGACATACGAGTGCTTCTGCACGAGAAGAGAAATCCTGAAGGCGGCGTCGGCGCCCCACTCCCCCCAGGGCGCCTACCCGGGGACCTGCCGCAACCTGACCGCGGCCGAACACGCCGACCGGCTCGCCGGCGGACGGCCACCCGCCCTGAGACTGCGCGCGGACGTCACCTCGTTCACCATCGACGACGTCCTGCACGGAAGCTACTCCGGCATGGTGGACGACCTCGTGCTCCGTCGCGGCGACGGAACACCCGCCTACAACCTGGCCGTGGTGGTCGACGACGCCGCCCAGGGAATCGATCAGGTGGTGCGCGGCGACGACCTGCTCCCGTCCGCGCCGCGCCAGGCGTACCTCGCGGGACTGCTCGGACTGACCGCACCCACCTACGCGCACGTGGCGCTCGCACTCAACGAGGACGGCAAACGGCTGGCGAAACGCGACGGCGCCGTCACCCTCACCGACCTGAAAGCGTTGGGACGCACCCCGAGCGACGTCCTCGGTGTGCTGGCGGCGTCGCTCGGACTCGCGGCGCCGGGCGAGGTCGTGGATCTCCTGACTATCCTCGACCGCTTCGATCCCGCCCGACTGCCGCGCGAACCGTGGGTGGTCAGGCCCCCGACGCCGCAGCGATCACCATGATCAGGAAGAACACGATCCACGCGGCGATGTAGGTTCCGCCGATGACGATTCCGGCGATCGCGAGACCGCGGCCCTCCTGACCGGACTTCTTGATCTGACCCAGCGCGATGACGCCCAGGACGATTCCGACGATCGAACCGAGACCGTAGAAGCAGCCGCCGATGATCGAGGTGATCAGCGACGCGATCGCGAGACCGTTCGTCCCGAGCGACTGCGGGTAGGGCGCGCCGTACGGATTCGGTGCGCCGTACGGGTTCGGTGCGCCGTACGGGTTCGGTGCGCCGTACTGCGGGGCGGGACCGCCGTACTGCCCTTGCGGGCCGTACTGATTCGGGGCAGCGTAGGGGTTGGGCCCCCCGTACTGATGACCCTGCGCCCCGTACTGGTCGCCGCCGTACTGGTTCGGCGCCGCATACGGATTCGGCGGCGTCCCGTACGCACCCGGTTGCTGGTAGTCGGGGTACTTCTCGGTGGGCGCCGAATAGGTGGGATAACCGGATTCGTCGACCCCGTAGCCGTCGCGCGGTAAACCGGGCACCTCACCGTAGGTCGGTGGTGTTTGCCCGTTGTACGGATTCGAATCGTCCGATCCCCCAGAATTAGTCACGATAACCAGCGTAAAGCATCAAAACCGCAGGAGAAGAAGCAGACCAAAGGGAGGCGAGTAAAG
>SEEV01000972.1 GCA_004211695.1 Rhodococcus sp. (in: high G+C Gram-positive bacteria)
CGGCGTTCGATCTCGCCGACGAGGGTGCGGCGGCTGCCGACGACATCGAGGGAGAAGCTGTCGTACGTTTTGCCGCCGAGGGAGGCGGTGACGGTGACCGTGACCCCCTTGTCGTGGCTCAGTTCGGTGGACGGGCCGACCTCGAAACGGAAGTGGTCGAGGTGGTGGTCGCGGACCGCGCGGCGCAGCTCGTCGACCGAGTCCGGAAGGTCGGTGGCGGCGAGGAGGTCGATGTCCTTGCTGTAGCGGGCCCGCGGAAGGCGCACCATCATTGAGATGCCGCCCTTGAGGATCCACCCGTCCGGGTCGGCGTCGAAGACGCGGGTCAGGAAGCGGGCGATGACGAATCGGCGGCGCACCAGGGCGATGTTCTGGCCATGATCGGTGGCGTACCGGTTGAGGCGATCGGTGATACTGGCCCGCACCGCCTGCGGGGACCGCGACACCGGGCTCACCGGTCGACCACCTTCGCCGACCGAGGCCTCCGGGCGGGCTGGTCGGATCCGGTCGTGCTGGCCCGCCCCGCGGCCTGGTGGGCGGATGCGTTAGCCCCGGCTCCGGCGTCGGGGCTGGTGTCACTGGCGGTGGACTGCCCGAGCGCGGCTGCGAACGTCCGCATCAGCGCGTCCCGCGCCTGCGGTGACTCGGTCACCGCCTTCATCAGGGCGGCGACGTCCAGCTGCCCGACATCCGGCGCGCCCACCGCAGCGGGGGCGGCTGTGGTGGTGGTTTTGCGGACCAGGTCCGCGACCGCCAGCATGGTGGCCGGCACCCCCGCCTGCGCGATCAGCACCTCCAGGAAACCCTGCCCGTCCAGGGCCCGGTGCCCGTAGTCGAAGGCATGCGGAGACAGCCCCGCCACCACCTCCTCCACCGTGACCAGTCCCCGGGTGAGGGCGTCGCGGACCACCGACGCCAGATGCCCGGCATCGGTGCCGGCGGCGGCCAGATCAGCGATGGTGCGGGCCGGGGTGGTCACCGGCAGCCCGTCGACGAGCTGCCAATCCTCCCGAGACAGCACACCCCGGTGCACGATCACGGCGGGCAGCGACAGCCGGATCCGCCGGATCGCGGTCAGCTCCACCACATCGGCATCCAGATCCCCCAGCCCATGCAGGCCGGCGGCAGTGCGATGCGAGAGCACCCCCGTCGGGACCGGCTGATC
>SEEV01000410.1 GCA_004211695.1 Rhodococcus sp. (in: high G+C Gram-positive bacteria)
ATTCACGACGAACAGTCGCCGAGACACGCCAACAATTCTGACTACATTCGCAGAGCTCCGAACCTGAGAACGGGCAGATCAGAGGCGAACCCGGCACTCAGACTCGCCGTAACTTCGGCCCTGGGTGCGGTGCAGGTCGGCGAACACGGTCGGCACGACGGCTCCAGCTCCATCCGCCCCAAGGACCAGGCCGAGGAGTGGGCCAAGAACATCGGCGAGGAATTCCTCGGATAGCACCTCACGCCGGGAGTCGCGACTGCACGCTCCGCACCCAGTCGCGGCTCCCGGCGAGGTAGCGGTCCCGTGCCGACGCGAACAGGCGGACGCTGTCGGAGCCCGGCCAGTTCTCGGGCAGCATTCCGGAAGGTAGTCCCGGGTCGATGTACGGGATGATCCGCCATTCGTCGAGCAGCGGCACGAAGCGGACGAATGCGTCGCGCGGCGACACCTCTTCTGCCTCGGACAGTGCGACCCGGTGGTGCTCGAGGAATTCCCGGTGCCGCGCGGCGATGTCGTCGAGGTCCCACCACCGTCCCGCGGCGTCCGTCATCGAATCGGGCACGAACACCGACGTGGACACGAACGTCGTCACGTGGTCGGACAGGCCCAGCGCATCGACGATGTCTCCCACCTCATCGGCGAGGTATTCGGGGGCGATCCACAGTCCCGGCGACACGGTTCCGCAGCCGATCCACCCGAGCCGCCTGCGCAGCTGGTGCCGGGCGGCCCGTTGCGATTCGGGGATGGTGAACGAGATCAGTCGCCAGGGGTCGGCGTCCGTCATCTGCCGGAAGCCGAAGATCCGCGGATCGCCGCGGGTGAACATCGCCTCGGCCTGTTCGGTCACCTCGTACCCGCTGCGCCCGTCGTGGGCCCGTGGCCGCAGCACCCCCTTCTTCTTCAGGCGGGCCACGGCGATGCGCGTCGATTCGGAGGGGATGCCGACGGCCTGCATCAGTTCCACGAAGTCGGCGATCGCCACCCACCCGCCGAGGTCGCGCACGTACGCGCCAAGGACCGTGCGGATCAGCGACGTCGCGCTGCCGGGCCGCGAATCGAAGTCGTCGAGGATCGCGCTCGCCGGTTCAGTCGGCGAGTTCATCACGGATCGCGAGTATCCCGGCGCACACCTCACGGAAACTCGTGCTCAGCGGGCTCAGCCCGAGCCGCAGGCCCTGCGGGGCCCGGAAGTCGGGGATGACGCCCTTCTGCCACAGGCGCTCGAGGACGGTCTCGAATTGTGGGTGATCGATGATGACGTGACCGCCGCGTTCGGCGGCGTTCTCCGGCGATCCGATCTCCACGCCCAGCGGAACGAGCACGTCGCGGACGAGGTCGAGCGCGTATTCGGTGAGCGCGATCGACTTGGCCCGCACCGCCTCCATGCCGACCTCGTCGAGAAGGGCGAGGGTGTCCTGCAGTGCGAGCATGCCGAGGATCGACGGCGTTCCGCTGATCACGCGGCGGATGCCGGGAGCCGGTTCGTATCCCTGCGCCATGGCGAACGGGTTGTCGCGCCCCATCCAGCCCCAGATCGGCTGCACGAAGTCCTGCTGGTGCTCGGCACGGACATAGGCGAACGCCGGGGAGCCCGGGCCGCCGTTCAGATACTTATACGTGCACCCGACCGCGAGATCGACACCCCACGTGTCGAGTTCGAGGGGAACCGACCCCACGGAGTGGCACAGGTCGAGCAGCAGGAGCGCACCCGCGTCGTGGGTCACGCGAGCGGCACCCACCGCGTCCAGCAGGTACCCCGAGCGGTAGGCGACGTGACTGAGGACGACGAGCGCGGTGCGGTCGGAGACGACGGCGTTCAGGTCGCCTGTGCCGACGCCGCCCCGCCGATCCGATTCGATCCACCGGAGGGTGAGTCCGAGTTCGCCGGCGATGGATTCCAGCACGTACCGGTCCGTCGGAAAGTTGTCGCGGTCCACGACGATCTCGGAGCGGCCCGGCCGAAGGGCCAGCGCACCCCGGGCGAGTTTGTACAGCAGGACGGTGGTCGAGTCACCGATGGTGGTCTGCCCGGCGGCCGCCCCGAGCGCCGCCCGCGCGAGGGTGTCGCCGATCGTGATCGGAAGGTCGTACCACTCCTCGTCCCACCCGCGTATGAGCCGGCCGCCCCACGACCGGGTGACGAAGGAGTTGATCCGCTCGGCGCTCGCCTTGGTGGGGCGACCGAGCGAGTTCCCGTCGAGGTAGGCCACGACCTCGGGATCGTCGGCGCCGACGAACAGATCGCGGTACGTGCGGAGCGGATCCGCGGCGTCGAGTTGTTCGGCCCGCGTCGTCAGTGCGCCGGTGGAGGTGGTCATCATCGTCCGATCTCGGTGCGGACGGCGAGAAGTTCCGGGAAGAACGTCAGGTCCAGCGCCTTCTGCAGGAATCCCACACCGCTGGATCCGCCCGTCCCGGGCTTCATGCCGATGGTCCGCAGCACCGTGCGCATGTGGCGGAAGCGCCACAGCTGAAAGTTCTCCTCGAGGTCGACGAACTCCTCGAACGCCTCGTAGACGGCCCAGTGCTCCTCGGAATTCTCGTACACGAACTTGATCAGCGGCATCAGGTCGTCGTTCAGGGTGTAGGCGGCGGTCACGTCGCGGTTCAGCGCGGACGCCGGAACGTCGTATCCGAGCCGCGACAGGCACTGCCAGAACGCGTCGTAGAGACTCGGCTCGCGGAGCAGCCGCTCGAGCAGTTCGTGGGCGGCGGGATCCGCCTCGAACACCGTCAGCATTCCGGCGTTCTTGTTGCCGAGGACGAACTCGACGGCCCGGTACTGATAGGACTGGAACCCGGACGAATTGCCGAGGAACTGACGGAACTCGGAATACTCGGTGGGCGTCAGCGTGGCCAGGACCGACCATTGCTCGGTGAGCGTCTTCTGGATGTGCTTGACGCGCGCCACGCACTTGAGCGCCCTGCCGATGTCGTCGGCGTCGAAAGCTGCCCGGGCGGCGAGGGTTTCGTGCAGGACGAGCTTCAGCCAGAGTTCGGTGGTCTGGTGCTGGATGATGAACAGCAGTTCGTCGTGATGCTCCGGCCGGCTCACCGGTTTCTGCGCGCTCAGCAAGGTGTCGAGATCGAGGTACGAGCCGTAGCTCATCCGCTCGCTGAAATCGGTGACGATGTCTTTCTCGATGGCTCTGGTGTTGGCCTGCACGCCCATGACCGTCCTCACTGGTGGTGTTCGAGTACCGGGCTCCCGACCTCCATATTACATAATCGTGGCGACCGCTACAGATGTCGAATACGCGCTTCGCAGCCTAGACTCGCCGTCAGCACCCACACCACACCGGTATCCATCCGTACCGCTGGTGCTCCCAGCAGCCCTCACGCCAACTCGGCTGCCCAATCGGCGAAGCTCTGCCATCCCACCTCGGGGTAGAGCCGGCGCAGTTCGCCGATGTTCGCGTCGTAACCGGTGTCGGTCAGGAAGCGGAACATAGCGCGCATGTCCGGCGATGCGATGGCGTCCGCCTCGGACGAATGGGCATGTACCGGCGTGCCGAGGACCTTACCGAGCACCTCCGCCATGCGACGTGGTGTCGGATCATCCGACGCCAGGTCGATTCTTGTCCGGGCAAATCGGTCCGGATCGTCGAACACGAGGGCGACGAACCGACCGAGGTCTCGCCGCGACAACTGCTGCAGCGGGGTATCGACCGGCAGAGGCAGATCGAGTCGGCCATGGCGGATGCCGTCGAGTCCACCGAGCAGGTTGTCATAGAAGTAGGTCGGCCCGACGATCGTGTACGAGACCGAAGATTCTCGCAGCAACGACTCGGTCGCAGCCTTCGTGTCGAAATGCGGGACCCCGGCGCTCTTGTCCGCGTCGGCCACCGACGAAAACACCACGTGTGGAACACCGGAATCACCGAACGCGTCGACAAGCGCGACACCCTGAGCGATCTCCGCCTCCGGGCCGTCTTCGAAAGGCGTTGTCATCGCGAACACGCCCGCACACCCCTCGACGGCAGACGCGATCGCCGCCCGATCGGTGATATCAGCCACCGCAATATCGATGCCTCGAAGACGCAACGCCTCTGAGCGAGAAGAGTTTCGACGGACAAGGGCTCGGACCTCACGTCCTCGTTCGAGCAGTGCGTCGACGACAGCGCCTCCTTGACCACCCGTCGCTCCGACGACTGCATACGGCTCACTCATGGGCACAACACCTCTCCATCCTCGACCGCGCCAGCGTACTCGCAGGCTCCGTCCGCTCACCGTGACGTGTGCCCCTGTTCGCTGTCGTCAGACGTGCACGCAGTACTCGGATGTCAATCCCGCGGCTCCTTGGACGTGATGGCCGGCGCATACTCACAAGCCGGCGACTCGTCATCACCTCGAGCTGCCACCTGCCTGTGGGGCCGGATCGCCTCGGGCATTTCGTATGTACTGGCTCGGAGTTGGACCGTATCTGGCTCTTGTTCGATCCGATCTCGCACGAGTTCGGGGTCTTTGAGCGCCGCACGGAAGCGTGTCTCGTCACGCTCGCCCAGCCAACGCGCAATGACCATCACAGCGACCGCGTTGCCTATCGCATTGGTCAACGAGCGGCCCTCACTCATAATCCGATCGATACCGACGAGCAAAGCTAGGCCGATGGTAAGTACCGAAGGAGGAAAGAAGTCTGGACCGAATGCCTGCAGGGACGCCGCGAGCGTGACAAGGCCTGCGCCGGTTACCCCGGCCGCGCCCTTCGAAGTGAGTATCATCAGCGCCACAAGGGCGAGTTGCGCTGCGATGGGAAGATCGACCCCGCCGGCCTGAGCGATGAAGAGCGCTCCCATCGTCAAATAGATGCAGCTGCCGTCCAAATTGAACGCGTAACCTGTCGGCAGAACCATGCTGACAACCGACCGACTAGCACCCGCCGCTTCGAGTTTGCCCAAGAGGCGCGGCAGGACAGTCTCAGCCTGGATCCGTGGAGACTACGCCGGCCGTAACGGTGTGTGAATGACGAAAGCGCCTCCCGTAGTGAGACAATCAAGATTCTCACATCACGATCGTCCACATACGGAAAGGCACTTCCAGTGCAATCATCGCACACGTTCACGGCGGGGTCCGCGGTGTTCGACGAACACAATCTCGTGTCGGCCGCCGGGCTGGTGCCGGTCCTCGCACTCGCCGAACAGGCAGGCCTGTCGGACCTGATCGACACCCATGTCGACCTCGCCTCCACGCGGGTGCCCTCGGGTGCGGCGAACCCGACAGGGAAGCTCACCTCGATCATCGGCGGGATGCTCACCGGAGCCGACAACATCGACGATGTGGACACGATCCGCGCCGGCGGCACCCCGATTCTCTTCGACCAGGTGTACGCCCCCTCGACATTGGGGATCTTCCTGCGCGAGTTCACCTACGGGCACAGCCTGCAGCTCGGGGCGGTGCTGCGCCGGCACCTGATCGCCCTCGCCGCCCGCACCCCGCTGCTGCCCGGCATCGAGGACCGAGCCTTCCTCGACATCGACTCACTGCTGCGCCCGGTCTACGGGCACCAGAAACAGGGAGCGTCCTACGGGCACGCGAAAATCGCCGGCCGAGCCCTGCTCCGCAAGGGCCTGTCCCCGCTGGTCACGACCCTGTCCACCGCGAACAGCGCCCCGGTGGTCGCGGAGATGCGGCTGCGGGCCGGCAAGACCGGATCCGG
>SEEV01000973.1 GCA_004211695.1 Rhodococcus sp. (in: high G+C Gram-positive bacteria)
CGATTCGCCGATGGGTGCTCTACTCCCGCACCCACCTGGCGATCACGGTGGCCGGCACAGTGGCGTTGCTGTTCGCCGCCGGCGCGGCCTTCGGAGAGAACCCTCCGCCGCGGGCAGTCGCCCACCAGGCCGAAACCACCGTCGAATCAGTCACGCCCACGAAGACAATCAGCTACGACCTCGACGAAGTGAACGAGTCCCTGGTCGCCGCCAAGACCACAGCCTGGGCCGCATCCAGCGCGCCCGCCACCGCAATGGCGTACGCACACGCCTTCGTCGACACCACACCGTCGGATCCGATGTGGGCCAGCACCATCGGCCGCCACACCGCCGACATGCCGGGAGAGCACGTCGTAGCAGCCCGGCCACGGACCCCGGTGGTCATCACCGGCCCCACGGTCAGCACACTCACCAACGGACCCGACGGCACGCAGACCGCGCGGGTGACCGTTCCGACCCAGGCCGGAGATCTGCGGATCACGCTCACCGTCGACGAGGTCAACGGTGAAAAGCGGTGGGTGGTTGACACTCCCCTACCGACCCTCGACCTCTCCGAGCTCGAAACGATGACCCGGGCGACCACCACTGCGACACCACTCACATCGACGACACCGACCACCACCGCGGCCGAAACGACACCACCGCAGCCGACATCGACGTCGAGCCTGTCAACGACGCCGCAGCCGATGTTCGATCTCGACGAACCGGCAACCGCCCCGAGCCAAGGCAACGACCCGACACCGATTCCCGGTCCGATCCCGATCCCGGAACTCGACACCCCAATCCCCGGAGGAAGGTGAACATCGGGGGCGCCCAGCGGGCGCTGCTGCTCACCGGCGCCATCGGCATCATCATCGGGACATCGGCGTGTTCACTGGGCGCACCAGTCATCCCGAGAGATCCGTGCCGGACCGTCACCTCCGACAGCGCCAACAGCGCGGGGTCGATCGCCGAGGATCTGACGCTGACCGTGTCCGGACCAATTCGCCTGCCGGTCGAACCTGGGACCACCACGTTCACCTCCGGATTCGGTGAGCGCTGGGGCGCCCAGCACCAAGGAGTGGACCTTGCCGGGCCGGTCGGCACGAAGATCCTCGCCGCGCTCGACGGCAACGTCGTCAAAGCCGGGGACTCCGGCGAAGGGCCCGGGGTCGGGTTCGAGAA
>SEEV01000411.1 GCA_004211695.1 Rhodococcus sp. (in: high G+C Gram-positive bacteria)
AACGCCTCGTTGATCTCGAGGAGATCGATGTCGTTGAGGGTGAGCTTCGCCCGGGTGAGGGCCTTGTCGACGGCCGGGACCGGGCCGATGCCCATCCGGTTCGGCTCCACCCCGGCGACACCCCAGCTGACGAGCCGGGCGAACGGGCGCAGGCCAAGACGTTCCGCGTTCTCGGGGGTGGTCACGATCGCGGCGGCGGCCGCGTCGTTCTGACCACAGGCGTTGCCGGCGGTCACGGTCGCCTCCGGGTCGACGCGTGACCGGATGGGCCGCAACGCCGACAACGACTCGGCCGTGACATCGCGGCGCGGGTGCTCGTCGGTGGTGACGACGACGTCGGGCTTCCCGCGCTTGCCCGGCACCGTCACCGGGATCGTCTCGGCGTCGAACAGGCCACCGTCCTGGGCGCGGATCGCACGCGCGTGGGACTCCGCGGCGTACGCGTCCTGCTCCTCGCGGCTGATCGAGTACTCGCGGCGCAGGTTCTCCGCGGTTTCGATCATGCCGCCCTCGACGGGGAAGTTGACGCCGCCGGAGTTGGTGCGGGGCTTGGCCAAGCGATCGTGGAATTCCACCGACGCACCCTTGACGCCCCAGCGCATTCCGGTGCTGTAGAACTCGGTCTGGCTCATCGACTCGGCGCCGCCCGCGATCACCAGATCGCTCATTCCGGTCTGCACCTGCATGGCCGCGTAGATCACGGCCTGCAGCCCGGAGCCACAGCGGCGGTCGAGCTGGATGCCGGGCACGGTGACGTCGAGGCCGGCGTCGAGCGCAGCGATCCGGCCGATGGCCGCAGCCTCGCCGTTGGCGTAGCCCTGACCGAAGATGACGTCGTCGATGTCGTCGGACGTGATCGACGTCCGTTCGATCAGGCCCTTCAACACCGTCGATGCGAGGGTGGTGACGGGGATGTCGCGGTACATGCCGCCGAATCCCCCGACTGGGGTGCGGACGGGTTCACAGATCACTGCTTCGTACATGGGCTCAGAGCGCTTTCTTCGCTTCGCGGACGAGGCCGCCGCCGATGATCAGACGCTGGATCTCGCTGGTGCCCTCGTACAGGCGCAGCAGGCGGACCTCACGGTAGATCCGTTCCACCGGAACGTCTCTCATGTATCCGGTGCCACCGTGAACCTGCACCGCGAGGTCGGCGACCTTGCCGGCCATCTCCGTGCAGTACAGCTTCGCCACGGACGGGGAGATACGACGATCCTCACCGCTGACGTACTTCTGCGCCGCGTCCCGCACCAGCGCGCGGCCCGCGGACACGCCGACCTGCTGGTCGGCGAGCATGGCCTGCACCAACTGGAAGTCACCGATCGGGGTGCCGCCCTGCTTCGTGACCGCCGCGAAAGTTGAGTCCATACTCGGAGTTATTCGCGATCTCAATCGCCTGATCTTCCTGGTCGAAGGTATGCACCGTGAGGACCGGGCCGAACACCTCATCCTGGGCGATCTTCAGTGAGGGGTCGACGTCCGTGAAGATCCTCGGTTCCACGAACCAACCGCGGTCCATGCCGGCGGGACGGCCCTTGCCAACGAGGAGTCGGGCAGGACTCGCGGGCGTCCGAGATATCCCCTTCCACTCGCTCGCGCTGCGCAGCGGTCATCATCGGACCGATCTCCGTCGACGGATCCAAAGGATCGCCCACAGGCATCGAACGAATCATCTCGACGAGCCGATCTGACAGTTCGTCGCGGCGAAATCGGGAAACCACGATCCGCGTCTTGTTGTCCGAGACCACCTAGAACACACCGGTGGCGGTGGGATCCACCCACGTCCACCGATAAAAAACTTGTCGTAGTTTCCTTGCCAGACCACGGCTTACACTCCCTGTCGAAGTCGGTAGCTCGGGACACCGAGACCGACCAATAGTGGACGATTGAGTTGCGGTCAGCACTTTTGCTCGCGTCAATACAGCCAGCTGGGCCACGTTCCGCAACCCCGCGCCTAGAGCCAGTCATTCGCACTATATATGATGAATCAGGTGGCATAGGGGGTTCTGCTTGCCGGCGCATCCAGGACCTTCTGTGTTCTTCTCCCGGGTCGTCGCTCGATCCCGGAGGCCGCGCACAATGCCTCTTCAGCACGAGTGCATGGAGCGCCGCAAACGCCACTTTGCGCAGGTGACCATGTAAAAGAGACGACAATCTCGTCGCCGAGTTGAATTCGGATCGGAAACGCGGACTGCGTCAGGCATGCACCTCTAGGTTGTAAAGAGAACACCGTCGCGAAGCAACGCGTCGATTGTTGTTTCGTCGTACACCTCAGACGCGAGGGTACGCGTGTGTTCGCCGACGCGTGGTGTGGCACTACCGCGCGAGGGGCGGTCACCATCGAATCGCCACGGAGAGCGGAGTAGTGCTGGGCCGTCGTCTTGGGGCTCGATCAGTTCGAGAAACTGAGTTTGGGGGTGTGCCGCGAACTCGGACATGCTGAGCACGGGGGCGAACGGGACATCCGCGTCAGTGAGGATCTTCTCCCACTCGTCGGCCGTGCGAGTAAGGAACTCGGTCTGTACGACCGCAACGAGCTCCGCATAATGCTGTACGCGAACCCGATAAGTTTCGAACCGGGGATCGTCTAGGAGGTCCGGTCGCTCGATAGCAGTGCAAAGGGAGCGCCAGAACTTCTGCGAGGAGGAGAGGTGGATGGCGATCACACCGGCGGACGCTGTGTGCAGGGAGATATTCTGCGCCTGAGGGTGACGCGATTGCCGATGCGGGTCTGCCCCCTCGTCATGCATCTGAGTTAGGGCGTCGATGGTGAGGGTGCTGACCGCCTCCAGCATCGACGTTTCGACCCGCGCCGATGTGCCGGTCTCCGCCCGCGCGACGAGGGCAGCAAGAATGCCTGCTGCACCTACGAAGCCGGTAATCAGATCAGCGATGCAGGTGCCTGTAAGTTGAGGCTCCCCGGCATTGCCCATCAACGAGTACATCCCGCCGAGGGCCTGGCCGATTGTGTCATAGGCGGCGCGATCGACCATGGGGCCGCCGTTTCCAAATCCCGTGACTGACGTGTAGATGAGGTGCGGGTTGACCTCTCGGCATTCGTCCGCCCCCAAGCCGAGCACGGCGAGCTTGCCCGGCCGGATGTTCTCGATCAGGACGTCGAACTTCGGCAGGAGAGCCCGAACCAGCGCTACGCCTTCAGGGCGTTTGATGTCCACCGCGAGACTCTTTTTGCCGGCGTTGTACTGGACGAAGTACGGGCTGCGATGATCGAGATCTCGCCGGAAGTCGTCACCGGTCTGAGGTTTTTCGACCTTCACGATTTCGGCACCCAGCCCACACAGGATGGACGTACTGTATGGCGCGGAGATGTAACCCCCGATTTCAAGAACTCTTATGTGTTGTAGTGGTTTTTGACTCACCGAGTACTCCGCTCCACGGAAGTTGATGCTGCCGGCGACGCCGGCAAGTTGCCCGTTCGTCGAGAATCATATATCTCGCATCATGGTGGGTAAAGCCGTCTGGGTATCCATCGTGCCGTGCGCTCTCTCGTCATCACACGGTGCAGCCAACCGCGATGAATGTGCTCTCTGGCGTGAAGTCCCCCGTCCGCGCTGGCTCATCTTCCCGGGGCCTGGGTCACGGAGAGGTTCGATTAGGACGGTGCCGCGAAGGCTGTGCTCGAGAGGGTGGCTCAAACAGGCCGGAATCCGCATCGCATATGATGCGGGAAATAACGTATTGTGTTAATGGATGACGACCACGAGTGGGGGCCAATGATGAGTGTGGACACACCGTCCTTCGCGGCGCGTAGGGCTTCTCGCCAGCCGGGATTGCCTGAACAGGTGGCCAGCTACGTGCGTCAGCTCATTCTCTCCGGCCAGGTCAAGCCTGGCCAGTTCTTGCGATTGGAGCCGATCTGCGAGGCGGTCGGGGTTAGCAACACGCCTGCTCGGGAGGGCCTGCAGCTGCTGCGGAGCGATGGCTTTGTGCGGATGGTGCCTCGGCGTGGATTCGTCGTCGCCTCCTTCACTCGGCAGGACATTCGTGACCTTTTCTGGGTGCAGGCCGATATCGCCGGCGAACTCGCTGCCCGGGCCGTCTCGCGAATTAGCCCCGAGCGACTGGCTCGGCTCGACCAGATTATTGTCGAAAACAATGCTGCTGTCGCAGCCGGTGACGGCGAGCGCATCGCCGATCTTGGGCATGCCTTTCATCGCGAGATCAACCTGGCTGCGGATTCGTATCGCTTGGCCGTACTGCTGGGGTCGGTGGTACGGCAGCTACCGAACCGTTTTTACGCGACCATCGAGGAGCGGGTTGGCGAGACGGTGGACGATCACCCGCAGATCGTGGAGGCGCTGCGGAACGGAAGCACCCGAACCGTCCGGTCCCTTATGAAAAAGCACATCATCAATACTGCGGAGTACTTGATCGAGCGGCTCGAAGCGCAAGGGATGTGGAGCGACGACTTCAGCGGCAGCGCTTAGTCGGTGTGCAGGAGTTCCGTTAGCTTGATTTGAAGCGATCTCGAACCCCCATGGTGATCTGTACCGGGTACTCGTACCGATATCACCTCTTGCCCTGCCGCGGTAGGCCAGGTGAGGGACAATGAGGGCACGCGGAGGATCGATGATCGACCGCGTTGTTCGGGTGCTTGAGGTGTTCAAAGGCGATGACGGCGTCTGAGATCGCGCGCCAAGCGTTAATTCCAATGCCCTACGCCCACCGTATCGTCGGAGACCTTGTTTAGGCCATGTTTAGGCCGGTGTCTTGGAGCGCGACGATCAACAAAGGCTTCGCATCGGTTAAGTTGTGAGAGATAGCCTCTCGGGCCTCGAGTACGCTCTCATTACGCGAGCTCGCACTGCCGTACATGGAAAATCTTCATGCTGTGGTCAAGGAGGCGACACGCCTGTCAATCCTTGACCGCAGTGATGTCCTCAATGTCGAGACGTTGTCGTCGCGCGAGGTCAGTGCAACAAACGTCACTCAACCAGGTACACGACTACCGTTGCTGGCCTCGGTCCCCAGGCATCGTCCTCGTTGCGTTCTCACCGCCTGAGGCCAGTACAGCGCTGCTGGCGTCCGCGAAGATCACTCGCTTCACGGAGTACACCATCATCGACCGAGACGTCTTGGAGCGGGTAGTTGAATAGGTGCGCCGAAATGGCTTCGTCATCGATGCGGCGATGGATAGTCCCCGACGCCATCGGGATCGCGGCCCCGATCTTAGGATCCGATGGCAGCGTAGTACCCGCACTATCTGTGACGCAGCCGTCCAACGCGGGGGTATCATGTACTGCCTGCCGTGATCACGACGGCAGGGGGTATTTCCCGCGCGGTGCGTGCGGAGAACCATGCTAAAGATGCTTCGGTAATAGAGTGTGTCGTTACGCGTGATTTGCACCGTGCTACTTGATCATTGATGAATGGCAGGGAAGCAAACCGGTTCCGGCGAGGAGTCCGACGCCCGGAAAGTCAAGCAGCGCGGCGGTCGCCGTGATCTCGAGGCGTTGCGTGACCGGCGGATGCAGGCCGCGGAGATGTTTGCCGCAGGACGACGACAGATCGATGTCGCGGTCGAGTTGGAGGTCTCCCAGCAGACCGCCTCACGCTGGCATCGACAGTGGATCGAAGGAGGCAACGAGGCATTGGAAGGTGCCGGTCGCGCGGGACGCCGGCCCCGGCTC
>SEEV01000974.1 GCA_004211695.1 Rhodococcus sp. (in: high G+C Gram-positive bacteria)
AAGGAGGCATTCCTGGTGCGGACACCGGTCCCCGAACACCTACGAGAGTCTCTACACAGCTACGCTGGCATCCGCCGCGTAATCCACCACCTGTGTCCACAAGCCGGGGGTAAGGCCCAGGGGCGTGCCAACAGATGTTTGCCACCCCCGCAGATGTTCGAGCACGCTCACCATAGATCGTGACGATCCCGGCATGCTAGACAAGGTCGACTATTGGCTGGTGGGCGATTCCTATCAACGCGTGATCTGTTGCCGGACAAACCAGGATGGAACGGTAGGTGTGTCAACCAGTATCAGTTCCGGCGCAATTGGAGTTCGCTCCCTGTCGGTAGAGCGTGCGGATCACTGATCGTTTGCTCACGGCGATCCCCGGCGCAGGTCGATGGCCGCGTTTGCCAGGGCGGCGCAACCCGATGCGAATGCACCCATCGCGTGCTGGCGAGCATGGCGGTGCGGACCCGGCGGGAATCGGGTCAGTTGCTTCACCGACCTGCAGGACGACCTCCTATTCGTCGAATGAAATGGCGCTGCAGGTCGTGGGAACCCGCGGTACCGATCGACCGCGGGACTGCGTGATAGCCAATGCGGGAGTGTCTCCTCAGGTGCTGGCTGGCAGACCTGCCGCGAGTCCGACTGCGAGGTGGTCGGAGCGCTGCGGTTCTGTGCTCACTTAGTCTGGTTTGCAGTGTCATTCACGTAGATGACACCGGTCGGCTCGGGAGAATCGACCCGTCGACGCCGTTCGTACACGCGGCGACATGATGTTTGCCAGGTGGTGTCCGCGACTGAAACGAACCGATTAGTATGCGCAGTTGATGCGACGGACGTCGGTAGCCAGACTTCGGCTCTTGTCCGGCCGCGCAGGGTTGGTGCGGTTCCGGGTCGAACGAGGGTGGTTTCTGGTGGAGTTTCCGATGCTGTCCAAGGGACAGAACTTGTCGCTGCCCGCTGAGGTGGAGCAGATCGATGTGGTGCTCGGGTGGACCGAGTCGGAGGTCGAGGTCGATGCGTCGGCTTTGCTGCTGAACTCCGGCGGCAAGGTCCGCTCCGACGAGGATTTCGTGTTCTACAACCAGCCCGAGTCGACAGACGGGTCGATCCGGTTCCTGGGTACGAGCGGCACCGAGGAAGGTGCGCAGGCGCGGATCGCGATCGACCTGTC
>SEEV01000975.1 GCA_004211695.1 Rhodococcus sp. (in: high G+C Gram-positive bacteria)
CTCGGCCGGCTACTTTCCGACCTTCCCGACGAGGTCCTCGATGAGCGCTGGATGCTCACCCTGACGAGCACCGTCCACACCCTGGCGCGCTACCAGGCTGTCCTGGCCTCGGGCAGGACCCTCTCCTTACCGATGGACGCGCTCCTCGAAGATCTGGTGAAATTCCTGACATCGGGACTCCAAGCATCGATCGCGACCGACACCGGGATATCCCGAGGCTCGGCACGCAGCGACGAGGACTAGAGCCCCAGGACGGCACGTCGAACCGAGACGAGCCGCATCGCCGGATCTGGAAACTCGGGCATGGCTGCATCTGAGGCAACGGATGACAAACACTGCTGCGCTGGAATCAGATTCGAGAACTCTTACGTTCGCCTCTACCAATCGGCGACCGGTCGACGAGGTACCACCGAAGGCGCACCGGTGCGAAGCCGCTTACGGACACGCGGGACACCTGAGAGTTAAGCCTACGATTGGAATAAGCGCCCGGGAAGCAAGGTAGAATTCCGCGTGCGCCACGGCACTCGAACGGCCGCATCTTCGAGCGCTGAGTATCGTCTGTAGGCTGGTGCCCACCGCACAGACGAATGGATGAACGCATGGGAGAGGACGGGGAGCGCCGCCACGCTGCGCCGGAGTCGACCGCGCCTGCAAGACCAGCTGAGAACAGAGCCTCGGCGGATACCGTGAGCCGTAGGTCGGCCGGTAAGGAGCGAGTCAACGCGCGAGGCGACGCGACTCGCCAACTCCTTCTCACCACCGCCGAAAAGCTGTTCGCCGAGCGGGGTATCGCGGCTGTTCCGCTTCGTGACATCGGCGCAGCAGCCGGACAAAAAAACCATGCCGTCGTGCAGTATCACTTCGGTGACAAGGAAACCCTCGTCGGAGAGATCGTCGCCTATCGGGCTGCCATCGGCGAGAAACGCCGAGTCGAGATGTTCACAGACCTGGTGGTGCGCGGGGAGCCACGGATCGCCGATCTGGTCCGAGTGTTCGCCTTCCCGCTGGCCAGTCACCTTGGAGAAGATAACCACTACCTGGCCTTCATGTCCCGTTACATCATCGAGCACGGCGGGTACACCGGCCTGGGCCTGAACACCGCAAGCGTCATTCCGTCCACCACGGTCATTACTCTGCGAAGCCTTCTCGGCCGGCTACTTTC
>SEEV01000976.1 GCA_004211695.1 Rhodococcus sp. (in: high G+C Gram-positive bacteria)
AACTGCACGCCGGTGTACGGAACCGGTAGCACGGTGGGCGCCTCCGGTGTCGCGTTCTCGATCGCCTCGAGCGTCAGCGGACCGTAGGCCGCCGAGGCCTCTTTGTACTCGGGAATCTCGTAGGTCGACAGCCGGCTACCCGGAGGCACCCGCTCCCAGCCGAGATCCTCACCGACCGTGCGTATGTATTGCTTGTCGGTCATCCACGAGATGAACTTCCACGCCGCATCCGGATTCTCACTGCTCTCGGGAATTCCGAGCGACCAGCTGTACAGCCAGCCGGCGTTGTCCTTCACCTCGATCGGCGCGGGAGCGTAGCCGATCTTGCCGACGACGGCGCTCGACGACGGATCCTCCAGCGTGGACACTGCGGACGTCGAGTCGTACCACATCGCCACCTGCCCCTGAGCAAGCTGCGTGGCGCACTCACCGAAACCGCTCGTCGCGGCGCCCGGCTCACCGTACTCACGCACCAGGTCGACGTAGAACTGCACCGCACGTTCCACCTCCGGGCTGGTCAGCTGAGCGTTCCAGTCCTCGTCGAACCAGCGGCCACCAAACGTGTTGATCACCGTGTCGAGGGGTGCGAGCACTTCACCCCAGCCCGGCTTGCCACGCAGGCAGATTCCCGCCATGTCGTCGGAGTCGAGTTGCTTTGCGGCCGCCGCCACCTCGGCCCAGGTCGGCTTCTCCGACAGGGTGATGCCGGCCTGCTCGAACAGGTCCTTGCGGTACATCAGGAACGAGGACTCGCCGTAGAACGGCACCGAGTACATGTTTCCCTCGTAGGACAGGGATTCGCGCAGGGTCGGGATGAAGTCGGCCTCGTCGTAGCCCTCGGTGGCCTGCGCGTACTGCGACAGGTTCTTCAGCCAGCCGTACTTGGCCCATTGCGGGGTCTCGTAGTTGCTGATCATCACGACGTCGAATTCGCCGCCACCTGTTGCGGTGGATGCCGTGATCTTCGCGCGCGCCTGGTTCTCCGACAGCGTGACGAACTTCAGGTCGATGTCGGGATTCTCCTCCTCGAACTGCGAGGCGAGCTTCTGGGCATCTTGCATCTGTGAGTTCGAGACCATCGCGATGGTGATGGTCTGGTCCGACGCGCCCAGCGTTCCGGCGCCCGCACATCCGCTCAGCGTGAGGCAGAGCGCTCCCGC
>SEEV01000412.1 GCA_004211695.1 Rhodococcus sp. (in: high G+C Gram-positive bacteria)
AACACCGCCGAGTCGCTTGCTGCGGCTCTGCAATAGAACTGATCGGCTTGTGACAGAACCCACTTCGAAGAACGCCGGCAACGGTCGCGTCCCCGCACTGGAATTGACGGGGGCGCGACCGTTGCCGGCGTTCTTCGAAGTGGGTTCTGTCACAAGCCGATCAGTTCTATTGCAGAGCCGCAGCAAGCGACTCGGCGGTATTGGTCTGCCACTGAATGTAGTCGAGGCCTTCGGGCAGGGTTTCGGTCACCTCGACGACGGGGATGCCCGCCGACTCGGCTGTGGCCCGCACATCCTGGGTGACCCGGTCCTGTGTCTGCACGTTGTAGACGAGGGCCCGCACCTGCTTGTCGGTGAGCAGTTGCCGCGTCGTCGCGATGGCGGCGGGTGCGGGGTCGTTGCCGTTCTCGATGGCGCTGGTGAAGTCGGGCGGGGTGACGTCCGTCAGGCCCGCCGACTGGAGCAGGTAGTAGGCGATCGGCTCGGTCTGCGCGACGGGCGCGTCCTTGTCCGCGGCGGCGATGCCGTCGGTGATCGCGGAGATCTGCTCGAGCTGACCGTGGAAGGTGGCGGCGTTGGCCTTGTAGGCGTCGGCGTTGTCGGGATCGAGCTGGCCCAGCTTGTCGGCAATGGACTGGGCGGTGGCGTCGACGGTGTCGACGTCGAACCAGACGTGTTCGTTGATGTCGCCGTGGTCGTGGCCGCCGTGGGAGTCGCCTTCGTCGGAGTGCTCTTCGTTCGCGTGTGCGCCGCCCTCGAGGAGGTCGAATGCGTTGACGGTGAGCTGGTCGCTGTTGCCGGTGCCGATGATGTCGTCGACGAAGTGGTCGTAGCCGCCGCCGTTGTAGACGATGAGGGACGCGTCGGTGAGTTTGGCGGCGTAGGCGGGGCTCGCCTCGAAGGAGTGCGGGTCGGACGACGGCTCGGTGATGATCGAGGTGACGTCCACCTTGTCGCCGGCGACGGCCTGCGCGACGCTGCCCCAGACGTTCGTCGACGCGACGACGGTCAGCGTGCCGTCACCGGGGGTGTCGGAGCCGCACGCGGTGAGGGTGAGGGCCGCGGCGAACGACAGCCCGACGGCGGCCGTGGCGGCACGAAAACCTGAGGAAGCGCGCACAGAAAACTCCTGACCAAAAACGAACGCTAAACGCTATTGGAAACCGTTACCGTTGCACTTTAGCGGATCGGTCCTGGTAGTGCACTTTCGGTGCAGCCCCGACGAGCCGGAAACCGGGCCAGGTACTAACGTCCCCCTATGCCCAGGTCTCGACAGCCACGTCGCCAAGCCACGCTGGCGTCGCTCGCGGCCGAGCTCAATATTTCGCGAACGACCGTCTCCAACGCCTACAACCGGCCGGATCAACTCTCCGCGGAACTCCGCGACCGGGTGCTGCAGGCGGCGAAGCGCCGCGGTTACCCCGGGCCCGACCCGGTGGCCCGCTCCCTGCGCACCCGCAAGGCCGGCGCCGTCGGACTGCTGCTCACCGAGGCTCTCAGCTACTCCTTCCGCGACCCCGCCGCGATGAGCTTCCTGTCCGGACTGGCCGAGTCGTGCGAGGCCGCCGGGCAGGGTCTGCTCCTGATCCCCGCGGGCCCGGGACGCGAGGAGGCCGACGCCGCCGCGGTCGTGCAGCAGGCGGGTGTCGACGGGTTCGTCGTGTACTCCGTGGCGGACGACGATCCGTACCTCGCGGCAGTGTGCGAACGCCACGTGCCGATGGTCGTGTGCGATCAGCCGCGCGAGATCCCGGGGGCGTCGCTCGTCGGAATCGACGACCGCGGTGCGATGCGAGGCCTCGCCGACTATCTGATCGGGCTCGGCCACCGCGACATCGGCGTGCTGAGCATGCGGTTGGGTCGGGACCGTTCGGACGGGGTGGCCGACGTCGAGCGTCTGCGGTCACCGCACTTCCACGTCCAACGCGAACGCATCGAGGGAGTGCGCGACGCGATGGCCGACGCCGGCCTGGACCCGCAGACCCTCACCGTCGTCGAACGCTTCGAGCACACCGGTAAGTCGGGGCACGCCGCGGCCGCGCAGGCGCTCGGCGTGAACCCCCGGATCACCGCGCTCGTGTGCACCACCGACGTCCTCGCCCTCGGCGCCTTGGATTGGGCGCGCTGGCAGGGCATCGACGTGCCCGGACAGTTGTCGATCACCGGGTTCGACGGCGTCGACGACGCCCTGCGCGAGGGCCTGACCACGGTGCGGCAACCGCAGGAGGAGAAGGGCCGCCGGGCAGGCGCCCTGCTCATGTCGCCGTCGCACTCCGGCGTCGCGACCGTCGAGATGCTCGACACCGAACTGCTGCGCGGTTCGACGGCCGGGCCCGCCAGACGCTGACCCGGCCCTCGGGCTCAGGCCAGGAGCTGAGCGCAGCGCAGGAGACCCAGGTGGCTGTACGCCTGGGGGTGGTTGCCCAGTGAGCGTTCGGCGACGGGGTCGTATTCCTCGCTGAGCAGTCCGGTCGGTCCGGCGGCGTCGACGAGTTGCGCGAACAACGCCTCCGCCTGCGACCGCTGACCGATCAGCAGGTACGCCTCGACCAGCCAGGCCGCGCAGAGGTGGAAGCCGCCCTCGGTGCCGGGCAGTCCGTCGTCGTGGTGGTACCGGTACACCGTCGACCCGCTGCGGAGTTCGGCCTCGGTGGCGGTGACGGTGGCCGCGAACTTCTCGTCCGACGGGTCGATCAGCCCGGACAGTCCGATGTAGAGGGTGGCGGCGTCGAGGTCGGTGCCGTCGTAGGCGGCGGTGAACGAGCGGACCTCGTCCTTCCAGCCCTTCTCGCGCACCTCGTCCGCGATCTTGTCGCGCAACGGGGTCCAGCCGGGTTCGATGTCGCGCCCGAAGTGCTCGGCCAGCGCCACCGCTCGGTCGATGGTGACCCAGCCCATCACCTTGGAATACACGTGGTGACGCGGGTTGTCGCGGATCTCCCAGATGCCGTGATCGGGTTCGAACCAGCGACGTTCCACGGCCTCGACCATGGCGCAGACCAGTTCCCAGTCGCGGTCGTTGAGCGGCACCAGGGCGCCCTGCTTCTCGCGGGCATGGGACAGATCGTGGATGAGTTCGACGATGGGTCCGAACACGTCGAGTTGCACCTGCTGGTTGGCCGCGTTGCCGATGCGGACCGGGCGCGAACCGGCGTATCCGGGCAGCGAATCGATCACGGCCTCGGGCGGCAGCCCGCCGCCGTGCAGCGTGTAGAGGGGGTGCAGGCGTTCGGGGCCGGGCAGCGTCTCGAGGACGTCGTGCACCCAGTCGAGGTACCCCTCGGCCTCGCTCAGGGAACCGAGGCTGACGAGCGCGGACGCGGTGAGCGCGGCGTCGCGGAGCCAGCAGTAGCGGTAGTCCCAGTTGCGGACGCCGCCGATCTCCTCGGGCAGCGACGTGGTGGCTGCGGCCATGATCGCGCCGGAGTCGACGTGCACGAGACCGCGCAGAGTGAGCGCCGACCGCTTCATCAGGTCGGGTTTCAGCGTGGGCAGGGTGAGGCTCTTCGCCCAGTCGGACCAGTACGACTCCGCGAGCGCGCGGCGCTCCTCCTCCGGCGTTTCCGAAGGCCCGATTTCCTCGGTGCCGCACCGCAATTCCAGCACGATATCGCCGCCGGACGGATCGACGACGGCATGGGCGGTCTGCTGATTGCCGTCCGACGTCACGTTCCACTGCACGCCGGGGGAGCGCAGCACGATCGGCTCGTTGGTGCCGTGCACCCGCAGTCCCTCGGAGACCGCCTCCAGGATGACCTGGCCCTGCCCGAACTCGGGCCGCGGTGCGAACGTCACGACAGCGGCGGCCTTCCCGCTGATGACCCGGGTCAGGTCGGTGCGGCCCGGGCGGACGTCGTGCGGCAGGTAGTCGGTGACGGCGAGGCTGGCCCACCGGGTCTGCACGGTCATCGTGCTGTCGATGTACCGCTGGCTCAGCGGCAGGGCGCTGCGGTGCGGACCCACGCTGAAGTGGCCGGCTTCCGGTCCGCCGAGCAGATGCGCGAACACGGACGCGGAATCGGGTTCGGGATGACACAGCCACGTGAGGGTCGCGTCGGGGGTGACGAGGGCGACGGTCCGGGGGCTGGCGAGCATGGTGAGCCGCTCGATCGGCGGCGCGTGAGCCCCGGACAGCCAGGTGCGGCGCTCCTCGAGCAGGAACGCGAGGGCCGCGGCCACGTCTTCGGTGCTCGACACCCGGAACTCGGCGAGGCTCTCGCCGGGTCCGACCTTCACACCGAGATCGGGTCCCTGGAGACGGGCGAACGCCTTCTCGTCGGTGACGTCGTCGCCGACGAAGACGGCCGCTGTCGCACCGTCCTGGTGGCGGATCAGGTCGAGGGCATGGCCCTTGTCGGTGGCGACGACGGCCAGCTCGACGACGGACTTGCCCTCGGTGACCTGCACGCCCACGCGCTGCCCGGCGTCGGCACGCACTGCGGCCAGCGCCTGGGCACCCTCCTCGGCGTCGGCGTTGCGGACGTGGAGGGCGACGCTCGCCGGTTTCGCTTCCACCGATGTGCCGGGGTACAGCGTCGAGATCCGGGTGAGTTCCTCGGTGATCTCGACGAGAAGTTTCTTGGCGTCGGCGTCGATCGCGTGGATGAAGCCGATGTCGAATTCCGAGCCGTGGCTGCCGACCAGTTGAACCTCGGCGGGCAGCCGCGACAGCGCGGCGAGGTCTTTGAGGGCCCGGCCCGAGATCACGGCCGCCGTCGTGCCTGCGAGGCTGGCCAGGGCGCGGAGAGCGCGCACCGATTCGGCGTGGGGAAATGCCTTCTCGGGGTCGGAGACGATGGGGGCCATGGTGCCGTCGTAATCGGAAGCGACGAGTAGGCGAGGGGTCCGTGCAACCCTCGACAGGGCACGACGAAGTTCGATGGGCAGATCGTGGGCGCTCACATGTTCAAATCTAGGGGATGCGACGGCTGTGAGCGCGTTGTCGGCGGGGGCTGTGCCCCGATCGGGTCCTACTCGGGTCTGCGGCTTCCGTCACCGAGCAGCAGTTCGACGGTGAGTTCGAGCCGATTCGCGACATCGGTCGCGGAAGAGCGGCGTGTGAGCCAGGCCACCAGGTTCGACAGCCACACGTCGGAGATGACCCGGGCGACGGCCAACTGGTCCTCGGTGGGCTCGGTGTCCGTCATCGCGCGGGCGAACAGCCGGTCCATCAGCTTGCCCACCTGATCGACCTCTGCGGCCGCGGAGGCGTCGGCGAACATGAAGGCGCGCGTCATGGCCTCGGTCAGCAGCGGGTCGCGCTGCATGGCCCGGGTGATCTGGCTGAGGATCAGCTGCATCCGCTCGAGCGGGTTCCGGCCCGGGGGGTTCTTGCCCCGCGAGTCGATCCGCTCGAATTCGCGCGCGAGCGCCGATACCAGCAGGTGCACCTTGGACGGGAAGTAGCGGTACAGCGTTCCCACGGCGACGTCGGCGCGTTCGGCGACGGCCCGCATCTGCACGGCTTCGTACCCGCCCTTGGACGCCAGGGCCAGGGTCGCGTCGAGGATGCGCTTGCGCCGTTCCTTCTGCGCGTTGGAACTGAGATCGTCCTCGCCCAGCGTCGCCGCAGCGACCGTCGTGGACCGTGATCGAGAGCTGGTCGTCATTACCTGTTTTCCTTCGCGCCT
>SEEV01000977.1 GCA_004211695.1 Rhodococcus sp. (in: high G+C Gram-positive bacteria)
GCGATCCGGCGAGACTTCGGCGCGACGCGCCGGGTGGTCCCATAACTGGCAATCCGAGTGGTCCCATGAGGGTGGCAGAAATCCGGTTCAGACGGTCCCATGCTCATGGCAGGCGACAGCACTGATCCGTGACCCACATCAATTCGAATGCAAACAATGCTGGTATTGCCTGCATTGCAGGTGTGAATCCTCTTGGGGCCGTGCGCGGGCAGATCATCTCGGCATGGCAGGGTCAGATGTCTCAAGCAAGTTTTAGTCGATGGCCGGTGCCTATCTCCCTGATGCAGCGCCTCAGCACTGGTGCGGTGCCTCAACACTGCTCGAATGAGAGACAATCCGAAGCAGTGTATAACTATGCAAAATTCATGCCGATACGCTCGGACCTACTGTCAAACGGGACCAACCAGTCTTGACCTTTCACCGATCAGCAGCGGACGATGAAGGTTCCTAGATTTCCACCCATCTACCCGCCGGAATCCGCGGCCCCACCGCACTACGTCAGCAAGACCACAGCTTCACGACGGCCGGCGTGTACGTCGGTTGAAGAGTCAATTCGAAAGGCAACCTCACATGGGCAGCACGGACCTCATCACCTACTTGAACTACATGTCTACCTGGGAGACCGAATCAGAGGAAAACATCGACCGCATTATTTCTGAGCAGGCTCTCTTTGTAAATCTTGGAGAATTCGATTCAGACCCGGCGGTCAACGCCGAATTCACGACGCTGTACAACTTGTCGTGCGAGGTGCGTAACCTGACCGTTGCGGCGGACGCTACCCAGATTGCCGCCGACGGAGCCGCGGTAGCTGCAATCTGGTCTTTCGGACTTGGGATGGCAGCGTTCGCCGCTCTCCAAGCTGCCGAGATAATTCAGCAAAAATTTATTTCATCGAAGTCAACCGAACTCAACAATAAGCTGACATCGGTCGACGCTGACATCTCCGCTCAAATCAACTCGCAGGTGAGTGATTACGTCGCTAAATACAAGCAAAACAACAATCTGATTGCGAGCAAGGCTCCAGTGGGCCTCGACACGCGAACATGTCGCGGCCTTCTACTGCAATTCTTAGCGCAGGTGCAGAGAAACACGACGTTGGATGTTGGGACTTTCAAGCAGTACGCTGAGTCTGAGTCCGCGCGGCGTCTATAC
>SEEV01000413.1 GCA_004211695.1 Rhodococcus sp. (in: high G+C Gram-positive bacteria)
GTTCCGGGAGGCGATCGAGTACGTCGCGATCGATCCGGCCGCCGTGTACGCGGCGGCGACCCGCACCGAAGGATTGCTGCCGAACGCCACGCTCGTGGTCGATCACTTCCACCTGGTCAAACTCGCCAATGACACGGTCACCAAGGTCCGGCGCCGGGTCACCTGGGAACTCAAGGACCGCCGCGGCGGCAAGATCGACCCGGAGTGGGCCAACCGACGTCGGTTGCTCACCGCACGGGAACGACTCTCGAACAGGAACTTCGCGAAGATGTGGAACGCGATCGTGGACGAAGACCCCACCGCACAAATCCTGTCCGCGTACATCGCGAAGGAGGAACTCCGCACGCTGTTATCCACCGTCAAGTCCGGTGGCGACCCGCACCTGACCCGGCATCGGCTGCACCGGTTCCTCGCCTGGTGCATCGACTCGAACATCCCCGAGCTCCTCACCCTGGCGAAGACGATCGACACGTGGTGGCCGGAGATCAACGCGTTCGTCAGCACCGGGATCACCAATGCACGGACCGAGGGATACAACCGGCTCGTGAAGGCTGTGAAGCGCGCCGGTTGCGGCTTCCGAAATCGTGAGAACTCGGCCCGCCGGATACGCTTCCACTGCACCCGCAAACAGCGGGCCGCGACTCAGACTTCATGCTGATTGCCCGGACAAAGTTGAAGAGCCGCTAACGGCGTATCGCGAAATCGCATCGCGATAGGTCTCTTCTATTGATTTTATCCAGGAACGCTCCGAAAAGGACGACTGATATAGATCGAAGGCGGCATGAGCCATCTGGTTTTCGTGCGACTCAATATACGAAAGTAATGACGCGATCGTTGATTCAGTGGCCTGTTTGGAATTGAAGGTAACTCCAGCGTTTTTTGATGTGAGTTCTTCGTGCGCGTCGCAGTCTTGGGAGATAATTAGTGGGGTCCCTACTGAAAGGGCTTCTAATGCGACAGTCGGTATTCCCTCGGACCAAAGACTTGGAAGGATGAGTCCCTTTGCGTTCCGAATTGCCTGAACTGTGTCACCGGGGTCTCTTCGACCAAGGAGCGTGACCTTAGTCAGATCTCGGGTCTTGATTATCCTATTAGCCTCATCCTCTGCGGGTCCGCTTCCGATAATGTTCAATTCTTGGCCGCGCGGCCACCTCGTGAGGAGCCAGTTGATACCTTTCTCCTCGGTAAGTCTTCCCACGTAAATCCAGCCTTTTACTTCGGTGCTACCTGAAGTGTGCGATGAGCGCGCGAAATTTGGTAATACATGGATGGGGACGTCAGGCTTGAGAGCTCCGTAAATCTGCGCCGATTTATTATTTAGCGTGATTAGGATCTGGGCGTGGTTAAGTACGTCCGAGTGGCTAGCTCGATTCCGGGTTGCGTAAGCCAATGGCAAAGTCGCAATTAAAGAATCACGATAGCATTTATGGACCACAGCGGAAAAGCTGCCGTGGTCCAAACATTCACGGCAATCATGTCCGTCTCGCCACAGTAAAGAGTTCGAACACATAGCTCTATAATTGTGCATGGTCGCGACGGTTGGGCCGTCCCAGTCGCGAAGCCACCGTGTGCCCCAGTTCGGGAACAGGTTGTGAATGTGCAATATGTCCGGGTCGAAATCCGCGATCTCGTGTATAGGCGATGGCCCGTAGATGCCGCTCGCCGAAATCGCTGCTCTGATTGGGTACGTAGTGGATTTGGATTGGACGTCAGTGAACCTGCCGATCACCCGGACAGTATGTCCGTGAGCCGATAGGGCCTCGGCTTGTGCATCAACGGAAATGTTCTCCCCGCTCGGCGAGTCGCTTGAGTAGTAGCTGTGCAGAATAGCGACTCTCATCGTGCCGCCCGGTGGCTTCGTGACGCTGCGCGAATGAAAATGAGGTTACCGAATAGATATCTTCTCCAAAGTCGCTTCGGTTCACTCAGTAGGCGAAATGCCCATTCTAGCCCCACTCGTTGCACTATTGCGGGTGCCTCCCGCGTCGTGCCTGCTGCAAAGTCGAACGCGGCCCCGATCCCTATCGTAGGCATCCCCAGAATCGGTGCGAGTTTCGCAGCTGCGAAGTCCTGCTTTGGCGTGCCCAGCGCTACCCACACTACGTTGGCCTCGGTTTGAGAGACTTGGTTCTGACAATCAGCCAAAAATTTCCCGTCCAGTTGCCCGAATGGAGGAGCGTATGTTCCGGATATTTCCAGCCCTGGATACCTGGTCGTTAACTTCGACGCTAGTATTTCAAGTGTCTCGTTCGTGGTGCCAAGAAAAAAGTGCCTTACGCCCTCATTGCGGCCTTTGTCGAGGATTTCATTGAAAAGTGACGGTCCTCTTACTCGGCCAGGTTGGCTCGAAAGACTTCGATCCATCCTCATGAACCATACAACCGGAGTTCCGTCTGGAAAATTAATACCGGACGAATTCATTAAGTCGCGATACTTTCGGTCTTTGGAGGCCAGGGCTACACAGTATGCATTTGCGAGACGGATAGGAGTTGGTCTCCTATTCCTCACTTCTGTGAGTACTTGTGCGGTGGCGCGTTCGATGGTTGTTACCTCAAATGGCACCAGGCCTACGGTTGATCGTTCTGCTCTTGGCATTTCTGCTAGGTGTTCCATGGGTCCTTCATTCATTCGTTCGTCCGCAGATCGTTGATTCCGTGGCCGTAGTTAGTATGTATGTCGGTGATTTTGCAGCGAAAATCTGCCCGCACGTCCGGTGTCTATATTCTAGGTTAGGTTGCTCGTGTGGTCGATATGGGCCGCTGCTGTGTCGCTAAAAGGATGTGTCCTGATGCCGAGTGTCCAGTAACTCGTGTGGGTGGTGAGTTGGTAGTGAGCGCGCGTGGCATGCGGGGTATCATGCAGCCAAGATAGGTGCGATCTGTTGTTGGTATTCTGTCGTGCGGGCATGGCTATGACAGAGTGTTGTCCTTCTGGTTCGGCGGTCTAAGTCGACCTGTTCAGTCAACTGATTCCCATGGCTTTACGGAGAGGGCGTTGTAGCATGTGTAGCCTCATCGTGGGTGGAGTGCCTCAGACTGCGCGGTGGTGTGCCGCGTTGTGGGTGTCGGCGTTGGTGCTGCTGAGCGGTTGTGCCCGCGATCCTGCTCCATACATTTCAAAGTACGATCCAGTCCTTGCTAATGCCCCTTTTCCTGCAATCGCGGCAGGGCCGGGTCGAAGTGATCCACTGGTGGCGATTTTTGGTGATAATCAGGCGTCCGGTGCTGCCTGTAGCTCGTCTCGGTCCTACCCGGAAATTCTGGGTGACGCTCTCGGTTGGGCGGTAGAAGCAAATATTGTGGTTGACGGCGGCTACCTATCTAGTGGTTCGGGTAGGATGGCCGAGCGGATTTCGAACTTCCCAATGTCGACCGTCGGTACCCCGGACCTGTTTGTGCTTCAAGCGGGCGCATCCGATGTCGGCAGTCTGTCCGGTGATCTAGTTGTGGCAGTGCAAGACTCGATACGGACCGTCCGGGAGATCGCTCCAGGTGTTCCGGTCGTTGTCGTGGGCCTCCTGTGGGGCAATGGATTCATGAGCGAAGACGCGTCGAGGAACTATGTCGACATCGCGCGCGTTGCTTTGGGGGCCAAAGGGGTTGGTTTCGTTAACACATATGATTTACGTTTCGCGCAGGATCCGGTTAGTGGTGCACCTGTTGACGATGGTTGTGTCACACTCGCATCCGCTGTCGAGGCTTATCTACGAAGTCTGCATGTCGTTTCGGATCGTTGAGCGAACGCCGAGAAGAGCAGTTGTGGTTCTCTGGTAGAGAGCGGGTTTGGCCACCGGTGTCGGATATCAACAGCCGCCTGATGTATGCCGCTTGCCAGTCGCTCCGCCCGCTTTGTGGCGATGCCCCCGCAGAGGCAGGCGCCGTTCCCTGAACGCCCGAAACGGGGTTGCCGGGCACACCGAATGCCGTCACCCTCCCGCCTTCTACCTAGAACAAATGAGTTCGCGGGCGTTACCGTCTCGCGACATTTGCGGCGGTATTGGTGACCGCCTCTCGAATAACTGACGTTTAATCATCGCATCCTGGTCCATTTCGTTACCTGCTGAGTGATGCGATTAACAACCGGTTTTCGAGTTGTGCGGTACCGGGCTTCACAGCAGGTCGGGGGCATTACAGGGTTCTACGACCGGCTCTCACCGGGGCACCATGACGCGCTCTTTCAGCGCTGGCTGGCCCGGCTCTCGTCCCGCAGTGCGAGGTGATGCCATCTACTCTGGGAACGGTGCGGCGGCTGGCGATCCTTGTAATGTGTGCTCTTGGGGCTGCGGCGGTTGGAGTGGCCGGCCTGGGTGGGGTCGGCTACTCCCTCTACTCCAGGTCGCATGTCGATCCGATGAGGCATGTCGATGCGATCATCGTGCTCGGCGGTGATCGGGATGGTCGCGAGGAGTACGGCATCGAGCTTGCGCGGCAGGGTGTCTCCGCGAACGTCGTGCTGTCGCAACCGTACGGGAGGGGTGACCGAAAGGTAGCGGAGTTCTGCGCTATCCAGGATCAGCAGTTCACCGTCACCTGCGTCCCGCCGCAACCTAGTACGACACGAGGAGAGGCGCTGTTCACCCGCGACCTCGCGGTGCAACACGGGTGGAACAGCGTCATGGTGATCAGCTGGCGGTACCACCTGCCGCGTGCGCGGTACATCTTCTCGCGGTGCTTCGATGGTGACATCGTGATGCGGCCCGTGCCACGGGACTACGAATTTAGCGTCGCCCACTGGGAGTACATCTACCTGTACCAGACGGTGGGGTTCGTCAAGGCTTTCTTCCAGGGGCGATGCTGAGTTCTCGACGCTAGAGATGACAGCAAGCGGCGGGCAGTTCTACTCGACGTTCCGAACATCCAGTGCTCGGTAGTGGTATCCGTCCTGCGTTCCGCCGACCATCGTCTCGGGTTCGAATGACGCCTGCTGTCCTGGCGTCAGCGAACGAAAGCCTGGGCCTGCAACGTTGCTGAAGTGAGTCCACGCTCCACCAGGGGTGGCGTCGGAATCGATCACACCCCAGCCCTCTTCGTCGATCCAGGTGCGCACGATTCCGGTGGTTCGGTCGGCGTGTATCCGTGGCGGCACAGGAAGGAGGTCCGCTTCTGTGAGCTCTCTCGCCGTGCCGTCAGGAAAGGTGAGCCACAAGTGAGACGAGAATGGGCTGTCCGACGGCGGCGCGACATACGACTCGCTGTCCGAGGGCCACGCGCGAGTCGTATAGAAGTTGCACCCATGCATGGGGCTGTCGAGTGCGTCCCACTCGAACTCCACCTGCTGGCCCTCGCGAAGCGCGGGGAAGCCTTCGACCGCCACACTGTGGAACAACGTCCAACATCCGCCCGGCGTCTCGTCGGAATCGATGATGCCCCACATCTCCTGGGGGCTCCAGCTACGGACGACACCGGTAGTTGTCATGTCGTCATTGTTGCTTGGTGTGCGTTCAGGTGGGCGAGTTTTCGCAGGCTATTGACTCGAATGTATGTACTGCTTATCTGCTTAAGTGGACTGATTGATTAGAATTCACCGAAAGTGTTGCTGGACAGTGAATCAGCGTCCCCGGATTCGATATGGTGGCTGGCTGCGGTGCCACCGATGAGCT
>SEEV01000978.1 GCA_004211695.1 Rhodococcus sp. (in: high G+C Gram-positive bacteria)
AAGTGGGACGTCCTCGCCACCGTCATCGGTGAGGTCACCGACGGCGAGCGGCTCACCATCTCCTGGCACGGCGAGACCGTCGTCGACGTGCCGCCGCGCACCGTCGCCCACGAGGGCCCGGTGTACGAGCGCCCCGTGCAGCGTCCCGCCACCCAGGACGCCCTGATCGCGAACACCACCGCGGGCCTGAAGCGTCCCGAGTCGGCCGAGGAACTGAAGGCCACTCTCCTGAAAATGCTCGCGTCCCCGGCGTTGTGCAGCCGCAAGTGGATCACCGAGCAGTACGACCGCTACGTGCGCGGCAACACCGTGCTCGCCGAGAACGCCGACTCCGGTGTGATCCGCGTCGACGAGAAGACGGGTCGCGGCATCGCGCTCGCCACCGACGCATCCGGCCGGTACACCGCACTCGACCCGTACGCGGGTGCGCAGCTCGCGCTCGCCGAGGCCTTCCGCAACGTCGCCGTCACCGGTGCCACCCCGAAGGCCGTCAGCAACTGCCTGAACTTCGGTTCCCCCGAGGACCCGGGAGTCATGTGGCAGTTCCAGCAGGCCGTGCGCGGTCTGGCGGACGGTTGCGCGAAGCTCGGCATCCCCGTCACCGGCGGCAACGTCAGCTTCTACAACCAGACCGGTTCGACCGCGATTCTGCCCACCCCGGTGGTGGCCGTGCTCGGCGTCATCGACGACGTGCACCGTCGCATCCCCACCGGTCTCGGACTGGAACCGGGCGAAACGCTGATCCTGCTCGGCGACACCCGCGACGAGTTCGACGGGTCCATCTGGTCGCAGGTCGAGCACGGCCACCTCGGTGGTGTGCCGCCGAAGGTCGACCTCGAACGCGAGCAGTTGCTGGCCGACATCCTCCTCGCGGCGTCCCGCGACGGTCTGGTGTCCGCCGCCCACGACCTCTCCGAAGGTGGTCTCGCGCAGACCGTCGTCGAGGCCGCGCTCGTCGGCGAGACCGGGTGCCGCATCCTGCTTCCCGACGACGCCGACCCGTTCGTCACCCTCTTTTCGGAGTCTTCGGGTCGCGTGCTCGTCGCGGTCCCGCGCACCGAGGAAACTCGCTTTACCGGTATGTGCACGGCCCGTAATCTCCCGTGGGTGCGCATCGGTGTGGTGGACGAGGGGTCCGATTCCGTCGAGGT
>SEEV01000979.1 GCA_004211695.1 Rhodococcus sp. (in: high G+C Gram-positive bacteria)
CCACCGCACCCCTGATCGGATTCACCCTCGCCCTGGCCATGGGCGCCGAAGCCACCCTTCTCGAGACCGGCGGCCTGCTCGCCGCGGCGGCTCGGTCCCTGACCGATCGCCTGTTCGGCAGAGGGGATCCCGCCGATGGGTTCGATACCTGCGGCTCTGGGGTGCGGTCGCGGTGGGGGCGGCCGCCGGCGCGGTGACATACCGGGTGCTCGCATTCAACGCCGTGTGGATCGCCGTGGGGGCCGCGACCCTCGCCGCCTACGCCGTCAGAAACAGCCCCACCGACCCGACCGACGCCGCCGGCCCGTACGGACTGGAAAGGTAGGCGCCCCACCGCCGATCGATCAGCGCGGGGGTCCCGTCGGCCAATCCGGAGCAGACCCCGGAGTCGTGTACAGGCCCCCACAGACCGCCGCCCGGCCGCGCAAGGCCGCGGTGTCACCGCGTCGACGGCCTCGGGCGAACCGGGATTTCCATTTGCGGGTGGTGTGCGGTGGTGGTGTGGGGCCGGAAGGGTGTGCCTTGGATGCGGGGAGACTTGCACAACTGACCAGCGCCGAGGCATCGTGCGTTACTTCTCCTCACACGTCCCGTCGCCGGTGCGCGAACCGGAATTTCCGTCGGCGTAATGTTCCCGCCGAGCAGGCGCAACAGGGCGGGTGAACAATCACCGCATGCCCCACTCCAACCCGGTCACCGCGTGGAAAACCCTCCGCCAGGGTAACGAGCGCTTCGTCAGCGGAGTCTCGATCCACCCCAGCCAGGGAATCGCCGACCGCGCGCAGCTCGTCGACGAGCAGCACCCCACCGCGGTGTTGTTTGGATGCGGAGACTCACGTGTCGCTGCGGAAATCATCTTCGATCAGGGCCTCGGTGACATGTTCGTCGTCCGAACGGCCGGCCACGTCCTCGACGACGCCGTGCTCGGTTCCATCGAATACGCGGTGCAGATCCTCGACGCGCCCTTGATCGTGGTGCTGGGTCATGACGGTTGCGGCGCCGTGAAGTCCACACTGGACGCGCTGGACAAGGGCAAGGTTCCGGACGGCTTCATCCGCAGCATCGTCGAACGGGTGGCGCCGTCGATCATGATGGGTCGCAAAGAGGGCCTCACCACCGTCGACGAACTCGAAGGCCGCCACGTCGTGG
>SEEV01000414.1 GCA_004211695.1 Rhodococcus sp. (in: high G+C Gram-positive bacteria)
GAAGCGGTGCTGCGGATCCCGGAGACCGCCGGTGATCTGGTGGTGATCGCGGATGTGCGGACCAACAAGATCCGCTGCCGCACCACCGTGGAGGCTCCGAACGAGGGAACCTCCGGTCGTCGGCTGTCGTGGCTACTCAGGCAACTCAAGGACGTACCCGGCGACGTTCAGGTCGAAGCGGTGTTCTCCGAGCGCGGCAACGAAGCCTGCGAGCACCTCGACACGGTGCGTAAGGATCCGAAGGTACTGACCAATGGGCGCTCCGGCGACATCGTCTCCTTCTCCCTCGAACAAGCCTTCCCGATGGGCGGCCGGCGGTCGGGTACCGCGGCGAGCTTCATCACCAGCGTGACGTCATCGACCGATGCGTTCTACGGCACTGTGGTTCAACAACTGCGGGAATGGGTGCCGGCAGCGCCGAAACAAACCGAACAGCCAAGCTTCGGAACCACCGAACCCGATGGCGGTTAGCCGTGAGTCCGACCTGGCACCCGTCGAAATGATGAAGGCTAGCTCGGGTCAGCACGCCGTATCGCACTCGCATACCTGCCAAATAGAGAGACCTGCATTCTTAGCCGGAACTGACGGCGCCGAAGGCTAGGTCTCGAAGTCGCTAATGGGTGGAGGAATTCATGTCGGTCAATGTTTCGAGCTTGACGTGTTACGCGCTGCTATCTGCTCTGGAAGACGATCTTCGTAGCCTGATCGCACAACACTGTGATGAAGGTGAGTCGGCTGACGTACTCGGGGACGATTTGCTCTCCCGCGCCACGGAGAGGCGCGCCAAGGAGCGACGTGGGTCAACATCGCTGCATTTGTCTGCACTGCTGCCTTACATCGACTTCGAGGACGCGTACAACGTCCTGCGCCGGATACAGGAGCGACTTCCTGAGGATCTCTCCTCTGGCCTGAAAACACGTGACGGCGAGTTCAGGAAACTTACGCCAGTGCGTAACAGAGTGGCACACTCCAGACCTCTTGAGATGGATGACCTACCTCTGACCGTCGATTTCAGTGCGAACATTGTGACTTGTCCAGGGTATGAGTGGCCCGACACCGTGCGGGTGCGCGGTGAGTTGGAACGAAACCCGGGATTCGTGCTCGGTTTGACGCCAAACCTCTTGGTTGACGATTCGCCGTCGACCCCTCACAATCTTCCGCCCGCGGATTTCGATGAGACAGGTTTCTTGGGGCGCCGTGACCTTCGTGGAGATTTGGTCAAGGCGCTGAAGGGCCCATGGCCAGTTGTGTCCATACTGGGTGACGGCGGTCTCGGAAAGACGGCGCTCGCACTCCAGGTGGCATACGATCTTTTGGACGATGATGATTGCCCGTTCGACGCGGTCGTGTGGACGTCAGCAAAGAACGCAACGTTGACGACCTCGGAGATTGTGCGGATCGAGGGGGCGATCCAGGACTCGCTCGGACTGTTCGCTGGCGCGGCCGCAGAGTTAGCGGGAGACGTTGGAACCGAAGACGTCATTGCAGAAGTTCTTGAGTACCTCTCAACATTTCGGATTCTGCTTGGTTGCTCGAGAGACATCAGTCGCTCTACCAGTTCGGCGGCGACCTGCAAGAGGCACACTCGCGAAACCCATACTCGCCAGAGACAATTGATATCCGCGGCGCCGGTGACTTCCATGCTGCGCAGAGCCTGCGTTCCGCGCTAGATCTGGCGAATCGTGGTCGTTTCGATGAAGCGATCGCGCTCTGTCAGGAAGCTGCAGAGCTCGCGCCCGGGTATCACGAGGTTCAGAGAATCCAAGGATTCATCTACGAGATCTCACTCAGCTACTCCGAAGCTTTTGATGCATACGATCGTGCCAGAGACCTTGCAGAGAAGAGCCCATTCGTTCGGTACTTCTACGGCAAGTTTCTCGTCAATTCTGGATATAATCCCGGCCTCGGACTCACTGAACTACAGCGGGCCGCCCGCCTCGATCCGGATAGCAGTGAGGTCAAAATCGCGGTTGCGGAGGCCCATTCGCAACTGGGAAATTTTGTTGATGCGTTGGAGGTCGCTAACGCTGTAATCAACGGTTCCTCGGCAGGCGACTCAGTGTGTCGCGAGGCGATGAGTCTGGCGATCTCCGTGTCAGTTAAGGGAGCTGACCGAGCACGCGGAAAATCCGACTGGCCCAAGGTTGCAGAACTCGTCGAGAGCACGCTGGCGAGTCTGGGTACTGTTTCGAAAGAGTCCCTGACAGTGTTTGATCTCGACAAGTTGATGTTGCTTGGGGAGGCGTGTCTAGCAGGTGCCTCGGGATCGGGAGACGATTACGTAGCGAGGCGCTGTCGAGACTTCGCAGATGAGCTGCTTGGGATTCGCCGGCACCGATCGCCGTCGCACATTGACAGAAGAATCGGACATATCAAACATATGAACATTGAAAAGGGATTCGCGTTCATTATTTCGAACGGGGAGCGCTACTTTCTTCATGCTTCGCAGCTGCTACAGCGCGAGTTCTTCGACTCGCTTTCTGCCAACTCGTTGGTGGCCTTCACGCCCGGACCAGCACCGAATGAGGGGCAGAACCCTCGTGCATTGAGCGCCGACTGGCTTGACTGACAAGCACGGAGCGACTTGGCGGTTCACCTCACCTCACTCCATCCGAGTTCGGTTTCACCCGCCTCTGTGGGTTCTGGAACCTTGCCCTTTCCGGGATTCGGTGGTGATGGATGTCCTGGGGCACCACGAGCGCTGAATCCGGTGCGGGAGCCGGTGGGCCGACGGCGCAGCATTGCACCACCGGGTGCTGTCGTCTGGAGGAGGTCTTCGTACGCCGAGTTTCGACCCGTTTGCCCCGGGTGGGATATACATCCCGGGTGAGGGCATATTTTAGTAGTGCTTTGACAGCATTCCCGCAGGTCAAACCGGTAATAGTCCGTGCGATGGACTCGAACTACGATCACCAACGTGGATAGCGCCTACAGCAAGTTGTCGAGAGCGCAGGGGCACCTGGTCGCACTCAGGTCTGACATCCATGCGTATCGGAATAGGGACCCGATCAACTTCACATATCGGCAACGGAACGATCCGCTGAATGGTGCGAACATCATCGTCGAGTACATCGCGAAGGTGGACGAGGAGCCGCCGGCCTCATGGGGCTTGATGGTTGGGGACATTCTGACGAACTTGCGTGCGGCTCTTGATCACGCGTTGTTTGGGCACATCGCGTCCAGGTATACGTTGACGGATGATGAAGCTCAAGGAATCCAGTTCCCGGTCCGAGAAGAGTCGGGGAAGTGGGAGAGGTGGGCGAATCGACACTCTAAGTGGGTGGAGCCCTCTGTGTCGGATGCGATCGGTGCGATGCAGCCCTTCAATTCTGTGGACCCAACGGACCACTTGCTCTGGGTGCTCAACAGGCTGGTGAACTACGACAAGCATCGAACCCTGCACGTTGTCGCCTACCGTGGTGAAGCGACGTTCGATAAGCATTCGGCTTCCATCCGAGGTCTATCGAGCAGGTCGCGACAGCTCACCCACAACGCTGTGATTGCAACCATGACGGTTCTTCGCCCCTTGCCGGCACCGGGTCAGCGGCCGGAAGTATCGCGCCTGATGTTCGAGGGTGAGGCTGGTTTTAGTGAGCACATTGATATACCTGGTCGGGGTCCGACCCGACTCGGTGTGTTGAGGCTTATGGAAGTGCTGACTGAGGGGGTCGAGGAGATGCTGGCTGACCTTAGGTCGGCGGGGTGCTGACCGAGTTCGGCACGTAGGATCAGTTCGCGGTGAGGGGGTGCGGGGTATGGCATTCCGGCTGCCCGTACCTGGGCGAAGCTCCTGTGTCGGTGCGCATTTCGACTCGTAGTCGAGCACCGGGGACCGGGCGGGGGAGGCGGACCGATTCACCGCGGACGATGTGGTCGCGGCGGTTGTTCCTGTCGGTACAGGTCCCACCGAAGGCGGCGCGGGCGATCCTGCACACCGACGCGGGGACGCTGAACGCCCTTCTGGCGGCGATAGGCTCGGATCGGGACCTTGGGTCGACGAACCGGAGCCGCTGACCCCTGGGTGGCCCGCCTGGGACCTGGAAACGGCCCTGTGGGCGTTGCCGGGGATCGCCGGGATGAAGGCGACGGACCTGATCGCCCGCACACGCCTCCGGCTGTACCCGATCTTCGGTTTCGGTCGTGAGTCAGGTCCTGGGCACCGCCCGCGCACATCTGGACCCGGTCCGGGAGGCACTTCGCGCCGACGACGGCGCGTTGCACCGCCGGCTGCTGTCGATCCGGGAGGAGGCCGGCCCTCCCCGAGGAGATCTCCGTGCTCCGCGTGTTCGATGTGATCGCGTGGATAGACGGGAAGGATCGCGGCCTGGGCGAGCCGTCTGACCAGGGAAGATGACACGTCCCGGTGTGTTGTCTTCGGCGGGTGCACGAGGATGATGGGTATGCGGATGAAGTTTCACGAGCAGCTCGACGAGCTGACTGACCGTCTGGCGTCGATGTGCCACCTGGCGGGGGATGCGGTCCGGGCGGCGACCGAGGCCCTGGTGCTGGCGGACCTGCCCTTGGCGGAGCGGGTGTTCGATCTCAACGATCAGATCGAGGAGTTGCGCGGTCCGTGTGAGGACCTGGCGATGGCGTTGCTGGCGTTGCAGGGCCCGGTGGCGCGTGATCTGCGTCAGGTGGTCACCGGTGTGCACCTGGTGGCGGATCTGAGCCGGATGGGCGGGTTGGTGCAGCATGTGGCCGAAAGTGTCCGCCGGCGTCATCCCGAGCACGTCGCTTCGGGTGAGGCGGAGGAGTTGCTCTCCGAGATGGGGCGGGTGGCGGCTGAGTTGGCCGGTCTCGCCGAGCGGGTTCTGCGCACGCATGATCCCGAACTGGCTGCCGAGATCGGTAGGCGCGATGACGAGCTCGACGATCTGCATCGACGGCTGCTCACCCTGATCGAGGATCCGGCCTGGATCGGTACCATCCCGGCTGCGGTCGATGTCACGTTGTTGGGGCGTTTCTATGAGCGCTTCGGTGACCATGCCGTGGTGGTCGGGCGCCGGGTGATTTTCCTCGTCACGGGGGAACAGATGTCCCCGTAGGTCGTCGCCGTCACGGGCCGCGTCGCCGCGGCCGATCCGAGTGTGGGCTTCGCCCTGCCCGTTGGTGTGCGCGTTCCTGCCGTTGGTGACGTTTGGTGGCGTTTGGTGGCGTGGTTCTTGATGTCGATGGATCTGTTCTTGACCCCCGACTGAACCTGCTATTCGAGTTGTTCGGTGTCGAGGGCGTCGGTGATGCGGTCGTGGACCGGAGGTGTCGAGGTTCTGGCCGGCGGTGCGGGCGGCGGCGTGGGCGCGGGTGTATTCGTCGTCGCTGAGCTGAATGGGATGCGGTGGGGTCTGGTGTGGGCCTGTGTGCGAGTTCGCGTCTGGGGTGCTCGCGCATCTCGCTGATGCACCGCGGGTGTTCGTGCCGGCCGAGGCCCGGTCACAAGCACCCGCTCCCCGGAGCCTGCTGGGGGGACAGGTCAGGTTCGGCGACGCTCGGCTGGCCTGGGTGGCGTGCTCGGTGTTTCGGTAGGAACACCATGCGGCGCAATGCATGTCGGTCGTGTGCGGGTGCGTGTGCGGG
>SEEV01000980.1 GCA_004211695.1 Rhodococcus sp. (in: high G+C Gram-positive bacteria)
ATTCGGGCTCTAGCCCGACCCTTCCAAGTCGAAGGCGCGATGGGCTAGGCTGCCCGCACCATGGCCTCACGGTCGGCCAAGCAGCCGGACAACCTGCCCGCGGATCTGACGAGCTTCGTGGGTCGTCGATCCGAGGCCTGCGCTGTCCGAAAGCTTCTCTCCGCCGATCGGCTTGTCACGTTGACCGGGGTAGGCGGGGTCGGCAAAACCCGCCTCGCACTGCGGGTTGCCCGTGATATCCGCCGCGCCTTCCCAGATGGGGTTTGCCTGGTCGAACTGGCATCTCTGAAGGACCCAGACCTGCTGCCGCACACGCTGATAGATGCACTCGGGATTCGCGAGCAGTCAGCCCCCGCCCCTTTGGTCCTCACCGACTACTTGCGCCCCCGGCACACCTTGATAGTCCTCGACAACTGCGAGCACATACTCGAGGCAGCCGCGGACCTGGTGGACCGGCTGCTCCGGGCGGCGCCGAAACTGCGGATCCTCGCCACCAGCAGACAAGCGCTGATGATCGCCGGTGAGCATGTGTACCCGGTTCCGACGCTCCCGGTGCCCGACGTCGATGCCCGTCTCGCTCCCGGCTCGGCGACGCAGTTCGCGGCGGTCAACCTGTTCGCCGCCCGGGGGGCTGCGGTCGTTCCCGGATTCGAGATCACCCCCGACAATGAACAGGCGGTCATCCAGCTGTGCCAGCGACTGGAGGGGATCCCCTTGGCGATCGAACTGGCAGCGGTACGGTTGCGCGTGCTCACGGTGGAGGACCTCGCGCATCGGCTGGATAGTCGGTTCCAGCTGCTTCGCGAGGGCAGTCGTAACCTGCCGGAGCGGCATCAGACCCTTCAGGCCCTCATCGACTGGAGCTACGAGCTGTGTACTCCGGCGGAGCAGACCCTGTGGGCGCGTGCATCAGTGTTCGCTGGTGGGTTCGGTCTGGACGCGCTCGAGGCTGTCTGCGCGGACGAGTTGCTTGCCGAGGAGACCCTTCTCGACACGGTGGCCGGGCTGACCGACAAATCGATCTTGACCCGAGGCGAGCACGGCGGGCGTGTCAGGTTCCGCATGTTGGAGACCATCCGGGAGTACGGCCAGGCCCGACTACGAGAGTCCGGCTCCGAAGCGAAGGTGCAGCGCAGGCACAGAGATT
>SEEV01000981.1 GCA_004211695.1 Rhodococcus sp. (in: high G+C Gram-positive bacteria)
ACGTCCTCCCCCTCCTCCTGCGACAGAAAGCCGAAGCCCTTTTCGACGTCGTACCACTTCACCTTGCCGGTCGGCACCGCGTTCACCCGCTCATCACTTGGAGTGCAGTTGGTTGCACTGGGTATGCAAAACAGCGCGCCCCACCTCTGGTGCGGGACGCGCAGTGCTCACAGTCTACCTTGCAGACACCCCCTCCGGCATTCGGGTTTCCAGGCACTATCGTTGCTGGTGTGGCCCACGAACCGACTCCTTCGAGCACTCCTCACACACCCCGGAGGGGCGACGGCCTCCTGCGTGTCGCGCTCGCCCTGTTCGCGATCGGCTTCGTCGCGATCGTGGCGATCTTCCTGACCCCGGTCGTCTCCGACAGTCAGCCGGGCCTCGTTCTCTACCTCATCGCCCTGGCGTGCCCGATCGGATTCCTGCTCGGAATCGTGGCGGCACTGAGACAGGGCAGACGCGCACGCTGATACTCCCGACCACCGACCGATGGGACGATCATGAGACTTCTGCTCAACATCATCTGGCTGATCTTCGGCGGTCTGTGGCTGGCGCTGGGGTACTTCGTCGCCGGAATTCTCTGCTGCATCCTGATCATCACGATCCCGTTCGGCATCGCGTCGTTCCGGGTGGGTGTCTACGCGCTGTGGCCGTTCGGGAAGACGGTGGTCGACAAGCCGACGGCCGGAGTCGCCTCGCTGATCGGCAACGTGATCTGGTTCATCATCGCAGGTCTGTGGCTCGCGATCGGGCACGTCGTCACCGCCATCGCCATGGCGATCACGATCATCGGGATCCCGCTCGCGGTCGCGAACCTCAAGATGATTCCCATCTCGCTCATGCCCCTCGGCAAGGACATCGTCGACGCTCCCCAGTGATGTGAGCTTCCTCACATAACGACCGGGTAACGGAAGGGCAACGGCTCGGCGATACACGCGTCTTGTCCCCACTAGCTGGGAAGAGTCTCTGCGCGTCCAATGAGGCCCCGCAACAGGCGAAGACACACCGCGTTATCAAATGGTGACACTGCGGCCTCCGCCCGTTACCGTCGTCACCGGCCGAGGAAACATCGGCCACATCCGGCCCGCCGCGCCAAGCCTCGTCCCGCGGGTACCGGAGTCCCGACGAAGCATTCCAGGGACGAGG
>SEEV01000415.1 GCA_004211695.1 Rhodococcus sp. (in: high G+C Gram-positive bacteria)
CGGCACATCGACGTCCGGTACAACAAGGGGCGCATCAAGGTGCGCGAGGAGAACGCCGCCGCCGCGCTCGAGATCATGAGCCGATTCGCCGTCGACCCACGCTGGCTGGTGTACCTGCCCCCGACAATGGCTCCACCGGCCACCTCGGACCTCGACGGCTACCTCGAGCATCCCGCCCAGGGTTTCGCCGAGTACGCGGCGGCCGGGGTCACGGAGATCGTGTGCGAGGAGAAGCACATGGGTTCCCGGGCGATCGCCGTGCTGGCCCGCGACGCCGCCACCGCGGCGAAGCGATTCGGCGTCACCGACGGCAGCTCGGGCATCGTCTACACCCGCACCGGCCGCCCGTTCTTCGACGATCCGACCCGGATGAGCGAACTCGTCGCCCGGCTCCGCACCGCGTGCGGGCCGCTCATGGACGACCTCGGATCGCCGTGGCTGGCACTCGACTGCGAACTGCTGCCCTGGTCGGCGAAGGCGGGAGAGCTGATCCGCAGCCAGTACGCGTCGGTCGCCGCCGCCGCGGGTGCCGCGCTTCCCGAAGCGATCACCGCACTCGAGCAAGCCGCGGCGAGGGGGCTGGACGTCGGCGACCTGCTGACCCACACGCGAACCCGCGCGGACAACGCCCGCCGGTTCCGGGAGGCATACGCCCGATACTGTTGGCCGGTCGACGGCCTAGATGGGGTGCGACTGGCACCGTTCCAGATCCTCGCCTGCGAAGGCGGGGCACCCGCAGTCACCGAACCGCACTCCTGGCATCTGGCCACGCTGGCGATGCTCGACGACCCTCTCATCGCCGAAACCAGACACCAGTTCGTCGACCTCACCTCGGATACATCCCGGGACGCGGCGACCGCCTGGTGGTCGCAACTGACCGACGCCGGCGGTGAGGGCATGGTCGTCAAACCCCTCGGACCGACACCCGCGGAACTGGCGCACAGGAGGATTCAGCCCGGAATCAAGGTGCGGGGGCAGGAGTACCTGCGGATCATCTACGGGCCCGACTACACCGAGCATCTCGACGTGCTGCGCGACCGGTCCCTGGGCCGCAAACGATCGATGGCCCTGCGTGAACATGCACTCGGGCTCGAAGCTTTGACCCGGCTCACCGAAGGCGACCCGCTGTGGCGGGTGCACGAGCCGGTGTTCGCGGTCCTTGCGCTCGAGTCCGAGCCAGTCGACCCACGGTTGTAGTGTGGATGGTCCATCAGTCGGGCACGCGTTGACCATCCACCACCAACTCACAGGCGCACTCGCCGAGGGCTTGCGGGCGGGGGGTATGCGACCCGGTGCTAGCGGGGTTCTCTCGGTGGTAGGTCGAACTGTGTCCACTCCTGTTCCCAGCGCCGCAACCGGTTTCGGTGAAACAGTCGGTGCGCGAGGGCCGTGGAGAGCAGGACGCCGCCGGCCGTCAGTGCCCACACTCCGCAGGCGGCGGTCATCGCGAGGACGGGGATTTCCCGGCTGTCGGGGATGGGGCCGGTGAGGTCGCCGTCGGCGTCCACGTCGATGGTGATGGTCTCGCCGGCCTTCGCGGGGGCGGCGGTGGGCACGGCAGCGGTGCGTTCCCCCTGAGGTGTGGTCCAGCGGGCCCGGGCGGTGTTCTGGCTGCCGGTGGGGCGGATCGAATATTCGGGGGAGTCGGGCGCGAGATAGGTGTCCTCGAGCAGGACCGCGGGTACGTGGTGCACAGCGGCGCGTAGCGCCTGGGCTTGCTGTTCCAACCGGGTATGCGCCGCGGTGCCGAATGCGGCCGCTACGGGTATCAACAGCAAGACCAGGACCGCGGTAAGTATCACCAGGGTGGCCTCGTAGCGGTCGCTGCGGCGCATCAGGTGGTTACGGCTCCACGGGCGCAGCCGCCACCACCGGACCGGCCTGGCCACCGGGACCGGTACCGGTTCCTCCCGACGCATGGTCACCTCCAGCAGGATCTCCGCTTCTCCTCCCTTCGATTGTGCGACGGGATCCGAAGCGGGGTATATCCGCGCGCTGACCCGGTAGGCCGGAAAATTCGCGGAGGTCTTTCACGCGGAGTGCTTTCCTCGACTACCTCGCGCATGAGTTCGCTGGGCGTGTGGTGCTGGCGCTGCGCGAGTTCGTTGAGTTTGTTGCTCAGCGGCAGTGGACGCCGAACTTGCCGTTTTGGGGGAGGCGCCGCTGATGCCCGCATGCCAGGGACGGCCCACCAGTTCCGCGGGACCGATGAGCAGCCAAGGCTTTGTGTGACCGGGGACGCGAGGTTCGCCGACCTCCAGCTTTCTGCACCGTTTGACGCACCTAACCGGCGATCTTTTCCGGACGGGTCAAACGGCGATCCCCTAGCTCAGATAGATGCCGGTGAAGGCCCCCTTCTGGGACGGTGCCGGTCAGCGTTCGGCTTACGAACAACTGCTAGCGATCAATCAGATAATGGATGCGTGCCTGCCGATACCTCACCCGGGTCCACCGCCATCGCGCACGTCAGCGGCCCCGCCCAGGGTGTCCCGCTCGATCGGACACTCCGTGTGACACTGCACTTTCACCCTGACCTCCCCTTCGCCGACGGTTCGACGCTGGAAGCGATCGCGGACCGCGGCGCGTACCTATCACAGTTCGAGACTCAGACCGGCAACGGTGGACTGACCGCCCACCTCGGCGGCGACAGGTGGAAGTGGGAAAGCCGCATGTTCGGTGGCGCCTACGACGCGCACGAGGCGGCGGAGCGACCGAAGTACGGATCGCTGAACTTCCGCGTCGACCCCTACGGCGGATCACCTCGTTTCGGTTCTTCCTACTTCCTGCTGGCCGAGCACACCCTCGACCGCACCACCTTCTGCTTCCCCGACAGCGTCTTCGAACCCGACCTGTTCGGCACCGCCGAGGCGATGAACTTGGTGGAGGCCGCCGCGGCGGTGGACTTCGACGATCCGCTCGACGACTACATCGAGGCACACGTCCACGGCACCATCGACATCGCGTCGGACGTCGAGGCCCTCGTTCTCGACCCGAGCTACCGCAACACACCCTTCGACGTAATCGCCCGGTCGCTCGCCTGCCCCTTGTGGTGGCACGACGGGTACATGGTGGCCGTCGAGGAGATTGCGCACCATCCCGACTATCGGGGGCCGCACATCGTCGACCTGGCCCGAGGCATCGCCCACGATGGCGTGCTCACCCCGTCCATCCTCGGTCGTGCACGGGGTGCATCCTGCGATCCGCAGGACCTGAAAAAGGTGTGGCACTACATCGCCCGATACGGCACCCGAGCATTAGGTATCGGCGCAGACGTGAGGACGGCGGACGATTCGGTCCGCTGAACCATCCGCTGCCAGGCGGTCTTCGTGAAGTCGATAACGTAGGAGAATTCAGAGTCCTACAGCGCCGTCAATCTGTTCCCGCAGTAAATCAGCGTGGCCGTTGTGCCGGGCGTACTCCTCCAGCATATGCGACAGCACCCAGCGCAGAGATACCGGTCCTTCGCCGGGTTCGTTCCCGGTGACCTCGAGATCTGACATGGAGTCGACATAGTGATCCGCGAATGCGACCTCTGTCCGCCACGCCTGAAAAGCTGCGATGACCGTCTGAATGTTTGCGTCTGTCACGTCGAATTCGTCGCCTGGAGATGAGAATATCGCGGAGGCCAGTTCACCTGCCATCACTTGGCGGAACCAAAATCGTTCGGACTGGGCGGCGTGCCGAACAAGCCCCAACAGTGACAGCGAAGAAGGGCTCAGCGGCTGCAGCGCGAGTTGTTCAGGGGTGAGACCGGCACACTTGAGTTCCAAGGTGTTTCGATGCCACCGCAGAAACGCCAACACGTTTGTTCGCTCGTTAGCTTGCGTGGGACGTTTTTCTCGCACGATCCTACTGTTGTCGATGAAAGGCGTAGCTGCCATGTTTAACCTTCTCGTCCGAATCCTCGGTCTACGCCGGATCGATCCTGCGTAGCTTGCCAGGCCAGCCGACTACCCCGCCGCCCGCATACTCCCGAATCACTTATGTCTGCACAGCCTTTCGGCAAGGAGCGACAGGACGGTCTCGGGCTACCCAGTCGAGGGATTGCCCATGGCCGCCGGCCAACGCCCTGGTTCGCCATCGAGGGAGACCACAAACTTCCCACGGAGCTGTTCGGGTGTCCTCGTCAGTTTCGCGGTGATATCGGGAAGCACGCCGACGCCTTCGTTCGCGATCCATCGACAGGGCAACGACTGCACCGTGGCCACGAAGCTGGCACGTGCCTCCGGCGACAGGTAGTTCAGCACTGCGCTGTGGAACACCACGACCGTCGTTTGCGGCGGCACCTGTCGCACCAGGTCCGCGATGGCGGAATTGAGGTCGCCTATCAGGTGGGGCGGGTCCGTTCGGGCGATCTCGGCGGCCGCGAGCAGGCGCTGGCGGCGCTGGTCCTGCTCGGGCCACACGAGGCTGTCCAACCATCTCATGTCTGCCGGGTCGGTGACATCGAGTGGATTGAGATCTATCCCAGCACGATACGCCACGGTGGGAACCCCGTCTGGGATCGGCGGTTCACCGGTTGTGGTGCAGTGCAGGAGAACCGGTGACGGACCGCCGGTCGGGTGCACGGGGCGGTGGCCGTCGTAGAGGTAGCGGCAGTGGTCCGGGTACAGGCACAGACCGGCGGACGCGCCGACTTCGATCAGCGACAGCGGACCAGGCAGCAGTCCCAGGATGGGGAGCAACACGGCTGTCCGCCCTGCCTTGTTGGTCTGTGTCGTCCGTGCCCGCGCGAGTTCTTCGACGCCCCGCCAGTGGTGAAGTTGCCATTCTCGGAATGAGGCATACGTGCCGGCGGGTGCGCCGAGGTGCCGACTGGCACCGAGGACGAGATTGGGTTGCCGCCGGGGTTCGGGTAGACGCTCGATCAGCGCGAGCACGTCCGGGTCGTCAGCGATGGCCGTGCACCACTGCTCGTAGGTGGCGGAATTCCCCTTCGCCTCTACCTCTGCAAATCTGCGGTATCTGAGCGAGGTATCCACAGTTGCATCTCTACTGGCTTCACGCCCTCGGCGGAAGCCTTTCGATCACGCCGATTATTGGTGGTCGGCGACCGGACAGCGATCCCGCTCCGGCACGAGGGTTGCAGGCGGCCGTACATGCGGTCGGCGGCGATCTCGTCCCGCTGGTGGTTTGGCAAACGGTAGCCAACCCCCGTCCCGTCGGGTGTAGCCGACAAGTGCCGACCGGGCCGGCGAAGTCGACACCTTTGTTCAGAGGGCCGATCGTCAGTGACAAGTATTCGCGAGGTGTTGCTGGTGTGGTTACTGGTCACGAAAGCAGTAGTGACAGGTGAGCTGCTTGGTTTCGCAGTGCGTCGATGTGGTGAAACATCAGGTGGAAATGGTTGATGTGTCCGGATAGAACCAGGCCGGCGACGAGGGTGCCGGCAGCGGATCGGATTGGCACTGAGACGCAGGCAGAGTCATTGTGCAGTTCGCCGACCTGAGTGGCATAGCCCTGATCGCGGACGAGGTCGAGGTGCCTGCGGAGTTCGCTGCGCACGTGGACGGTCCGGGCCGTGAGCGGTTGGGGGCCTCCGCGCTGGAAGGT
>SEEV01000068.1 GCA_004211695.1 Rhodococcus sp. (in: high G+C Gram-positive bacteria)
ACCGCGACCGTCCACGTCGACGACGCCGATCTCGACGAGGCCGGACGACTGCTGCCCGTCCTCGAACTCAAGGCCGGACGAATCCTGTTCAACGGCTGGCCCACCGGGGTCGAGGTCGGTCACGCGATGGTGCACGGCGGTCCGCACCCGGCGACGTCCGACTCCCGGACCACGTCCGTGGGCTCGCTCGCGATCGAGCGCTTCCTGCGACCCGTTGCGTACCAGGATGTTCCGAGTTCCCTGCTCCCCGCCGCCATCGCCGACGGCAACCCCGAACAGTTGTGGCGTCGCATCGACGGCCGACTCACCCAAGCCTGATTTCCCCCTCGTGAAGGAGTTTCCCATGCTCGACGGCGTCCTGTTCTTCCCCGTCACACCGTTCACCGCATCCGGCGACGTCGACTACGACCGGCTCGCCGAGCACGTCGCCAAGGGCATCGACGCCGGACCCGGCGGTGTCTTCATCGCCTGCGGCACCGGCGAATTCCACGCCCTCGGACTCGAAGAGTTCGGCAGGATCGTCGCCACGGCCGTCGAGGTCGTCGCCGGACGAGTCCCCGTGTTCGCCGGGGCGGGCGGTTCGGTGCAGCAGGCCAAGGAGTTCGCCACCAGCGCGAAGGCCAACGGCGCCAACGGCATCCTGCTGCTCCCGCCGTACCTGGTGACGATGCCGCAGGCCGGTCTGGTCGACTACACCCGCGCTGTCGCCGAGACCACGGACCTTCCGCTCATCGTCTACAACCGCGGCAACGCCCGATTCGACGAGGCGTCCGCCGTGGAGGTGGCGCAGTTCCCGACCGTCATCGGTTTCAAGGACGGTACCGGTGACCTCGACAAGGTCGGGCGCATCGTCCGCGCCGTCAAGGACGCGCTGGCGCAGTCCGGTAAACCGTTCCTGTTCTTCAACGGCATGCCCACCGCCGAGGTCACCCAGCAGGCGTACCGCGCGATCGGCGTGACGCTGTACTCGTCCGCCACGTTCGCGTTCGCGCCCGAGCTCGCTCTCGGGTTCTACGACGCCCTCGAATCCGGCAACCAGGAGCTCACCGACGCACTGCTCCGCGACTTCTTCCACCCGCTCGTCCGCCTGCGTGACCAGGTGCCCGGATACGCGGTCGCGCTGATCAAGTCGGGTGTCGCGATGGAAGGCATCGACGCCGGGTCGGTGCGTCCGCCGCTCGTCCCGACGAGCGAGGTCCACCGGCAGGAGCTGGCACGGATCACGGCCGCAGGTCGCGCCGTGCTCGCCGACGCCCTCGCCGTGCAGGCGGCGGTCTGATGTCGGCCGCGCCCATCCGGATCACCGGCGCGCGGATCACGCCCGTCGCGTTCGTCGATCCGCCGCTGCTCAATACCGTCGGTGTGCACCAGCCGTACGCGCTGCGCGCCATCATCCAGGTCGACACCGACGGCGGTCTCGTCGGTCTCGGTGAGACCTACGCCGACACAGCCCACCTCGCCCGGCTCGAAGCGGCCGCCGAGGCGATCGTCGGGCTGGACGTGTTCGCGCTCAACGCGATCCGCGCCGCGATCGACGAGAAGGTCGCCACCCTGTCCGTCACAGGCGGCGACGGCGTCGCCGGCATGATCACCACGGCCAGCACCACCGACCGCGTGTTCTCGCCGTTCGAGGTGGCGTGCCTGGACGTGCAGGGCAAGGCCCTCGGCCGCCCGGTGTCCGATCTGCTCGGCGGCAAGGTGCGCGACGCCGTCCCGTTCAGCGCCTACCTGTTCTACAAGTGGGCCGGGCATCCCGGCGCCGAGCCCGACGAATGGGGCGAGGCCATCGACCCCGACGGTCTGGTCCGTCAGGCACAGAAGATGATCGGCGAGTACGGCTTCGAGGCCATCAAGGTCAAGGGTGGCGTCTTCTCGCCCGACGAGGAGATCGCCGGAATCAAGGCGCTGCGCGCCGCGTTCCCCGACCTGCAGTTGCGCCTCGATCCCAACGCCGCGTGGACCGTCGACACCTCGATCCGGGTGGCGTCGGAACTGGACGGCATCGTCGAATACCTCGAGGATCCGACGCCCGGCCTCGACGGCATGGCCGAGGTCGCGCGTGAGGCGAAGATGCCGCTCGCCACCAACATGTGCGTCGTCGCGTTCGATCAGCTCAAGCCCGCGGTGTTGAAGGATTCCGTGCAGGTCGTGCTGTCGGACCACCACTACTGGGGTGGCCTGCAGCGGTCGCGGCTGCTCGCCGGCATCTGCGACAACTTCGGTCTGGGTCTGTCGATGCACTCCAACTCGCACCTCGGCATCAGCCTGGCCGCGATGGTGCATCTCGCCGGCGCCACACCGAACCTCACGTACGCGTGTGACACGCACTGGCCGTGGAAGACCGAGGACGTCGTGAAGTCCGGCGTGCTGAAGTTCGTCGACGGCGCGGTCGCGGTGCCGACCACGCCGGGGCTCGGTGTCGAGATCGACGAGGACGCCCTCGCCGCCCTGCACCAGCAGTACCTCGACTGCGGGGTGCGCGACCGGGACGACACCGGGTACATGAAGTCGGTGGACCCGACGTTCGAGAACACCTGCCCACGCTGGTAGCCGTCTCGATCGACGACGCCGGCCGAGGTCGCGGCCGGCGTCTTCGTCGTGGGTTAGATTGAGTCCTCGGGGTCGGGCCCACCTCGAGGTAAAGGAGTGGATCGATGTTCTCCCTCGCACGGCTGTCGTGCTTCATCGCCGTCGCGGAGGAATTGCACTTCGGTCGCGCCGCGGAGCGCCTGCACATGACGCAGCCGCCGCTGAGCCGTCAGATCCAGCAGCTCGAAAGCGAACTCGGCGTGCAGTTGATCGACCGCACCAGCCGTTCCGTCACCCTCACCGCTGCCGGTGCGGCGTTCCTGCCCGACGCCCGGCGGATCCTCAGTCTGTCCGAGAGCGCGGCCCTCACCGTCCGGCGGGTGCCGGCCGGCGACCTCGGCACCGTAGTCGTCGGATTCACCGGCGCCTCGGCGCACGCGGTGTTGCCGAGGTTGCTCGGCGCCGCCCGCGAGCGGCTTCCCGACGTGAAGATCGTTCTGCGAGAGATGGTCACGTCCGTGCAGATCGAATCGCTGATCAGCGGTGAACTGGACCTCGGGCTGATCCGGCCCATCCTCACCCGGCCCGGCATCGACACCCGGCCGATCCATCACGAGCGTCTCGTCGCAGCGCTGCCCGCCGGCCACCCTCTGGCCGACGCGGAGGAACTGGCAGTCGAGGATTTCGACGACCAACCCGTCGTCATGTATTCACCCGTCGACGCGCGGTATTTCCACGAACTGCTCATCAGCACGTTCACGATCGTCGGCGCGTCCCCGCGGTATGTCCAGTACGTCACCCAGGTGCACACCATGCTGGTGCTCGTCCGCTCCGGACTCGGCATGGCCCTCGTCCCCGAATCCGCGCAGACGATGCACCCCGAGGGGGTCGTGTTCCGGCCCGTCTCCGCCGTCCGCGACCGGCCGGTGCAGATGAACGCCGCCTGGCGCTCGGACAATCGCAACCCCGCACTGCGGAGGGTGATGGAGGACGTCCTCCCGCAGCGCGAATGGGAGTGAGCGCTCGGCTTTTTCCGGTGAGGTGACGGCGACTGAATCGAGTCGAACGGGGTACTCGCCCCGTATGAAGAGCGCGGTATCGACGTGTCGAGACGTTGTGCTGTCGCTGTTGGCCGCCGGCGTTGTCGCGACCGCGTCCGGATGGACGGCCCACGCCGCCCCGACGCCCGACCGGGTCGACGAGGTGCCGGGCCGGACGGCGCTGTCGTTCGCGCATACGCCGAGCGGAACCCGTGTCGGGACGGCGAATCACGGAGAAGCCCGGCCGGGACTGTCCATCGTGAAACTGTATGTGGCCGACTACATGCTCCGGCACGGCGACGGCTCGCCCGAGGACCGCGCACTCGGGCAGCGGATGATTCGCGACAGCGACGACGGCGCCGCCGCGGAGGCGTATGCCAAATATCCCCAGGCCATCGATGCGATCGCGGCCGAATATCGGCTCACCAGTACTCACGGTGCCGGATTCTGGGGCAACGCCGTCACCAGCACCACGGACACCGTGACCTTCCTCGAGGCGAAGAAGAGCACCGATCCGGACGGCGAGATCCTGGGATGGATGGCGACTGCCGCCCCTGTCGCCGCCGATGGAACCCATCAGAACTGGGGTACCGGGCTGTTGCCGTCGGTCATCGGAACCAAGTGGGGGTGGTCCGACACCGGGCCCAGCGTGGTCGCCTCGGCGTCCTTCGGGTCCGACTTCTCGGTAGCGGCCAACACCTACGGCACCGTCGACGAGCACACCGGTGACGTGCTCGGCGCCTTCGCGCAGGACCCGGCGTCACCGTCACCGCAGCCGGCGCAGGTTCCGATACGGGAACTGATCGACCGTTACAACACCATGAACGACCCCCGCATCGACCAGCTCGCCGGAGTGATTCCGTCCGACTGGTCCCTGCCCGCCGCTGTCGTGCCGCGGCCCTGAAAGCGGAACTGATTCTGGCCTGAGTCAGGAGCTGGCGAGGGCGGCGATCTTCCGCTTCGCGGACCGTTCGACGAGCAGTGGTACGAAATCGCGCACCGTTCCCGCGGTGAATTCCGTGTGTGCCTCGTGGACGATCTGCTCGACCATCTGGTGTGGCAGGTCCGCGTGGTCCGCGGCGAGTCTGTCGACGACCTGCTCGACCTGACGCGTCTCCTCGTCGCTGGACATGGCTGACCCCTTCCTCGGTATTTCGGAGAGCCGAAATAGTTGCTGAACCAACAATTCCCAGCGAGCGCTGACGTGGAAATATTCACACAATTAAAATTGAATATTCAACTCACGTTGGTGTGAGCTGCGTGACGGTCTCATGTTGTCGCCAACGCGTAGTCGTGCAGACGGGGTGCATGGCATCGTCGACGTAACCACCTCGGCAGGCCCGGATGGTGCCGGGAACGCACACGGCCAAGGGATATGCGAGCGAGACGGCAGAGACGACGAGCGCCCCGGGCATGAAGGCCGATTGCGACAACACCAACATCGACAAGAAACTCGCCGCCGACTTCCGCAGCGACGTGTTCGGTGACGGCGTCAAGGGCTTCTTCTATCGGTGCGAGAACATCGGCCCGGACACCAACAAATACTGGTTCACCATCAGTTCCGCCGACCAGGCGCAGATCGACAAGTTGTGCGACCCCGCCACCGCGTACCCGCTCGTATTCGACGAGCAGCACGACACCTACTGGATCGACGAACCGTTCACGTGCGAGAGCAGGGAAGGCCCGTCCTGAGGACGACTCAGAGTGTGAGCTTGCACGTCTGACCGATGTCGAGCACCCGCAGCACCCGACCCGTCCCCAGCCACAACGCGCACGACAGCGCCAGGTCGGTCAGGATCTCGTCGGAGAAATGCTCGTGACACCGCGCCCAGAAGTCTTCGTCGTCGCGGAGCGCCGTGTGGTCGGTGGCGAACCGGTGAGCGAACTCCGCCGCCGTCCGCTCCTCGGCGCTGTACCCGGGCCACGACTCCCACTCGAGGACGTGATCGTAGAAATGCTCGTCGATGCCCGCATCGGCGGCACTCCTGTCGCGGGTCCCGAGGCACACGGCGCACTCATTGGCCTCCGCGACCGCCATCCGCGCGATCTCCCGGACCCGTAACGGTAACCGGTTCCGGTTGTACACCGCGTCCGTGAAACCGCCGAGCGCACCGCCCAACTCGGGTGAGATCGACAGCCAACCTGCCACGTCATCGTCACTGTAGCTACCTACTCGACTCATTCACGAATGCTACAGCGAGAGGCGCCGCGGGCGATAGATCTGACACGTGTTCTATCAGTGATCCGGTGTGTGAATGCGAGCACCGTCCAGCCCCACGCGAATGGCGGTTACGCCCCCGGGCGCTCCGGGGCGCCGCTGTCCTGGGACGGGGGCGCGACAGCGCCCGACGGCGACCCGGTGCGAGGCAGGAACGTCGACGCGACGAGCCCGACCAAGCCCACCGCCGCCAGGACGGCCATGGCGAGCGCGTACGAGCGCTCGGGGGTGGTGGTGATTCCGGCAACGAGGACGGTGCCGGCGATCGCGGCGCCGAGGGACGAGCCGAGATTCGACACGCTCCGCGAGAGGCCGGAAATTTCGCCCTGCAGATGCTCGCCGAAGGCCGACTGCACGACGTTGACCGACGGGGTGAGCATGACACCGAGACCCAGTCCGATCAGCAGCAGTCCAGGCGCGAATGCCCAGACGTTCGGTGTGCCACTCACCAGGGCAAGCAGGACGGTTATGCCGCCGATCACGACGAGGAAACCGGCGAGGATCAGGGTGCGCTGCGCGCGCCGTTTCGCGAATCGTTCGGCAGCGAGGGAGGCCGCCAGCAGACCGGCCGTTTCCGCGGTGAAGATGACGCCGGTCTCGATCGCGTCGTAGCCGCGCACGACCTGGAGGTAGGCCGCGACCACGAACGACACCCCGGTGAGCAGCAGCCACTGAGTGTTCTGGGTGACCAGGCCCAGGTTGGAAGTGCGGTTGCGGAACAGCGCGGTCGACAGCAAGGGTTCCGTGCCGGCGCGTTCCTTGGCCCGCACCGAGCGGAAGAACCACACCAGCACGAGGGCACCGGCAACGATCAGGGTGATCATCAGCCAGGCGTTGTTGTCCGCGGCGAGGATTCCGGTCACCATCAGGACGAGGCCGACGGCCGAGAGGATCGCCCCACCGGTGTCGAACGGACGGGCGCGGTCCGGCGGTAGCGGATCGGTGATGTTTCGGGCCAGCACCACGATGGCCGCGACGACCAGGGCCTGGAACACGAACGCCGCCCGCCAACTGATCGCCGAGGTGATCAGGCCGCCGATCAGCGGCCCGGCGGCCGCGCCGATGCCTCCCATCGCGCTGATCGCACCGAAGGCGCGGGCTCGCGAGGTGACCTCGGTGAACAGCAGCGTGGTGAGGATGTACACGGGTGGGATCAGCAGCGCCGTGCCCACTCCTTCGAGGATCGAGTTGCCGAGGATGAGCACACCCAGGCCCGGGGCTGCCGCGCTCATCACGGCACCGACTCCGTAGATGACCAGGCCGACGGTGAAACAACGCTTCCGCCCGTACTTGTCGGTCAGCTTGCCGCCGGGGATCATCAGCGCCGCCATCACCAACAGGAAGATGGTGATCGCGACCTGCACACCTTGCACGCTGGTGTCCAGATCCTCGCTGATGTCGTTGATCATCACGTTCATGTTGGAGCCGGCGAAGCTGCAGATGAACTGGGCCAGCGCCAGCGGGATCAGAACCCGGCGGAGAGCGGCCGAGCGGTGACCTGTCTCGTCTCGTGGAGCCATCTCGCACCTGTTCCGGGTCGGCGGCCGTGACATCGACTCAGGCGCACAGTCTTCACGCAATGGGCCTGCGCGAACATACGCCGTGCTCAGGGAATCTGACGTGGAGTGATGCTACCCGCCGGACGAGTTCGCCGCGCAGTGAAGCGCTGCCGAGGGGGTCGGCGACACCACGTGCCCGCGGACGCCGAGCGACAATGTTGCGGGGTGGTGAAATTGCCCCATTACCTGCCCGCTCGGAGGACACTTGGCCTCGAAGGCCATTTCTCATTCGTCCCGGGAAGGGAACGTCATGTCCGAGGAATCTTTGGTCAAACAAGGTGTGGCGCAAGGGACCGCGATGGGCGGGGCGGTCCTGCTCGTGACCGTCGGCGTACTCGAAGTTCTCCAGGGACTGTCCGCGATCGCCAAGGACGAGGTGTTCGTCACCGGCGTCGACTACACCTACCAGTTCGACTTCACCGGGTGGGGATGGACTCATCTGGTTGTCGGCGCGATCGTCACCGCCATCGGTATCGCTCTGTTCACCGGTGCGACGTGGGCACGAGTGGGCGCCATGGTGATCTGCGCGGTGTCGATCTTCGTCAACTTCCTCTGGTTGCCCTACTACCCGATGTGGGCGATTACGATCATCGCCCTGAACGCCGTTGTGATCTGGGCCGTGTCGAGGTGGAATCCAGCCGACGCCTGACGTGTACCCCGCCCCGATTGTGTCGATGAACACCAAGTGAACAGCACGGCAACTCTTTTCGACCATCAGCGGAACATTCGAGGATCGGGAGATCGGTTATGCGTATCGAGGACTACGGGCTCATCGGAGATCTGCAGACAGCCGCTCTGGTGGGCCGCGACGGCGCCATCGACTGGCTGTGCCTGCCCCGCTTCGACTCCGCGTCGTGCTTCGCAGCCCTGGTCGGGGACGAACGGCACGGCCGCTGGAGTCTTTCCCCGGTCGGCGAGGCCCGGGTCAGTGCTCGCCGCTACCGTCCGGGGACGCTGGTGCTCGAATCGGATTTCGAGACCGCCGACGGCATGGTGCGGATCATCGACTTCATGCCGCGGCGCGGCGACGGTCCACCCCGGGTGATGCGAATCGTCCAAGGTGTCCGGGGCCGGGTACCGATGCGGATGGACCTGGTGGTTCGCCCCGACTACGGGTCCATTGCCCCGTGGGTGGAGCCGGAACCGGACGGAGTCCGCGCCACCGCGGGACCGGACACCTTCCGCCTCTGCACACCGGTGCCGCTGCAGATCGACAACGGCACGATCGGCGCCAGTTTCGTCGTCACCGAGGGTGGCCGTGCCCGGTTCACTCTGTGCTGGCACTCCTCCTTCGACGACGCACCGACGATGGAGGACGCCGACTCGGCGCTGGCCCGTACCGAGGCGTGGTGGCGGGAGTGGAGTGGGCGATGCGTGTACTCGGGCCCCTATCGCGATCAGGTGCTGACCTCCCTGATCGCGCTCAAGGCCATGACCCACGAAAAAACCGGCGGTATGGTCGCCGCGCCCACGACATCCCTGCCCGAGGATGTCGGGGGAGTGCGCAACTGGGACTACCGCTATTGCTGGCTGCGTGACTCCGCGCTCGCCCTCGAGGCGTTGCTCGCCGCCGGATACACCGACGAGGCGCTCGCCTTCCGGGATTTCCTCACCCGCGTCGCAACCGGCGATCCGAAAAAGATCCAGATCATGTACGGAATCAGCGGGGAGCGGCGCCTGACCGAATTCGAACTCGACGACTTCCCCGGCTACGAGGACTCCCAGCCGGTCCGAGTTGGTAACGCGGCATCCGATCAGTTCCAGCTCGACGTCTACGGCGAGCTGATCGGCATGCTCTTTGCCGGTACGGAGATCCTCGGCCGGATCGACCCCCGGCGGTGGCCGCGCTGGCAGAAGCTCATCGAGCACATCGAAACCATTTGGCGCGAACCTGACGACGGCATCTGGGAGACCCGCGGGCCTCGCCGACATTTCACCCACTCCAAGGTGATGGCCTGGGTGGTCTTCGACCGGGCCGTGCGCCTGGTCGAACGGTTCGAACTCCCCGCCCCCATCGACCGTTGGCGGGAGGTACGCGACGAAATCCACCGCGACGTCTGCGCCCATGGGTTCGACAGGCAGCGAAACACTTTCACGCAGTATTACGGGTCCGAGGAGCTCGATGCGAGCGTGCTCACCATTCCGATCGTCGGCTTCCTGCCCGGCTCGGATGCCCGCGTAAGTGGAACGATCGACGCGATCACCCGTGAGCTCGGCCGCGATGGGTTCGTCTCGCGCTACTCGACGGCACAGACCGATGACGGTTTGCCCGGCGACGAAGGGCAGTTCCTCGCATGCTCGTTCTGGTTGGTCAGCGCGCTGGCACTGAACGGGCGCACCGACCACGCCCGAGCCCTGTTCGAGCGGCTCATCGCCCTGTGCAACGATCTGGGCCTACTCGCGGAGGAGTATGACGTCCGCCGACGCCGGCAGGTCGGCAACTTCCCGCAGGCGTTCAGCCATCTCACGCTCATCGGCGCCGCGTACGCCATCGCCGGCGCCGAAGGCGACTCGCGGGAGGTCGATTCCGATCCGCCAGACGTTTCGACGAACCATATGACGCCGGCATGAAGTACCGGTGGATATTCCGTGAAGTGGACCGAGCGGGTGGATAACGCGCCCACACTGAGTGGTGAGCGGCCTCGGTGGACCGCGATCATGATGCTCGGATCGACGATTTCATTTCCTCGCAGATCTTCTTCGACGGAAAGGGCGTTTCATCGTGGATGTCGCACCTGAGGAAGGCGGGTCCGCGGCGTCGCGCCAGTGGTCGGCGACCCATCCCTTCCTGTACGAGATCAACACGTGGCCGTGGCTGGACCGGTTGAGCACCGACACCGGTCGCCGTGTCGATCTGGGGAGCGTGCCCGACGAATACTGGGACGCCATCGCCGACCTCGGTTTCGACGAGGTGTGGCTGATGGGCGTGTGGGAGCGCAGCCCGGCGGGCGTCGCCATCGCGTTGGCCGACGACGAACTGGTCTCCACCTTCGAGGCGACGCTCGACGACTACGTTCCCTCCGATGTCGTCGGTTCGCCCTACTGCATCCGTGACTACGAGGTCGACCCGAATCTGGGCGGCCGGGCGGGACTCGCGGCGGCGCGGGCGGCCCTCGCGAAGCGGGGACTCGGCTTGATCCTGGACTTCGTCCCGAACCATGTGGCACCCGACCATCCCTGGACGACAACCCATCCGGAGCGCTTCGTGCACGGCACCGCGGCGGATCTCGGACACGACGCCACATCGTTCGTCGATGTCGCCGGCCGGGTGCTGGCCAACGGGCGGGATCCCTACTTCCCGGCGTGGCCCGATGTCGTACAGCTCAACGCCTTCTCCCCGGATCTTCGGTCGGCGGTGGTGGAAACGCTCCGCCGGATCGCCGACCAGTGCGACGGCGTCCGATGCGACATGGCGATGCTCATGATGAACGATGTCTTCGCCCGAACGTGGGGCGACCGCGCCGGCGACGCTCCCGCCGAAGACTACTGGCCGACCGTGATTCCCGCGGTGCGCGAAAGCCACCCGACGTTCCGTTTCATCGCCGAAGCGTACTGGGACCTGGAGTGGGCGCTGCAGCGGCAGGGCTTCGACTTCTGCTACGACAAGCGCCTCTACGACCGCCTGGTCCAAGGCGACGCCAACCAGGTGGCGGGCCATCTCCTCGCCGATCTCGACTACCAGGAGAAGCTGGTGCGCTTCATCGAGAATCATGACGAGCCACGGGCCGCGATGGTGTTCGATCCGGCACAGGAGAACGCCGCAGCGGTGGCGACGCTCACCCAGACCGGCGCGCGTCTGGTGCACGACGGCCAGATGGAGGGCCGACGTACACGGCTGCCGGTCTTCCTCGGGCGCTTCCCCGAAGAGCCGGGTGACGCCGACCGGTCCGCGTTCTACCGCTCGCTCCTGACTGCTCTCGGGGACATCACGTTCCGGACCGGTACGTGGCAGCTGTGCGACCGCTCGGGCCGGCCCGGCAACGACAGTGTCGAGAATCTGGTGGCGTGGTGCTGGGACGGCGACCGTCGATGGCTGATCGTGGTGAACCTGGGCCCCGACACCGCGATCGGCTCCGTGCGCGTGCCGTGGCACGACCTGCGAGGAGTGCCCTGCCGGCTCGTCGACCCCACCCATGACGTCGTGTTCGATCGTGCCGGCACCGACCTCTGCGACGGACTGTACGTCGAGCTGGGTCCGTGGCAGTGGCACCTGTTCCGCATCGACTCGCCCGAGGAGCACTCATGAGCAAGCACGCATCCCACGGACGTACCACGGTGGAACACGCGCGCCTCGCCGAGGCCACCGGGCGCGCCGAGGACGACCTGTTCACGGCGAACCCGTGGTACGAGTGGGGTCCCTACCTGTCGGAGCGGGCGTGGGGCACCGTACGCGAGGACTACAGCGACAGCGGCGACGCCTGGGGGTACTTCCCTCACGACCACGCCCGTTCCCGCGCCTACCGGTGGAACGAGGACGGCATGGCCGGGCTGTCCGACATCCACCACGACCTCTGCATGGCGCTCACGCTGTGGAACGGCACCGATCCGATCCTCAAGGAACGCATGTTCGGTCTCACCGGTCCGCAAGGCAACCACGGTGAGGACGCCAAGGAGTACTGGTGGTACCTCGAGGGCCTTCCGAGTCACGCACTCCTGCAATGGCGGTACCACTACCCGCAGGTCGAGTTCCCCTATCAGCAGCTGATCGACGAGAACGCACGCCGCGGCCGCGGCGACTTCGAGTTCGAACTGCTCGACACCGGGGTGTTCGACGACGGGCGCTTCTGGATAGTCGACGTCACCTACGCGAAGGCCGGTCCCACCGAAGTGCTGGCCCGCATCACCGTCCAGAATCACGGACCCGAAGAGGCCGACATCGACGTCCTCCCCACGGCATGGTTCCGCAACACGTGGCGTTCGTCCGGGAGCGCCGAGATCCCCGGTCTGGCGCTCGACGGGGACGCCGTCGTCGTCGACCACCCGCGCCTGGGCGGGTATCGGCTCGAGGCCGCTCCCGCGAGCGACGGCACGCGGCCCGAAGCCTTGTTCTGCGACAACGAAACCAACACCGCCCGGCTGTTCGGTGCGGCGCCGATCAGCCCGTTCCCGAAGGACGGAATCAACGACCACGTCGTTTCCGGCGCCGACACCGTCAACCCCGACCTGCGAGGAACGAAGGCGGCGTGGCGGTATCACCTGACGGTTGCCGCCGGGGAAACCGTCGAGCTGCGACTGCGCCTGTGGCGGCCCGAGCCGACCAGCCGCGCAACACAATCGACGACCTGGTCGACGACCGCGTTCGACGATGTCCTCACCCGCCGGCACGCGGACGCCGACGAGTTCTATCGCACCCTCGCCCCGAGCGACATCGACCCCGAACGCATGCGGGTCCTCCGGCAATCGTGCGCCGGTCTGATCTGGAGCAAGCAGATGTACCCGTATCGGATGACGACCTGGCTCGACGGCGATCCCGCCGAACCGGCCCCTCCACCGGGACACCGCAGCGGGCGCAACACCGGGTGGCGCCACCTCGACTCGTTCGACCTCCTCGCGATGCCCGACCCGTGGGAATACCCCTGGTTCGCCGCGTGGGATCTCGCCTTCCACACGGTCCCCTGGGCACATCTCGATCCCGCCTTCGCCAAGTATCAGCTCCTCGTGCTGCTCAAGGAGTGGTTCCTCCATCCCAACGGTGCCCTCCCCGCCTACGAATGGAGCTTCGACGACGTGAACCCGCCGGTTCACGCGCTGGCGGCACTGCGGGTGTTCCTCATCGACGGCGCCGAGGACGTCGAGTTCCTCGAACGCGTCTTCCAGAAACTCCTGATCAATTTCACCTGGTGGCTCAATCGCCAGGACCCCGACGGGAACAATCTCATCGGCGGCGGCTTCCTCGGACTCGACAACATCAGTCCACTGGACCGTTCCCACCTCCCGCCGGGGGTCCGGCTGGAACAGGCCGACGGGACGGGGTGGCTGGCCTACTACTCCGCCGCCATGCTCGTCCTCGCCCTCACCCTCGCCGACCGCAACGACGTCTACGAGGACATGGTCGTCAAGTTCCTGGAGCAGTTCGCGCTGATCAAGGAGGCGCTCGACGAGTCGGGGCTGTACGACGCGAACGACGGATTCTTCTACGACCGGCTCGTCGACGCCGGTGGGAACACCACCCCGATCCGGGTGCAGACGCTGGTCGGGGTGATACCGGTCCTGGCGGCGGTGTCCATTCCCGAGCGCAATTCGGAACGAGTGCAACGGCTGAGCAAGCGTTTCGGTCGGATGGTGCGCGCGAACGGAACGAGCTCGGATCAGTCGTGGCGGGTGCGGACCACCGACGCCGAGCGCCGACTGCTGCTGTCGGTGCTGACGGAGCAGCAACTCCGGACCGTGCTCGCGACACTCTTCGACGAAAACGCCTTCCTCTCACCGCACGGGCTGCGTTCCCTGTCCAAGCAGTTCGAGTCGCCGTACACCCTGCCGGGCACACCGGATGCGGTGATCGACTACCAGCCGGCCGAGTCCCGCACCGCGATGTACGGCGGCAACTCGAACTGGCGGGGCCCCGTCTGGTTCCCCGTCAATTACCTCGTGATCCGGGCGTTGCTGCAGTATGCACAGTTCTTCGGTGACGACTTCACCATCGACTACCCCACCGGTTCGGGGCAACGCCTCACCCTCCGGCAGATCGCCGACGACCTCGCCGACCGCCTCGTCGGCATCTGGCTGCCGGACGCCGAAGGAAACCGGCCGGTGAACGGCGGCGAGAAACTACTCCAGACCGACCCCGCCTGGAAGTACAACCATCTGTTCTACGAATACTTCCACGGCGACAACGGCGCCGGACTCGGTGCGTCCCACCAAACCGGCTGGACCGCGCTCGTGGCCGATCTGATCCTCGACCCGCCCGGAAGTAGCGCATGGATCGTCGGATCCGGCGACCCATCCGACCGCTCCCGGCGGTGAAACCCGTTTCCGCTACCGGCCACCTTTGGGCGTGGTTTCGGTCGGCGGTGACTGCTTACGCATCCTCGAGCGCGTGGGTGTGATCCGCTGCAAACGTGCCCGCCCCTTGGACGGCTGTGGTTGTTTTTCGTCCTCGCCCTTATTTGCGTTGTGCGGTTTCTCCTCGTCTTTTCCGTGGTCCAGTTCGTCGTCGACGGTGGAGTCCTCGGCGTCCCGCGGGTGGGCGTGCCCGCGACGGCCGATGCTCTTCACCCCGGCGACCAGGTGCCCGCCGCCGGCCACGACGTTCGCGCCGCGCGACCGGAGGCGGTCGCGGAACGAACCGACGTGCTCGCTGGTGGCCTCGGCCGTGGCGGCCGCAGTGTCGAGTAGCTCGCCCCTGACCGAGTCGCCGAGTTCCGCGATATCCGGAGACGAGGCGAGGAACTCGGATCCCTGTGCGAGCAGATCCTCAGGCCCCTTGGGAGACCGTCCGCCCGCTCGAGCGATCTTCACGGCCATCTTCAACTGGTGAGTGCGCCCCAGCAGGTATCCGGCGCCGACCGCTGTGGCAATCTCAACTTTGGTTTTGGTTTTTGTGATTTTCATGATCGAACCCACTCGCTGTGTGTCGTATGCCGCGATTACCCCGCGTTCCCGGAACCCAATCGGAAACTCACGGAAATCCGCTGTGCGGAGGTGCCACCGCAGCCAGAGGCTCCAGCCGCCGGATGGTCGCGACGACAACTGGATGCAGACCAGGCCCGGAAAGGGGCGGTTCGTTATTCTCCGCTTGTACGGACCGGAACAATCGTGGTTCGACAAGACTTGGCGGCCAAGCGAAATCGAAGCGATCACCTGACTCTGCTCCGCGTTTCGCGACGTCGGGAAGCCAGTTCGGAATTTTCACGTCGGACAGCGCTCCTGCGAGATCGAGAAAAGCTGGGTGGAGGCCGGGGGCCGGACCCTCGTCGTAGGCTGATGCGCATCTGCGACGGACAGGAGACAGTGGTGGCCCAGACGACGGTGGACCCGCCCACGGTGGACCCGCCCACGGTGGCCGAGGTGATGGCCGAGCTGGCAGCGCTCGAGGACCCGAGGATCCGGGAGGTGAACGCCAAGCACGGTGACGACCACGGCGTGAACCTCAGCAAGCTGCGAGCACTCGCCAAGCGGCTGAAGACCCAGCAGGACCTCGCCCGCGAACTGTGGAAGACCGATGACAGCGCGGCGAGACTGCTGGCGCTCCTGATCTGCCGCCCGAAGGCGTTCGAGCGTGACGAGTTGGACGCCATGTTGCGGCAGGCGGGCACCCCCAAGGTGCACGACTGGCTCGTCAACTACGTCGTGAAGAAGAACCCGCACGCCGAAGAGCTACGCCTGGCCTGGTTCGCCGATCCGGATCCGGTGGTGGCGAGTGCCGGCTGGGCGCTGACCACTGAACGCGTGGCGAAGAAACCCGACGGTCTCGACCTCGCCGGACTACTCGACACCATCGAGGCAGAGATGAAGGACGCCCCGGATCGCTTGCAGTGGGCGATGAACCACTGCCTGGCCCAGATCGGAATCGAGCACGCCGAGTACCGCGCCCGTGCCATCGACATCGGCGAGCGGCTGAAGGTGCTCGAGGACTACCCGACGCCCCCGAACTGCACGTCGCCGTTCGCGCCCGTCTGGATCACCGAGATGGTGAAGCGACAAAAAGACAAGTAAGCGTCAGCCCTCGGTGACGCCGAGGTCGTCGGAGCGTCCGGCGGCAAGGCGCGACCATTGCGCGGTGGGCCGTCGGTCGGTGCGCATGATGTCCCTCGTGCGGCGCTCCCAACGCTGAGGCCAGGCGCCGGGCGAGTCCTCCCACGTCTCCTGACGGCCGTACACGGTCATGTCGAGTAGCCCGTACGTGGGAGCCATCGGTTCCAGGCCACGGCCGCTCGTCCAGAACGTCTCGAACACCCTGTCCTCGTGTCGCAGATAGCAGACCAGAGGCGCCGGGGATCGATCACGATCACCGAGCAGAGCATCCGCCGCATCCTGCGCGGAGTACCAGGGCACGTCCCACCCCATGAAGTCGCGGTAGCGGAGGCTCACGTCGTACGGGCCTTGGCACAGCGTGGCGTATGTGACGTCGCGGGAGTGCAGGTACGACAGCTCGCGCACCTGACCGTTGAAGAACGTGCAGCCCTCACATTGTTCGGCCGCGGGGTGGCCGGCGTGCCACATGTGGAAATACGCGATCAGCTGGCTTCGGCCCTCGAACACGTCGAGCAGCGGGACCGGCCCGTGCCGGCCGACGAGGGTGAGGGTGGGGTCGACCTCGACCATCGGTAGTCGCCGGCGGGCCGCAGCGATGGCGTCGCCCTCGTGGGTGTGTGCCTTCTCCCGGACCCGCAGCGCGTCCAGTTCGCCCTGGTAGGCAGCGCGGTCGACGACGGCGGGTGCCGGCGGGGTCGTTTCGATGTTCACAAGACTTCCTTTCATCCAGGTGGACCTTCACACCACCGACGAAGGACGCCGTCCGGGATCGACAACGGCCGCGAAAAAATTTCGGGATCTCCTCAGAGCTCGCGCAGACGGCTGGTCAGGTAGCGGCGCTCGGCCTCGGTCGGCGCCAGCTTCAGGGCTTGCTCGTACGCTGCCTCGGCCTCGGCGGCACGGCCGTCCCGGCGGAGCAGATCGGCGCGGGTCGCGGGCAGCAGGTGGTACCGGTCGAGCCGGCCGGACGCCGTGATCTCGTCGACGAGGGCCAGGCCGGCCGGAATCCCGTCGGCCATCGCGACCGCCACGGCGTGGTTGAGATCCACGACCGGGGACGGCGCCAGCCGCGCCAGCTCGGTGTACAGGGCCGCGATCTGCGGCCAGTCGGTGCTCGCCGCGTCGGGCGCGGTGGCGTGGCAGGCGGCGATCGCGGCCTGCACCTGGTAGCCGCCGGTGCGTCCCATGGCCAGCGCCTGATCGAGCGTTGCCACTCCTTCGGCGATCAGCGCCGGGTCCCACCGAGACCGGTCCTGGTTCTCGAGGCTGACCAGCACGCCGTCGTCGTCGGTGCGCGTCGCGCGCCGGGACTCGTGCAGCAGCATCAGCGCGAGCAGGCCACGCGGCTCGGGTTCCCGGGTCATCAGCCCAACCAGGAGCCGGGCCAGTCGGATGGCCTCGGCCGTGAGGGCCCGGTGTCGCTCCTCCTCGTCGTAGCCCTGGTTGAAGATCAGGTAGAGCACCGCCAAGGCGGCCGCCAGTCGCTGGGGGAGCAGCTCGACGGGCGGGACCCGGTAGGGGATTCCGGCCTCCTGGATCTTGCGCTTGGCGCGGACCAGGCGCTGCGCCATCGTGGACTCGGCGGTCAGGAAGGCCCGGGCGATCTCGGCAGTGCTCAGACCGGCCAACGTGCGCAGAGTCAGCGCAACCCGGGCCGGGAACGGCAGCGCCGGATGGCAGCAGGTGAAGATCAGCCGCAGCCGCTCGTCGGGGATCTCCTCTGGGGGTTCGCCCGGGTCACGGGTCAGGACGGCGAGCTGGCGCACTTTGCCCGCACCCGCGGCGTCGCGGCGCAGCCGATCGATCGCGCGGTTGCGAGCAGTCGTGGTGAGCCAGGCACCGGGGCGGCGCGGGACGCCGTCACGCGTCCAGCTCGTCAACGCGAAGGCGAACGCGTCCTGCGCGCAGTCCTCGGCCAGATCCCAATCCCCGGTCAACCCGATCAGGGTCGCAACCACCTGGCCCCACTCGTCCCGGAACGCCGCATCGACCGCCGCACGGACACGGTCGTCGGGCGCCGTCATTCCCAGACAGGGCGGATCTCGACGCCGCCCCAACGCGCGTAGGGGTGACCGGACGCGATCTCGATCGCCTCGTCCAGGTTCTCGCACTCGACCATCACGAAGCCGCCGACGAAGTCCTTGGTCTCGGCGAACGGCCCATCCGAGACGAGGGTTTCACCGTCGCGGACCCGGACCGTCGTCGCATCCACCATCGGCCGCAGCCGCTGGCCGACGAGGAGCCCGCCACGCCGTTGCAGATCCTCCCACCACGCCTGATGCACCGGATCGACCGCGAGCTCCTCGTTCGACGGCGATACCGACTCGTCGTCGCAGATCAGCAGTACGTACTTCATACCTGCAATTTTGCCCGCCCTCGTGTCACCTCCGCCAGAACAGGTGGTGGGTCACTACTCCGCTCGGGCTGGGCACCACGTCGAGGTGGAACCGATCGAGCAGCTCGTCGGGTGATTCCCAGAGTCGCGACCCCGAGCCGAGCCGCACCTGTGAGACCGCCACGTGCATGGTGTCGACGAGGTCGGCGTCGAGGAACTGCCGGATCGTGGTGGCCCCACCGCCGAGCCGGACATCCTTGCCCTGCGCCGCGTCCCGTGCCCGATCGAGGACAGACGCAGGGTCGGCGTCGACGAAGTGGAACGTGGTGTCGCCGAGGGTGAACGACGGACGAATGTGATGGGTCAGCACGAAGACCGGGGTGTGGAACGGAGGCTCTTCGCCCCACCAGCCGCGCCATTCGTAGTCCTGCCAGGGGCCGCGCTGCGGGCCGAATTTGTTGCGGCCCATGATCTCGGCGCCGATGTTGCGGGCGTAGTCCCGCGTGAAGTAGTCGTCGAGGCCGCGGCTTCCGCCGGGGTCGGTGCGCATCGGCCAGCTCGCCGTGGCTCCGGCCCAGGCGAACATCTCGCCAGGATCGGCATCGCCGAACGGCCTCTCGAGGCTCTGGTGTTCACCGGCACCGAATCCGTCACTGGACACGTTGAAATTCTGGACTCTCAGAAGCTGACTCACGAGGTTCCTCCTGCGCTCTTGACGAGAATGACACTGCGATGATCTTTAGACCACGGCGGCCGGCCAGACTCATCGGAGACGCTGGCCGATCGCCGGGGACGCTGATCACAACGAGATGACGGGTGGCAAACGACCGCCTCATTTCTGCACCAGCCATGTTCAATGTTCATCGGCTCGAGCTGCAGAGGCGGCTGTCCGCCTGATATCGGTTCGCTCCCAGGCCTATTGATGGGATCACCTATTTCGCCATCAGCACTTCGCCTTCCAGTCCATCAGGGTCGCGAAAGAAGACGCTGCGCACAGCGCCGAAGTCGTTGACGTTGCCGTCGCTGGCGCCGTGGTCGACAAGCCGTTGCCGAATAGTTTCGAAGCTCTCGGCGGATGCCGCCTGCAGGCCGAAGTGGTCGAGTCGTCCGCGTCCCCACATGGGTGTCTGACGGCCAGGCTCGGGGTTCCCCTCGATCGTCACCACGTTGAGCTCGGTGTGCGGTCCGATTCGGATCATCGTCATGGTTTCTCCACTCTTGTCACCGTGTGGCTTGGTGGGTCCAACCTCTGCGTCGAAGACCTTGGTGTAGAAAGTTCGGAGGCGGTCGATGTCGTTGGATATCATCGCAATGTGGTTGATCCCGTTCAGTAACACTGCTTTGCTCCCTTGCTCGTATCACTCCGCACCACTGAACAGGTTATCGCCATGGTCCCAGTTCATCACTGGACCGAGCGGGGGATCGGCGCTTCGAATCGGACGCGACCGGTGCGATCTTCGAGAACTACGCCGACTGGTGGACACCGCCGAGCGCCATCAGTCTTTGCGAAACGATTGGTTGTGTAGTGGTGCCCAGGTCAGGGCACTCTCCAGTATGGGATCCAACGCAGACCGCCCCACCAGCCCGGCGGCAGCTCTCGGGGGCCGACTGGTGCAACTGGTCGGTGACCATGACGCCGCCCGGTTCTCGCGCGAGGTCTCCCGAGTGTGCGTCGAACCGCACCTCACCGAAGGTCGGCCGGAATACGGCGATGTGCTCGCGTGGGTTGTCGACGCGATCGTCGATGTCGTCAACGCGCGCCTGGGCGCCGCGGGTCCGGGGGAAAGGTTCATCCTCGATCTCCGCTTCACGGACGGGGCGCCCGTCGACGTCGACGACTTGCCGGAATCGGAGCGTTGGGTGCTGCGGACGGTGGCGGCCTTTCTCGCCGAGGAGGTCGCGGAGGGGGAGCAGTTGCTCGCCGCCGCTGAGCATCGATTCGACCTCGCGATGCGGGCGGAAACCTTGACTGACGCGCTTATCTGGCTCGACTTCATTCTCGATGTCGACCTGCCCGACCCGCCCGACGTCATCACTGCGTAGAGGGATACTCGTCGGAAAACGTCTTGGGCGGCGGAGTGTGCGGGAAGCGGTAACCCCCGGCGAATATTCGCGGGGGGTTACCGCCATGTGTACTGAATGAGTTTCAGCGGGAGACTTCTTCGTTCAGGGCCGTCTCACCAGCGTCCGCAGAGTCGGGAGTGATTGTCTGCGTGCTCGGCTCGGTGGGAACAGCTGCCGAGTTGTCAGTGGACCACCACCGCCGTGACCGGTAGGCGAGCAGGGTCACGCCGAGAGCGCCGAGGCTCGAGATGATCTGCGATCGCGTGGAGTCGACGAAGAATATCGACACCAGTACCGCGATGATGCCGACGGCGACAACGAATGACAGGTAGGGGAACAGCCACATCTTGAAGCGAAGTTTCCCGGCGTCCTGCCGTCCCATTCGCGAGCGGAGCCGGATCTGCGTGACGGCAATCATGAAGTAGACCATCAAGATATGATGCTCCGCGCAGCTGGCGGCAAGCGCGCCTGGGAATGTCCGTCATCCGCGGGAACCCGTCGATGGGGCCGGTGGCGTACTGGGACAGAATCGGCGCCTATCGGCTGACCGCGGTGGCGACCGCCGACGATCTCGGCGAGGCAGCGATCACTCCCGCCGCCCGCTCGCTCCTCGAGCATCGGAACATCGACCTCCGCTCGACGGCAGAGGCCTACCTCGACCACGCGGGTGACGCCGCCGCCACGGCTGCGGAGTTACAGATCCACCGCGAGACGCTGTACTACCGACTCAGTCGCATCGAGGACCTGACCGGCCTCGACCTCACCGCGGGTGCGCATCGTCTCGAACTGCACATCGGTCTGGTGCTCGGCAAGTTCCTCGGACAGTTCCCCAGCTCCTGACCCTTCCTGATCGAGTTGCATCCGTCTCGGGGGCCGGGCCCTTCAACACCACGATGCGCTTCTACGCTCCGCTCACACCGGTCCTCGACGGCACTTACCAATTACCGCCGAGCCAGAAGATCAGTCCGTAGACTGACTGCTCCGCGACGAGGAGGGCTCGAGTGCTGGTCTTCGGTGAGCCGTACGAGGCGAGTAACGGCACGGTGATCGTGACCGTGTCACGTAAGGGCTGGGGTCGTCGGCTCGAGTGTCCGGTCGGCATCTACACCATCAGCGCAGAAGGTACGACGTGGACGCCGGCCGTGGACACCAGCCGGCACGCCTTGATCGGGGTCTGCACGGGCTTCGCGGCGGCCGTGATCGGCACCCTCGCGGTTCTGCGGCGACCACCATGGCCGGAGATGACCGAGCGGGTGATGACCGCACTCGCCGAAGCGCGGAGTGCGGAACACCGACAGTGATACGGCATCAACCTCTTTGGCCACGCGAGGCGAGGATTTGCTCACGCAGAATGTCGGCGTGCCCGGCATGCTGGGCGAGTTCCCGCAGCACCTGAAGGTAGAGGGCCCATACGCTGCGCTCGCCGCGACCATCGACGACGTCGTCCAGGGCCAACTCTGCTGCCGCGCGCCGCGACTCGTCGCATCGGCGCTCATATGCCTGGCGGACAGAGTTCACGGTGTCGGATTCGGTGAGAGTGAAAGATCGGTCCGGGGTGTCGGCGATACCGATCTCTTCATATCGCCGGCCGGAGATGGCCTGGTCGAACCACACACCCTCGACGTAGGTGACGTGCTTCAGCAGGCCGAGCAGCGTGGTCTTCGATGGCACGAGGCGTCGACGTGCCTGCTCCTCGGCCAAGCCGTCCAGGCTGGCGAGCAGCGCCGCCCGGTACCCGTCGAGCAACTCGTCGAGACGGTGTCGGAGGTCGTTGGTCCAGTCACCGGATGCAGTGCCCGCGGGTCCCATATCCCGACGGTACCTGCTTGCATGGCGCGCGACCGGGCACCGCAGCGGAATGCGATCTTGCTCGAGCTAAGGGCATGTGACAAAATAATGTCGCTTTAGCTGGTTTCGGGCGTTACCGTTGCGCTATGACGGATGTGGCGGACTCGGTGGCGCGGCGGTATGCGGTGATGCGCCCGCATTTGACG
>SEEV01000416.1 GCA_004211695.1 Rhodococcus sp. (in: high G+C Gram-positive bacteria)
CTCGCAGACCTCGAGGCGGAGACCGGCGCAAAGGCGGTACTGAACACCGAAGCCGCCGAGGGTGCAGACCTGGTGATCGTGAGCATCCCGCAGAAGAACGTCGTGGACCTTCCCGCCGGCATCCTCGCAGGCGCGGCAGTTGGTGCTCCGGTGATCGAGACCAACAACTACTATCCGCAGCAGCGAGACGGATTGATCGCCGCCATCGAAGACGGTCAGGTGGAAAGTGAATGGGTGCAAGACCACCTCGGGGTGCCGGTGTTCAAGGCATTCAATGGAATCTGGTGGAAGCACCTTCTCGAGAAGGGCCTACCGGAAGGGTCGAGCGGCCGGATCGCGATCCCAATCGCCGGCGACGACGCACTGCAGAAGCAGGTGGTATTCGATCTGATCAATCAGCTCGGCTTTGACCCTGTCGACGCCGGCACAGTCGAAGATTCCTGGCGCCAGCAGCCGGGAACCCCGTTCTACGGCAAGGAGTTTGATCGGGAAGCTACGTTGAAGGCACTGGCGCAGGCAACGCGTGAGCGCACAGATGAGTGGCGTGCTGCGGCGCAGTGAGCGATCCGTGTCGAGCGGCGGTTGCCGAATAGGACATGCCGCGGGGCCGGTGGGTTAGTCCTGGTCCGACGAGACGGCATCGCTATCGAGACGGCAGGTGCGCGGGCGCCCGACCCGGTGCACGGCCATCCGTTGGGCAGCGTGCGGGCGTACTCAATTCGGTGGCGGTGTTGCGGGCGGTGGACCCGGATCGAGACCTGGTCGACGAGCTCCGGGGTGGCCTGCCTGCACAACACCACATCGCGACCAGAGCTGACTTCATCAATCACATGCCATGGGCACTAACGTTGCGCCGCGTCGGTCAACAATTCGGCGACAAGGTCGAGGTCGTCGGTGGTGATGTCGCGGCCGCCCACTGCGCGGATCCGCTGAAGCGACTGCGGGCGTTTGCGGGTGAACCACAGATCGACATGGATAGCGATGTCCTGCACGGTGGCGGCTTCGACGGAGCGAATCTGGGCCAGCGCCGCCGTCCGGGTGCTGTCGTCGAGCACGAGGTGCACGATGTCGAGCAGGTCGGTGCCCTGCTTGTCCGAAGAGCGATTCATCACCGCTTGGAGTTTCATCGCGATCAGCGGCCCGGGCTCGGCAACCGGCGTGGTGACCGCGGCGCGCTCACCGCTGGCGCGGATCACCTCGATGGTCATGTCGGTTGCGGGGTCGTTGGCCCAGGCGTGCGCCGAGGTATGAAGGCGGTCCCCGGGATCGTCGCTGGGTTGGTCGAGTTCGACCTGCCGGACTTCGAGCACGTCGACCTTGACTGATCCGTACCGGGTGGGCAGCAGGACGGCCGCCGGCTCGACCGGCTCCGCGCCGTCGGCGGCGCGAAGGACCTCGAGTTGGGGGAGGCGGCCGAGAAGTCGGTCGACGAGGTCGAGATCTACGGTGGCGCGGTAGGGGTTCGACAACCGTGACAGCACCGCGAGGCCACCGACGATGACGGGCGCCTGGCCGATGAGTGCCCGAACCTCGACGACACCTTGGACGACGGCGGCCATCGCATCGCCGACAAACATGACATGGTGGCTACCAGACACGGGTCCACCGATCACCGGGTGTCCAGGCATCGAGGATTTCCCGGCCTCGCCCGAGGTCTTGAGCGAGATCGAGCGCGACGAACACCGGATGCGTGAGCGGCCATTCGGGCAGGTTGGTGTCCAGGGTGATCCGGGGCTGGACGACCGCGGGAACCGGGGCGACCCGCACGGTGGCGTGCGCCTGCCGGGCGGACTGCGCGGTGCCGAGCAGAGTGCTCGCGCGCCGGAGGATCGATGGGTCGGGAACGAAGAAGTCGACGATTTGACCTGCGCGGAAGGCGAGGGGTGCGCCGTACGCGGCGGCGGCAGCGGAGTCGGTCAGTGCCCACCCGGGCCCGTCGAGCGCGTCGAGACCGAGCCGGAGCGTTCGATGCAGGCTGGCATCGCCCGGTGTCGGGGGCTGCGCCAGATGAACACGCGGGCTCGTCCACCGGTCCGCGACCTGCCAGAACAAGTCGGTGCCGATCAGGGCATTGCTCTCGTCGAGGAGGCCGTCTCGTCGCAGGGCGGCGAGAATCTCCGAGACCGTGCTGGGGGAGCGACCGAGTTCGCGCGCCAACCCGCGCACCGTGCCGGCTCGTTCGGGATGCAGCAGCATGGCGGTGGCGACCTCGAGGCCGACCTTGCCGGCGAGCGCCTCGGACCGTGCGGTGCGTTCCTTGACCGGCTGCACGTCGGCGTCGATCACCAGGCGATCGGTGCGCAAAGCGAGTCGGCCACGCAGGTCGAGGTAACCGCCGTGGTGGCGGATGAGCACGGTGCGCGCATCCTCGGTCACCCGGTCGGCCACGACGAGCAACGGTGTCGACGCGCCCGAGGTAGTCGAGGGCGCAATGTCGGTGAGCAGCCGCTCGGCAACGTCGACGGTGACCAACGTGCGGAACTCCAGGTGAATCGGCACCGCTACGCCGTCCGGGTCCACGACAAGGTCGGCGTAGCTCCCGGATGCGGTCACGGGCAGGCGGGCCTCAATGTCCAACTGCGCGAAGGCATCGACCACCAAGGCCTCGATGCCCGCACCCGCGCGCCTCTGTGGGATCCGCCGTCCGTTCACCGTTCCGATCCTTGCAGGTGTTCGGTGTTCGGTCAATACCGAACACCGAACGCTGAAGCCCACGGAATTGGTATCGGGCGTGCAGGGGGCGGCCACGCCTGGTGCCCCGGCCCCGGCCCCGTCCGCGGTGTCGGTGGCAGGCGGTGCGGAGTTGTGTGCGCAGCGCCTGGGAATCCGCAAGAGGTTGTCAGCGTGGAGGAAATCGATGAAACCGAGCTCGTAGAGCCGCGAGTGACGAGAGTCCAGTAAGGAGAGAGCCGTTCACGACAATGGCGAGCGGAGGGAGTGGGGGACGAGGTTGCACTGCTTCTGTCGCGCCACTGAGTGTGGGTTGCTGTACCCGGGTGGCCGCCGGCGGCCCCACGACAGTCAACTGCTTCGGCGGCGTTCCGATTACGGAGGTGTTCGTGCAGGTCGGGTCGCGTACCGGACCTGTCGGTGCTTATGCTCGATCCCGGCAGCTCGCGAAATGGGGAGGTGGGGCAACATGGTCCGAAACAGCGGCAATCGGCCGGTCGATGGCCCGGAGTTTACGGTCGGTGTCCGGGTGCTGGTCCGCAGGAGCGCCGGGGCCGATCTCACCGGTGAGGTGGTCGAGGATTATGCGGCGGTGACCGACCCGGGCGGTGGTGGGCACGAGTGGGCGCCGGTGCATCGGTGGGCGGTCTGAGGTTCCCCCCGAAAAGTGGACACCGAATTGGCGGGACTCCAGTCCCGCTGAAAGGATGTCCGTATGCCTCCTCGCAAGCGTCGGTCGTTCACGGCCGAGTACAAGGTCGAGGCTGCCCATCGTGTGATTGATTCCGGTCGCACCATCGCCGACGTCGCCCGGGAACTGGGCCTCAACGAGAGCCTGTTGGGTGAATGGGTCAAAGTTGAGCGACGCAGGACCGCCGCCGCCGAGTCCCATGCAGAGAAACCTTTGGACGCGGCCGAACGCGCCGAGTTGCTGCGATTGCGACGGCAGGTCGGCGAGCTAGAGAAGGACAACGCCTTCCTGGTAAAAGCCTCGGCGTACTTTGCCTCGATGCAGAAGAACCGACCCGGTTCGATCTAATGGTGAAGTACGCCGGCCCCGACGACATCGCGGAGACCGCCGGCACCGCCGCACCGGAAAGTGAGCGCTTCTCGATCACGCGGATGGCGCGACTATTGAAAGTGTCCACATCCGGCTACTACCAGTACGTCAAACGCAGGGCGACCACGGTATTGACGCCGAGGCAGCAGCGTCGCGCCGACCTCGAAGTCAAGATCATCGAGATCCACAAGGATTCGAAGGGTACCTACGGGTCACCGCGGGTCACAGCCGAGTTGCGCGCACGCGGTGAGGTGGTGAACGAGAAGACGGTGGCCAAGATCATGGCCTCGATCGGTGTGGAGGGCATCTCTCCGCGCACGTTCAAGGTCAAGACGACGGTGGTCGATCCGCAGGCGTCGTTCCCGCCGGATCTGATCGATCGGCACTTCGACCAGGGCCGACTCGATGCGGTCTGGCTCACCGACATCACCTATCTCACATCCGGTGAAGGTGACATGTTCTTGTGTGCGATCCGGGATGGAAACTCGCGGAAAGTGTTGGGATACAGCATTTCTAATCACATCGGTGCCGAGCTGGTCACCACGGCCATCGATCGGGCCGTGGCCGGGCGCGGTGGGCGGTGTCGTGAGACGATCCTGCACTCCGACCGGGGCGGGGAATACACTGCCCACCTGACCGCGACCTCGTGTGTCCGTCACGGATTGCGTCGGTCGATGGGTGCGACCGGGATCTGCTGGGACAACAGTCCATCCGAATCGTTCTGGTCGACGTTCAAGCACGAGGAATACTATCGGCACGTCTACGCGACGAGATCCGATCTCGTTGCTGCAGTTGACAGCTGGATCATCTTCTACAACACTGTTCGACGACACTCGGCAATGGGGATGCAAAGCCCCGACAGCTACGAGAAGTCACTTCAGGCGGCAGTCGCCTGAAGTATGTAACCCCCTTGTCCACCGTTCGGGGGGAACCTCAGTCGCGCTCGACGACGGTCAGCTGATCTTTGCAGACACCGAAGACCTGACCATCGATCCGGGCTTCCACCGCTCCGCCCCGAACCCGAACCCGGACCCGGATTCGGCTGTGCGGACACCCGGCAGACACCGGGGAGAATGATCGACGGCAGCCGCTCCGTGGCCGGTTCTGGGGCGGCGTCGAACATCGTGCACACGAATTGTGCTACCAGTGAGTCGATTACATGAATTGCGTGGATGAGGTCCTGAAGGGAGTACGTCGATCTCACCGCACGATCTGTCGGGTATGCCTGAGCCGCGCCTGACGGCTCTTGCACTATGGGTGTTGTTCGGAACTGACAATTCAGGCTTACCGTGTCCGGTATGAGAGGTGATGAGGCTCGCGTGGCCCGGGACTTCGCGGGGTGGTTGTCGTCTCAGGGATGGATGGTCCGCACCGATACGGAGTTCGTCGACATCGTTGGCGAGAAGGACGGCCACCTACTCTACGCCGAGGTCAAGGGCGCGACCGCCGCGCCGGATTTGGATGTCGATACCGCCATCGGGCAGCTCGTGCGGCGGATGCCGAGCGAACCGGATCAGTCGGTGGCGTTCGCCCTGGTCGTGCGTGACGAGCCGCGATCGGTGGAAGCGGCGGTGCGGGCACCGCAACGGATTCTCGACCTGTTGGGAATGGCGTTGTATGCCGTCGATGAGGACGGTGGCGTGCGGCAGCTCTTCGGCCGCGCATGAGCACTGCCCCGCCGCGAGCGGGACGGGGCAGCAGTGTGGAGATACCATCGCTACGCCCGCAGAGCGGGGGCGTGCGGTGATGGGGCGGTAGCTCAGTCGGTGAGAGCCGTGGACTCATAATCGGTTGGTCGCGGGTTCGAGCCCCGAACTGGTGCAGGTGAATTCGTCGTCTTGTTTGGGGATGACGCGGACGGTGAGTTCTTCACCGGACAGGTCGGCGCCGGGCAGTTCGAAGGATTCGGCGGTGTCGGTGTCTTCGACGTCGACGACGGGGGACTGGGTGTCTTTGCGGCTGGCGGTCAGCTGTTCGAGGGAGGTGTCCGGCTCGTCGGATTCGGTGACTCGTGGTGCGTCGTAATCGGTGGCCATGGCTGTTCTACCTTCACGCTCTGGGTGTTCGGATCCGCCAGGTTAGAGGGTCCGTTGACACGGCACACTCGCGGGGTCGGGCCGGGCGGCGGGTGCGCCGGGTGTGGCGGGCGCGCTCGGTCTCGGACATGCCACCCCAGATGCCATAGGACTCGGTGGCGGTGAGGGCGTAAGTGCGGCAGTCGGCGAGCACGGGACAGTCTTGGCAGATCTGTTTGGCGGCGCGCTCACGCCGGGCACGGACGTTGCCGCGTTCACCATCGTGGGAGAAGAACATGTCGGTGTCGGTGCCGCGGCATAAGGCGCGGTGCTGCCAGTCCCGGTCGAGGGGGTGGTGGTGGAATTGATCAGGCACAGCGGGAGGGGTCGCTTTCGAAAGGGGAGCGGTGAGCCGATCCGTCGGTCAGGGCGGTCGCGCGGGTGTGGCGGGCCTGGGCTTGTGGCCGGGGATGTGTGCCAGGCAGATCGATGTCGGGGCGCTGTGGGTGGGCAGGACCTTGTTGGTAACCGGGTTGGACTGTAGTGTGTCAGCGCATGGCTTTCCGAAAAGGTTGTGCGACATAACGTTTCGGCACATCGCGGTGTACTTCCAATGCCCGGGAGGTGGCAGTCGGGTGGCGGCAGTGACAGGCCAGAGTCCGGGGCTGTGATCGGGTCGACGCCGCGGCCGCAGGGCGTGTCGGTGCGGTGATGCCTGGGCTCGGCATCGGTGGGACCGGGGTGAACCCGGATGATTCACATTCGGTCACCTCTAGCGAGGTGGTGAACGGTGTGCAATTGATGGTAGCGACACGGCGAATGATACCGAAGGGTATCGCTCGAAAGTAACTGGCGTCACATCCACTGTCTCGTTCGCCGGCGTCGCCGACGACCGTGAGGCGCCGGATCCACCTCGTCCGGAGGATTCAAGATGTTCCCCGAGCGGCGTGGTGTGCACGTCGGCTCCTCTCCAACGGTGCCTGTCCGGGTCGGCAACGGGACGTCGTACCCCGCCGCTCCGACAGACGTTCCGCTCGCGGGAATCGCTGGTGACTGGCACGTAGAGCGCGCGCACCTGGACACATGGTCTTACGATACTTACACGTGTCTATATCGTAAGAAACGTAGTACTCGGGTGGAGCGGG
>SEEV01000417.1 GCA_004211695.1 Rhodococcus sp. (in: high G+C Gram-positive bacteria)
ATCTGGCCGAGTGTGAGCGTGCCCGAGGACCGGGCGAACAAGCCCAGGATGAGTACTACCCGCTCGACCATGCTCGATGGGACATCGGACATCTTCAACCTCCTCGCACAGGTGCTGCCCGTTCGTCGTGGAACTATCTTACTTATTGCAACACCACGTGAATACAGTATGGAGCTCTCTGTTCGAATGGGTAATAGTTCGAACAGTCGGTCTAAAATTGATCGTACAGCTCCGGAACTCATTTCTGTACCGCTGAGCGGAAAATAGATGCCGGTCGATCGGCTATCGCAACAACACTGACCCGGCGTTGGCCTACGAGACGCAGGTCACCCGCAGTAATGCATATGAGCCAAGTCACTAACAGTTGGCCAGGACGGCGATACCGAAGGGACGTGCGATGCACCGACACCCGAAATCGACGGATCGACCGAATGGCAGAACTCGTGACGAGTGATGTCGATACCGCGCCCGACGCCAGAGTCGAAGAGCGCCCGACGCGAGCCATCCCGGGTGAGCCTGGCCTCTGGGTCTTCCTGCTCGGTGACATGGTCGTGTTCGGAGTATTCTTCGTCTCCTTTCTGGTCGAGCGGGTGAAGGATCCGGAGGCGTTCGAAGCGTCGCGTGAAGCGCTGGGCCTCACGATCGGCCTGACCAACACTATGGTCCTGCTCACCAGCTCCCTTCTGGTCGTGCTGGGTTTGAATGCAGTACGTGCCGGCCGGCACACGATCGGATCGAGAATGTTCGCCGCCGCGATGGGCTGCGGACTGTTGTTCGCAGGTCTCAAAACCGTCGAGTACATGCACATGATCGGCAGCGGTCACGGACCTGATGTGAACGCCTACTACATGTGGTTCTTCATCCTCACCGGTACTCACCTCTTCCATGTGGTGATAGGTGTCGGGGTACTCGGTGTCCTTTTCACGCGGGCACGGCGACCGGTAGATCTCACCGGGTCGAAGCGCGCTGTGTTCGAGGGCGGGACTTGCTACTGGCACCTCGTCGATCTGCTCTGGATGGTCCTGTTCCCCCTCGTCTACTTGGTGGGCTGATCCATGGCATCGAAACAACTGCTCCCCACCCGGGTGATCGTGACGTGGGTGATCCTCGTTCTCGCAGCTGTGGTGGGCCCTCTGCTCAGCGCCGAGAGTCACGGCGGCACCGTTGCGGCGGTCGTCGTGCTCGGAATCGCAGCCGTCAAAGTTCGGCTGGTCGGACTCGACTTCATGGAACTTCGGCACGCCCCATGGGCTCTCCGAGGCGTATTCGAGCTGTACTGCGTGGCCCTCTGGGTCGTGCTGACGGGTCTCTTCGTATTCCTGTAGCCGACGACGAACCGCTCGCCCATCCCCGATTCACATCCACAACCCCAAATCGTCACCGCATTGCATCGCAAGACATCCCTACAGGAGGCAAGACATGACAACTGACGTGGACACTTTCGACGTCATCGTCGTCGGTTCCGGAGGCGGACTGGTCGGAGCGTACGTGGCAGCGTCACGTGGACTTCGCACCCTCGTCATCGAGAAGACCGATCGGGTCGGCGGGACCACTGCCTATTCCGGAGCCGGGCTGTGGTTCCCCGGAAGTGCGCCGCTGAAGCGTGCCGGCGTCGAAGACGACATCGAGAACGCCAGGACGTATCTGAGAGGTCTCGTCGGCGACAGCTCTCGCGAGGCGCTCCAGGACGCGTACCTGCACGCGGGTGCGCAGCTGATCGACGAGCTCGAACAGAACAGCTGGTTCCAGGAGTTCGTCTACGGTCCGGTGCCCGATTACTACCCATCCGCGGACGGTGCTTCTCCCGCGGGTCGTTCGATCTTTCCGCCGCCGGTGTCGGTCGCCGATCTCGGCGACAAGGCCGACCTCGTCCGCAAGTCCCTCCCGGATGAGCGGTGGGGCCACGACGAGGGCCCGGTGCTCTCCGGTGGGCGCGCGTTGATCGGCCGCGCACTGGTCGCCTTTCTCGAGACCGGCAACGGTGTACTTCGTACCGAGACCGCGCTGGAGAGCCTCGTCGTAGAGGACGGCAAAGTCGTCGGAGTCAACGCAGTCAGCCACGGCGAAAAGGTCACTTTCCGAGCAACGGGCGGCGTCATCTTGGCTGCCGGCGGCTTCGAACACAACCGCGAACTTCGTGAGAAGTACGGCAAGGTGCCTCTGACCGGCGAGTGGTCCAACGGCGTCTCGTCCAATACAGGCGACGCGCTCGAAGCCGGAATCATTGTCGGCGCCGACACCGACCTACTCGACGAAGCCTGGTTCGTGCCAGGCCTCGTCCAGCCCGACGGTTTAGCTCTGTTCCACACCGGAACTCGCGGTGGCATCTGGGTCAACAGTGCCGGTGAGCGATTCCTGAACGAGACCCAGCCGTACGATCAGACCGGACACGCAATCCATAATGCGGAGGTCACCACCGGCGTCTCGCACCTTCCCACGCGCTGGATCCTCGACCAGAAGCAGATCGATCGCGACAGCTTCGGCGGCGACCCGAGCGAACCGGTTCGCCCGGACTGGTTCGAGTCCGGTGCATTGCAGAAGGCGGACTCGCTCCAGGAGTTGGCTGAGTTGCTCGGGTTGCCCTTCGAGAATCTCCAGAAGACTGTCGACGAGTTCAACGACGCCGCACGAGCCGGAGTCGACGAGAAGTTCCATCGTGGCGAAACACCCTGGGACCAGATGTTCACGCACATGGTGGGTTTCGCCTGGTTGCCGTCGCAGAACTACCTTGCCCCGATCCCGCAGGACTTCCCGAATCCGCTGCTCGCTCCGATCGATACACCGCCCTACTACGCGGCGACCATCGTGTTGTCGGACATCGGCACCAAGGGCGGGTTGAAGACCGACGAGCGTGCGCGCGTGCTGCGACCGGACGGTGAGCCGATTGCCGGCCTCTACGCCGCAGGTAACACCATGGCCGCGATGTCCGGCCGGGTGTACCCGGGAGCCGGGACGCCCATCGGATCGTCGCTCGCCTTCTCGTATCTCGCGGTACTCGACATCGAGAGCGCGGGCGACGTCGCGGAGCCCCGCAACTAGGCCACGACGTCGAGCGGGATAGGCGACTGTACGAAGTTTACGAAGTGCAATACATGCCCAGTGTCTCAATGATGTGGCGCGGGTAGGCGGGTCCGGGTGTCTCGAGTCGAGATGCCCGGACCTCGGCCTGACGAATGCGAAATGGAGTGAGTTGTGGCTGGACGTGTGGAGGGCAAGGTCGCGTTTATCACGGGCGCGGCGCGGGGGCAGGGGCGTTCCCATGCCGTGCGACTGGCGGAGGAGGGTGCCGACATCATTGCGGTGGACATCTGCGAGCAGATCGAGTCGGCCACCTATGCGATGGCCACCGAGGCCGACCTCGCTGAGACCGCCCGACTCGTGGAAGCCCAGGGCCGCAGGGTGATCACCCGGGTCGCAGACGTCCGGGAGCGCTCTCAGCTGGCCGCTGCACTCGAGGCAGGAGTCGCCGCACTGGGGCACCTCGACATCGTCGTAGCCAATGCCGCGATCTGCCCGATCGGTCCGGACGTGCCTGCCGTCGGATTTTTCGACTCGGTGTCGGTGGATCTCGTCGGTGTCATAAACACGGTCGAGGCGGCCTTCAAGTATCTCGGTTCCGGTGCGTCGATCATATGTACCGGGTCGATGGCGTCCATGCTGACCGGGCTGGTGGACAACCCGGCCGCCGGGCCGGGTGCCGCCGGTTACGGACATGCGAAGCGTGCCGTCGCGCGGTTCGTCCACGAGGCTGCCCTGCAGCTGGCTCCACTCAATGTTCGGGTCAACGCTGTTCATCCCGGAAACATCGACACAGACATGCTGCAGAACGAAGCTATGTTCAAACTCTTCCGGCCCGATCTGACCAACCCCACGCGAGAGGACGCCCAAGCGGCTTTCGGTTCCTCGCATCGACTTCCGGTCACCACGATCAGCCCCAGGGACATCAGCGAGGCCGTACTGTACTTGGCTTCCGATGCTGCTCGTTACGTGACCGGACAGCAGCTCAAGGTGGATGCCGGCGCGTTGCTACCCTCCATGACGTCCGGTGCGCCGCTCTGAGTCCTGGACCTTGACTCGGCTGTCCAGCGAATGAATTCGAACTCGATGTATAAGTGCTCTTCGAACAGGAGGCGTCATCATGAATTCTGTCGAACAATGGCGGATTCGGCCGGGCTTGCTGGTCGCTGTCGCCGACGACACCGACTCGATCGTGTGGCATGGTCCGCTCCCGGCAGATTCGGAAGCCTCAGAGGTGCGCCGAATTCGTCAACCGGACTTGCGCGGCGGCATCCGCGAGCGTGCACAGCTTCGGTCCGAATGGTCGCAAGCGGGTAGGGATCCGGCGGGCCTGATCGTCGCAATCGAGATCGACGTGCTGATCGACGCCAGCGCTGCTGCCGCTCGCGCCGAGCTGCTGAGACTGGGAGAATCGCAATCCGGCGACACCTTGCGTTACGTCGGAACGGCGAACGGTTTGACGACATTGGTTCTCGATGTGTATGTGACGGAGGTGGCCGACGCAGTTATCCTGCGTCCGATCGATTCCGTGAATCGAAACCTCAGCATCTCGGCTGCTCTGATCGTCGATGAGGTGCTGCCCGCACTCCGCAGAAGATATCTGAAGCCGGCCTGATCGGAACGGTCACAACTCGGCCCCTCGCGTATTGCGCGAGGGGCCGAATTTGCGTTACGCCGATGTCACGCGAGTGCGGGTTCGGCCACTTCCTTTACCTCTTCGGCCTCGGACTTGACCGCCTTCAGCAAGAGGATGGGAGTCGCGACCTTCCAGATGAGATACGCCATCGAGGGAAGCCAGAACGTGAACAAGCCATTCCACGCCAGCGGACCGTCTTTGAAGACGAAGATGAATGCACCCGGGGCGAGCACCACGCCCAGGAAGAAGTTGAGGTAGCCGAACCAGCGCGGGAAGACAGGCTTCGAACGCTTGTCGGCGAGCGTCGCGATGCCGATTGCCACAACCTGCAGCACGAAGACCAAGGCAAAGCCCACGTACATGAAGAAGAACAGGTCAGTCAGTACCTGCAGGATTTCCGGAGACCGCTCCTCGGGACGGTATGCGGCCGTTGCAAGGACGAACAACGGATACATGAAGCCGATGGGTGCAACGACACCCGTCAAGAGCTGCGTCATGGACAGCAAGCCCCACCCGCCCTCGATCCTGTTCATCTGCCAGCTGGTGGTGATGACGAAGAGATATTCGAGCGGGACGACGAACGAAATGATCACGATCGACCACAGGATTCCGGAACGGTTGTCGATCAGAAATTGCTTTATCGCGTCGGGAGTCATGTTCGGGTCGAGTGGCGGCTGCACCTTGGCGAAACTGAAAAAGCAGACGCCCACCACAAACATCACCAAGAATCCGGACCATGCCGCATATCGTTGGTATTTGAGCTGAAGGTCTTTGTTCATGAAGCAGATCTCCTTCGATCGGTGTCGTCGTCTCGACGCTCATTTCGTCCGGTGACGAACACTCTCAGTGTGGTCAACCGCACACCGAATGCCGGATGCGGTTTCGTTCGGAAGGCGGCCGAGTAGCAGGCATGAAAGTGCCCATCGCCAAAGCACGAGAATTCAGAGGGAATCAAATGTTTTCAGCATTTTTCAGGGCACCAGCTATCCTGCTTGCGACCTTTCTCGAACACGTGATGGCGCCACGACGAACCTATGAATACTGCGCCATGTTTGCGGAGCGGGACGCAGGCCACGCCGGCGCCGGCGAAGTGGAAGGTGCGTTCTACCACAACCGTGAGTCGAGAGGTTCCTACATCGGTTCAGTCGCAGGAAGTTAACGTGGATCGGACGGGAGGCGGGTCGCTGCCGATTGTCGCTGTCAATCGAACCCGACTGGTTCCGAGGACTGCGGTGTACTCGTCACGCGACCAGTAGCGAGACCATCTCGGCCACGCAGGCAGGTTTGTCCGAGCCCTCCAGTTCCACCGCAATTCTGGTCGTCGCCCGGACCCCATGTGTACTCTTCGCGACGCCCAGCAGTTCGACGCCGGCACGCAGCCGGGAACCGACCCGAACCGGGGTGATGAAACGAACGGTGTTGGTCCCGTGGTTGATTCCCATCGAAAGACCCCCAACTCGATACACGCCGGCCGCCAACTTCGGGGCCAGCGACAGAGTCAGATAGCCGTGTGCGATTGTGTCCCCGAACGGCCCTGCCGCCGCCCGCGCCGGGTCGACATGGATCCACTGATGATCTCCGGTTGCATCCGCGAACAGATTGATCTGGTCCTGTGTAACGGTGTGCCACTCGCTGTATCCGAGGTGTGCGCCGACTGCCTTCTCGAAT
>SEEV01000418.1 GCA_004211695.1 Rhodococcus sp. (in: high G+C Gram-positive bacteria)
GCGATGATCCAGCTCGCCGATCGCGGAACGTTCTTCGTCGAGCCCGGCGCCGACACCTACGAGGGCATGGTCGTGGGCATCAACCCGCGCCAGGAGGACCTCGACATCAACGTCACCCGTGAGAAGAAGCTGACCAATATGCGTCAGTCCTCCGCCGACGTGATGGAGACCCTCGCCAAGCCCATCAAGCTGGAGCTCGAAGGCGCGATGGAGTTCTGCGCCGGCGACGAGTGCGTCGAGGTCACCCCGGAGGTCGTGCGCGTGCGCAAGGTGCACCTGTCGGCCACCGACCGTGCCCGTGAGCGTTCGCGCTCCAAGGCCCGGGACAAGGCGGCCCTGTAGTCGGCACGTCCGACACGTCATACACAACCGGGCGGATGTACCTTCGGTCGATAGTCGGCCGAAGGTACATTCGCTCGTGGGTTTCCGGAGCCTTCCGGTATCTCTGAGGAAAGGCGGCGCGGTGGTTGCTGGGGGTCGACTCGCGAGAGGTCGAGTAGTTCGGGGCCGACGGCGGGGGATGGCGGTGACCGCGCTCCTGCTGGCAGTGACGACGACGGTACTCACGTCGTGCACCGCCGATCCGCCCCCGCCCGTCGAGAGCACGGACAGCCCCAAGCCGACGGTGTCGCCGACCGAGAAGCAGCCCGTGGTCGTCGCGATCGACGACGTGGGCAGTGGATTCAACCCGCACCTGCTGTCGGACCAGTCGCCGGCGAACTCCGCGGTCAGCGCCCTCGTGCTGCCGAGTCCGTTCCGGCCGGTGCCCGACCCCGCCCGACCGGGCGGCAGCAACTGGATTCCCGACTCCTCGCTGGTGGTCTCCGCCGATGTCACGTCGCAGGAGCCGTTCACCATCACGTACCAGCTGCGGAACGAAGCGCAGTGGTCCGACGGCGCCCCCATCGCGGCCGAGGACTTCCGCTACCTGTGGCAGCAGATGATCAGTGCCCCCGGCGTCGTCGACCCGGCCGGGTACCGACTGATCGAGGACGTCAAGTCGTCCGGTGGCGGCAAGACGGTGACCGTCGTGATGAAGGCCGCCTACCCGGCGTGGCGTGAACTGTTCACCGACCTCCTGCCGTCACACCTGATCAAGGATTCGCCGGGTGGCTTCGCGACCGGACTGTCCGAGAACATCCCGGTGTCCGGCGCGCACTTCCACATCAAGTCCATCGATCGCGGTCGCGACGAGATCCTGCTCGAACGCAACGACCGGTTCTGGGACAAGCCCGCGACGCCCGACCAGATCCTGATGCGCCGTGACGGCACACCGGCGCAGCTGGCCGACTCGATGCGCAACAACGACACCCAGGTCGTGCAGATCCACGGGGGCACAGCCACTTCCGCGCAGCTCGCGGCGATCCCGACGGTCCGGACTGGTTCGTCGTTCCAGCCCCGCGGACTCGACCTGACGCTGAACGGCCGGGTGCCCGAACTCGCCGACGTCCGGGTGCGGAAAAGCCTCCTGGACCTGCTGGACACCGATCTGCTCGCCGTCGTCGGCGCGGGCAGCGAGGCGTCCGCCGTTCCCGCGCGGTCGCAGGTCTACGCCCCGTCCGACCCCGGTTACGCCGCGACCGCACCCGCGCGGCCGAGCCGTGACCAGGTGCTGGCGCAGCTGGCCGAGTACGGATATGTCGCCGAAACACCCACGGACACTGCCGTTCCCACTGGCACTGCGCCTTCGACCCGGCTGGTCCGCGACGGCGTCCCGCTGACACTCGTCATCGGGACACCCGAAGGTGACGACACGGCGAGCGCAGTGGCGAACACCGCCGCCGACCAGTTGCGCGGCGCCGGCGTCGACGCCACCGTGACGGCACTCCCCGCCGAGGAGTTGTACGGAGAGGCTTTGAGCAAGGGTGACATCGGCGCCGTCGTGGGTTGGTCGCGCGCGGGGTCCGACCCGGCCACGGCACTCGCCTCCCGGCACAGCTGCCCACCCGCAGTAGTTGCGGCAACCCAACCGAACGCCGAAGCCGCCGGCCCCGAACGTGATTCGGTCGCGGAGGCCGAGGCCCCGTCGAACCTGTCGGGCGTCTGCGACCCCACCCTGCAACCGGCCATCGACGCCGCGCTGCGGGGAACGGGGGACGTACCGCAGGCCCTCGCCGACGCCGACCGCAGACTCTGGGATCTCGCGGCGGTGCTGCCGATCATGCAGGACCGCACGCTGGTCGCGGCGGGACCGGGCGTCGAGGGAGTGTCGCTGTCGGGTGCCGTGCCGGTCGGAATATTCAGCGACGCAGCGGACTGGAGCAGGATCAAGGAATGAGTGAGCGGCGACTTCTACTGGTCCATGCCCATCCCGACGACGAGACCCTCACCACGGGCGGCACCATCGCGCGTTACGCCGCCGAGGGCGCCGAGGTTCATGTCCTCACGTGCACGCTCGGCGAGGAAGGCGAGGTGATCGGCGACGAGTGGGCGCAGCTGGTCGCGGGCGCCGCCGATCAGCTCGGCGGATTCCGGATCGGCGAACTGACGTCCGCGCTGTCCCGGCTGGGCGCCGGGCGGCCACGGTTCCTCCTGGGGGCGGGACACTTCCGTGATTCCGGGATGGCAGGCACGGCGTCGGCGGCGAACCCGCGCGCGTTCGTCAACGCCGACCGCGAGTCCGTGATCGCCGCGATGGTCGCCGTCATCCGGGAGTTGCGACCGCACGTCGTGGTCACCTACGACACCGACGGCGGATACGGGCACCCCGACCACATCCAGGCGCACACGATCACCACCGCGGCCGTCGAGGCGGCGGGTTCGGCGCGATACCCCGAGTGCGGCGAACCGTGGGAGGTCGCGAAGCTGTACTGGACGGTGACCGAGGCGAGTGCGCTCGAGTCGGGGCTCTGCCGCATCGGCGACGTCCCCGACGCCTGGCGGTTGCCGGAGCCCGGTGAACTGCCGAGCGTCCCGGACGCCGACGTGACGACGGTGATCGACGTGCGGGGAGTGTTCGACGCCAAGAGGGAGGCGCTCGCGGCGCACGCCACCCAGGTGACGGTGGCACCGAGCGGCACCGAGTACGCGCTCTCGAACGACGTCGCGCAGCCGATTCTGACCGAGGAACACTTCGTGCTGGTGCGCGGCACCCTGGGCGAAAAGGGCCCGGACGGCCGGGAGAGCGACCTCTTCGGTGGTGTCGGTCGCTGACCGCATTTACCTGTGACCGGCGTTACGTATTACACTGTGGCGCACGTCACGCAGCGGTCGTCGGCCGAGTCCGTGTGACGCCCGTCAGGAGAGGCGCTAGATGTACAACTGGGATGTTCAGAACGCCATCGTCGCGTTCGTCGACTCACTCCGGCCGTCGTGGCCGGCCCAGCACGACCTGTACTACGGCGTGCTGTACGGATTCGCCGACATGCAGAGCCACTTGCTGACCCTGCTGGGCTATCCGCCCGTCGCGTGATCCACTATTGACACATGACCGTCGGCACCGCAGCGAAACCCGGGCACCTCGATGCTTTGGGGAGGGTCACCCTCGCGCTGCTGGTGTTCGACGGTTTCCTGTGCGCCGTCCTGTCGGTGCTCTTCCTGCCCACCTACATCGGGTCCACGCCGTTCCCGATCAGCATCCTCGCCGCCGCGGTCGTCAATCTGGCACTGGTGATCGCTGCCCGGTCGACAACGGGCCGGGTGGGCTCGGGGGTGCTCCCGCTCGCAGGGTGGGGAGTCGGGTTCCTGCTCTGCATGTTCGGGGGCCCCGGCGGCGACGTGCTGATACTCGCGTCCGTGTCGACGCTCCTGCTCCTGTTCGGCGCGCTGATTCCCGCGGGCGTCTACTTGTGGAAGGTCAGTGCCAAGGCGGCTTTCGGAACGGTTTCACGGCCGTAGGGCGAGGGTACGCGGTAGCGACCAGCAGTCTGCTGAAGGAGCATCGCGATGACAGATCAGAACTTCACGACCGACGACGCCGGCATCCCGGTCACGAGTGACGAACACTCCCTCACGATCGGGACGGACGGGCCCATCCTCCTCCAGGACCACTATCTGATCGAGAAGATGGCCCAGTTCAACCGCGAACGCGTTGCGGAACGCCAACCGCACGCAAAGGGGGGCGGGGCGTTCGGACGGTTCGAAGTTACCGAGGACGTATCTGCCTACACGAAAGCCGACCTCTTCCAACCCGGTAAGAAGACCGATCTCCTGATCAGATTCTCGTCCGTCGCCGGCGAGCGCGGCAGCCCGGACACGTGGCGCGACCCGCGTGGATTCGCGATCAAGTTCTACACCGACCAGGGCAACTACGACATGGTGGGAAACAACACCCCCGTCTTCTTCGTGCGCGACCCGATGAAGTTCCAGGACTTCATCCGCTCGCAGAAGCGGCGCGCCGACAACAACCTTCGCGACCACGACATGCAGTGGGACTTCTGGACGCTGTCGCCGGAGTCGGCGCACCAGGTCACGTGGCTCATGGGCGACCGGGGCATACCGCGCACCTGGCGGCACATGAACGGGTACTCGAGCCACACCTACATGTGGGTGAACGCCGAGGGCGACAAGTTCTGGGTGAAGTACCACTTCAAGACCGACCAGGGCATCGAGTTCTTCACGCAGCACGAGGGCGACCAGATGGCGTCCATGGACACCGATTACCACACCCGTGATCTGTGGGAGCACGTCGAAGCCGGCGAGTACCCGAGCTGGACCTTGAACATGCAGATCATGCCGTTCGCGGACGCCGACGACTACCGATTCAACCCGTTCGACCTCACCAAGGTGTGGTCGCACAGCGACTACCCGCTGATCCCCGTCGGCAAGATGACCCTCGACCGCAACCCCACCGACTACCACTGTGAGATCGAGCAGGCCGCGTTCGAGCCCAGCAATCTCGTACCCGGCATCGGCCCGAGCCCCGACAAGATGCTCGTCGGCCGGCTGTTCTCCTACCCGGACGCCCATCGCTACCGGATCGGCGCCAACTACAAGGAGCTCCCCGTCAACCGGCCGCACGTCCCCGTCCGCTCGTATTCGAAGGACGGCAACATGCGGCACCACAACCCGGGTGACCCGGTCTACGTGCCCAATTCCAAAGGCGGTCCGCACGCCGACCCGTCGACGGTCGGGGAGACCGCAACCTGGTACAGCGCCGGCGACATGGTGCGCTCGCCCTACGCGCTCCACAAGGACGACGACGACTGGGGTCAGGCCGGGACGATGGTCCGTGAAGTACTCGACGACGCCGCCCGGGACCGCCTGGTGGACAACATCGTCGGGCATCTGCTGAACGGCGTCAGCGAACCCATCCTCGCGAAGGCATTCGAATACTGGCGCAACGTCGACAAGACCCTCGGCGACCGGATCGCCGACGGTGTGTCGAAGAAGCAAGCGGAGACGGACCCGAAGGCGGGGGAGCAGGCCAATGCGGCGCGCAGCAGCGCGCAGTCAAAAGCCTAAGGGCGTGCAGATAAATAACACGCAATACTGGCTAGATTGCGGCGTGTCGGCTTGCTCTGGCCGCGAATTCTCTTATGTCGGTTGCGGTGTCGAGTTTGATGCCTGTGGGTTCGGT
>SEEV01000982.1 GCA_004211695.1 Rhodococcus sp. (in: high G+C Gram-positive bacteria)
GGCAACTGCGGAAGTGCACGAGCGGCCGGACCGAAAATCGGCTTTCCGTAGGTCAGCGCATCGAACTGCGACTGGTGGCACGGGCAGAGGATTCGGTTGGTCTGCTGTTCGTACAGGGACGTGGGGCAGCCGAGGTGGGTGCAGATCTTCGAGAAGGCGAAGTAGTCGCCGTAGTTGAAGCTCTCCTGGCCCTGACGCTTGGTGACCTTGGCGGTGTCCTCCGTGCGGAGGCGGATGAGCATGGTCGCGTTACGGATGCCGCGCAGTGCCTCGAGCAGCGCGTCGTGATCGCCGCGATCGGACTCGCGGAAGGGGAACACGGTTTCCATGGCACCGGCGTCGAGATCTTCCGGGCGGACGAGGACGACGTCCTCGGGGCGTCCGGTGTCGCGGCGCAGGTAGATGGTCTCGCCCTCGTAGCGGGGGGTCCATCCGGACACCCACAGCGGGGAGTCGTCGCGCTTGGCCCACGGGTTCTTGATCAGGCCGCCGAGGGGCATGACGGACATGATGCCGAGCGCGCCACCACCGAAGATGAGGGTGCGCTTGAGGAGCTTGCGGCGCCCGAGCGTCGACGTGTCGAACGAGTCGCCGAGTTCCGCAACGATCGTCTTGCGATCGACCTCGGCCGATCCACCGTCGTGGCGGTCCTGGATGGACACCTCTTCGGGGATGAACTTCTTGGTGAACTGCACCGCTCCGACACCGAGGCCGAGGATGGCCAGACCCATGGTGAGGCCGATCAGCGGCGTGTACAGGCTGTAGGCCGAGTAGTGCTCCTCGCCGGCGCCGGCGTACTCCCAGGGCCAGAAGAGGTAGATCGCGATGAACGCGATGGCGGAGACGCCGGACAGGGCGAACCAGAACGCGACCGACCGCTCGGCGCGCTTCTCGGCCTTCGTTCCCGGAACCGCCCAGCGGTTGCGGCGGAACGCGACGTCGACGTGGTCGAGGTTGGTACCGAGTTCGACCAGTTCGTCGCGGCTCAGGTTCTCGAGTTCTGCGTCCGTGTATTTCTTTGGCGTGGCGCCGCCCGGCTGGCCAGCGTCGCTCATGACCTTGCTCCGATCCACAGTGCTGCACCGACGACAGCGATGATTCCGATGACCCACATGGCCAAGCCCTCGGAGGCG
>SEEV01000983.1 GCA_004211695.1 Rhodococcus sp. (in: high G+C Gram-positive bacteria)
TACTCCGAGCTCAAGGGCCTCGTCAAGCGCGAGGGTTTGCACACCGTCTGCGAAGAAGCCGGCTGCCCCAACATCTACGAATGCTGGGAAGACCGCGAGGCGACGTTCCTCATCGGCGGTGAACAATGCACCCGCCGCTGCGACTTCTGCCAGATCGACACCGGCAAACCCGACGACCTCGACCGCGACGAACCGCGCCGCGTCGCCGAGTCCGTCCAGGCGATGGGACTGCGCTACTCCACCATCACCGGCGTCGCCCGCGACGACCTCCCCGACGGCGGCGCCTGGCTGTACGCCGAAACCGTGCGCCTGATCCACCAGCTCAACCCCGGCACCGGCGTCGAACTGCTCATCCCCGACTTCAACGCCAAACCCGACCAGCTCGCCGAGGTGTTCGCCACCCGCCCCGAGGTGCTCGCGCACAACGTCGAAACCGTCCCGCGCATCTTCAAGCGGATCCGACCCGCGTTCCGTTACCAGCGCAGCCTCGACGTGATCACCGCCGCCCGCGAGGACAACCTCGTCACCAAGTCCAACCTCATCCTCGGCATGGGCGAAACCCCCGACGAGGTCACCCAGGCGCTGCACGACCTGCACGACGCGGGCTGCGACATCATCACCATCACCCAGTACCTGCGCCCCTCCCCCCGGCACCACCCCGTCGAACGGTGGGTCAAGCCGGAGGAGTTCGTCGAGCACTCCACGACCGCCGAGCAGATCGGCTTCGCCGGCGTCATGGCCGGACCCCTCGTCCGCTCGTCGTACCGCGCCGGGCGTCTCTACGCGCAGGCGATGGCCCACCACGGCCGCGAATTGCCTGCAGGACAGGCACATCTCGCCGAAGGCGGCGATGCGTCGCAGGAGGCAAGTTCGCTGCTGACCCGCCTCGACCCCAATCGGAGCACATCGGTGTAGGTCGTGAAGAGGCTCTTGAAACCGCGACCGCACGCCTCGCGGCAGCTACGCTCCGATAATGGTGCGCAGGCTTGTTTTCGATCCCACCGACGGTCAATCGTTCATTGGTCAGCGGCTACGTTTCGACTGGAGCCTTCTGAAGCATGGTTTCGTCTGCCGCTATGACGACGGCGCACACCTACAGGGTGCCTGTCGACGGCTGACCGAACTCGGGTA
>SEEV01000984.1 GCA_004211695.1 Rhodococcus sp. (in: high G+C Gram-positive bacteria)
TTCCACACCTACCTCCACACCCTCGACGTCGAGCTCGAAGGCCTGCCCGAGTCGTTCACGACCCGGCTGTCGCGGGCGCTGCGTCACTACGACGTCACCGACCTCGAGCGCACCGCCGAACTGGAAGAGGCGGTCTACCGCCTGTTCCTCGCGCAGCAGCGCATGGACAACCAGGTTCCCGTCATCGCCGCCCTGCTCGATCGGTGGCTGAACGACGGCAACGCTCCCGGCCGCGCACCCAGCGGACTCGGCGAGGTGCTGGACCGGCTGATCATCGCCACCCAGGTCCGGTACCCGGTGATCGGCAACGTCGCCCGCAACGTGCGGTTCCGCTTCTTCGACGAGCCGCAGATCCGCAAGGCCCGCGAGCAGGTCTACGACGGAGTGCGCGGCAGCCTCGAATACCTCGCCGAGCGTCCCGACGCCGCCGACTTCCAGGAACGTCTCGAGGCTCTGGTCGCCACCCCGCAGTCGCTGACCGAACTCCTCGGACAGCGGATCGCCCGCAAGAGCAACACCGTCGGGCCGCTGCTCGAGGTCGTCACCCGCCGCTACTACGACATCCGCACGCTCGAGGACGTCACGTCCTTCGATCGCGACGGACGACGGTTCGTCACCGGCAACTTCGACCTGCGTGGAGAGCGCCTGAACCTCGTCTCGGCCGTCGCCGACCACGCCGAGCTGCCCGGTGCACTCGACGAGATCAGCGCCGTCGCCGCGGTGAACCCGGAGAACCTCGTCCTCGACCTGTACCTGTCGTGGACGGCTCCGCCCGCAGACCCGGACACCATGTCCGACGACCTGCGGAAGGCACTCGCGTCGCTGCCGCTGGCCGCCACCTGCCGCCGCGTCACGGTGTCCGTCTTCGGCGGAACCGACGTCGACGTCCGCAAGTTCACGTTCCGCCCGGACGCGGGTGTCCTGGCGGAAGAGACGCTGATCCGGGACATGCACCCGCTCACCGGCCAGCGACTCGACCTGTGGCGCCTGAAGAACTTCGACGGCACCCGCCTCCCCGCGGTCGCCGACACGTTCCTGTTCAACCTGGTCTCGCGCGACAACCCCACCGACGAACGCCTCATCGCGCTCGCCGAGATCCGCGACATCACGCCGGTCCGCAACGAGGACGG
>SEEV01000419.1 GCA_004211695.1 Rhodococcus sp. (in: high G+C Gram-positive bacteria)
CAGTCCTGCCAGGACAGGATACTCGCCAGGGCGTCCGCACCGGTAATGAAGTACAGCTCGGCGTCCGGGTGGTAGCTGCGCAGATCACGCAGAGTGTCGACGGTGTAGGTGACCTTCTCGCGGTCGACGTCCACCCGGCTGACCGAGAATCGCGGATTCGACGCGGTGGCGATGACCGTCATCAGGTACCGGTCCTCGGCGGGGCTGACGCCCTTGCCCTGCTTCTGCCACGGCCTGCCGGTGGGCACGAAGACGACCTCGTCGAGGCTGAATCGGTCTGCCACCTCGCTGGCCGCCACCAGGTGACCGTGATGAATGGGGTCGAAGGTGCCGCCCATGACTCCCAAGCGGCGCCGACGTGCGCCCGCTGCTCCCTGTTCCACGAGTGTCGAGCTTACGTGCTCACACCGGCAGCAATCCGGCGACCACCGACGCCAGCTGCTGCGCGGATCGGCATTCGTGCATGCTGATGACCTCGTTGTACACCTTGGCCGCCGAGTCCCCCGATCCCCACTGGCCGCGGGGCTCCGGGTTGAGCCAGTGCGCATGTTTCGCCACCGACACGAGTCGGGCGAGGGCCTCGAGGTTCGGGTCCCGGTAGTTGTTGCGACCGTCGCCGAGCACCAGCAGCGACGAACGCGAGGTGATGCTCTGGGTGAACCGCTCGGCGAACACCCCGAACGCGTTGCCGTAGTCGGAGTGACCGTCGTAGCCGACCAGGTCGGCTTCCCGGATCATCCGCGACATGGCGCTGCCGAGGTCGGCGCCCGCGTCGAAGAACCGGGTGACCTCGTCGGTGGTGTCGATGAACGCGAACACCCGCACCCGCGAGAACTGTTCCCGCAGCGCATGGACGAGCAGCAGGGTGAAGTGGCTGAATCCGGCCACCGAACCCGACACGTCGCACATCACGACGAGCTCGGGCCGCGCCCGACGGGGCTTGCGCTGGACGAGATCGATGGGCACTCCTCCGGTGGACATCGACTTGCGCAGGGTGCGGCGCAGGTCGATCGACCCGGCCCGGTTGCGGCTGCGCCGCACGGCCAGGCGGCTCGCGAGCAGCCGGGCGAGCGGGGTGACGTTGCGTTTCAGCGCGGTCAGTTCGGCGTCGGACGCGCGCAGGAAGTCGACTTCCTCTGCCAGCCGCGGCACACCGTACGACGCCACCCGTTCCTTGCCGAGGTTCTCGGCGGACCGTCGCCGCGTCTCCTTCTCGATCATCTTGCGGAAATCGGCGATCCGCTGGGCGGCGGTGCGCTTGGCCACCTCGGATTCGTAGCTTTCCGTGGTTCGCGCTTCGCCGTCCTGCTGATTGCCGAGCAGTCCGTCGAGGATCTTCTTCAGCAGGGTTTCCGGTGCCACGTCGCGCAGCGCCTGGTACGCCGAGAACGACGGACCGTTCGCCGACTGGTACTGCCCGAGTTCCTCGACCATCTGCGCGGTGAGGAGCTCGGTGAGTTCGATCGCCTCCGGCGACCCGTCGGTGAGCAGTTCGACGATCAGCTCGCGCAGCGCCTCGTAGTCGATATCACCTTTCGCGTTCCGCGGCAGGCTCGTGTCGATCGCCCCGTCCGATCGGTTTCCGACCGCCGCCGGGAACCAGAGTTCGAACAACGCGTCGAACGTGGGCCGGTGGGTGGGACGCCGCAGCAGCGCGCACGCGAGACCCTCGCGCAGCGATTCCCGGTCGAGCAGATCGAGGACGGCCATGACCTGTCCGGCGTCGACCGTCTCGGACGGTCCGACCATGATGCCGCGTCGCCGCAACGCCTCGACGAAGTCGACGAGATGCCCCGGCAGGCCGTGCGGCGCCGCGGGACCGCCCGGCTTCGACCGGGACGCGAGTGGACCACCAGCAGCCATGGGGAGTCCTTCAGTTCAGTCGCAGCTCGGCAGCAGCCCGCAGCTGGTCGGATTGGTGTTTGAGGACGACACCCATCGTCGCGCGCACGGCGTCGTCGTCGAGGGTGTCGAGCCCGAGCGCCAGGAGCGTGCGGCCCCAGTCGATGGTCTCGGCCACCGACGGCAGCTTCTTCAACTGCATGCCTCGCAGCACGCGGATCGTCTTCACCAGCTGCTCGGCCACCGCCTCGGGAAGTTCGGGCACGCGGCTCGCGAGGATCCGCCGCTCGAGCTCCGCGTCGGGAAAGTCGAGATGCAGGAAGAGGCAGCGGCGCTTGAGGGCCTCCGACAGTTCGCGGGTGGCGTTCGAGGTGAGGACGACGAACGGCTTGCGCGTGGCCGTGATGGTGCCGAGTTCGGGGACGGTGACCGCGAAATCGCTGAGCACCTCGAGGAGCAGGCCCTCGATCTCGACGTCGGCCTTGTCGGTCTCGTCGATGAGCAGCACCGTCGGGTCTTCGCGCCGGATGGCGGTCAGCAGGGGCCGCGACAGCAGGAACTCCTCGGAGAAGACGTCCGCCTTGGTCGCGTCCCAGCTGTGGTCGCTGCCCGCCTGGATGCGCAGGATCTGCTTCGCGTGGTTCCACTCGTACAGTGCGCGGGCCTCGTCGACGCCCTCGTAGCACTGCAGCCGCACCAGTTCGGCACCGGTGGTCTCGGCAACGGCGCGGGCGAGCTCGGTCTTGCCGACTCCGGCGGGACCCTCGATGAGCAGGGGTTTTCCGAGCCGGTCGGCGAGGAACACCGCGGTCGCGGTGCCCTTGTCGGACAGGTACCCGGTTTCGGCGAGCCGAGCGATGACGTCGTCGACGCTCGCGAAGAACGGCGTCGTGGTGGGCAGTGCGCGATCCACGCTCGCTCCTTTCAGAAGGGTGTGCGGGCAGAGAGGGTGTACGGGCAGAGAGGGTGTACGGGCAGAGAGGGTGTACGGGCAGAGGGGCTTGGACGACGGGGTCTAGACCGGGCGGGTGTGCCCGTCTCCCCACACGATCCACTTGGTGGAGGTCAGTTCGGGAAGACCCATCGGACCGCGCGCGTGCAGTTTCTGCGTGGAGATCCCGATCTCGGCGCCGAATCCGAACTGCTCACCGTCCGTGAAGGCGGTGGAGGCGTTGACCATGACGGCGGCCGCGTCGACCCGGGCGGTGAACTCGCGCGCGGCCGCGAGGTCCGACGTCACGATGGCCTCGGTGTGGCCGGTTCCGTACTTGTCGATGTGCTCGACCGCGGCATTCAGGTCGTCGACCACCTTGAGCGCCACATCCAGGGTGAGGTACTCCTCCGACCAGTCCGACTCGGTCGCGGGCACCAGCCCGGGCAGATCTCCGTGGACCGTCACACTGTGCGTCTGGAGGGCCTGCAGCAGCTTCGGGACGGCCGTCTCGGCGACCGCGGCGTCGATCAGCACCGTCTCGGCGGTGTTGCAGACGCTCGGCCGTCGGGTCTTGGAATTGAGCAGGATCCGCTCGGCCATCTCGAGGTCGGCCGCGGCGTGCACGTACACGTGGCAGTTCCCGACACCCGTCTCGATGGTCGGGACGGTCGCGTCGCGGACGACGGCGCTGATCAGGCCGGCGCCGCCGCGGGGAATGACGACGTCCACCAGCCCGCGGGCCTGAATCAGGTGCGTCACGCTGGAGCGATCCTCGCTCGGCAGCAACTGCACCGCGTCCTCCGGCAGGTCCTGCGCCGCCAGCGACGTCCGCAGCGCCGCGACCAGGGCGGCGTTCGACTTCGCCGCGGACGAGGACCCGCGCAGCAGGGCGGCGTTGCCCGACTTGAGTGCGAGCCCGAACGCGTCGACGGTGACGTTGGGCCGGGCCTCGTACACCATGCCCACGACGCCGAGAGGAACGCGCAGCTGACGGAGTTCGAGACCGTTGGGAAGCGTCGAGCCGCGCACCACTTCACCGACCGGGTCGGGCAGACCGGCCACCTGCCGCAGACCGGATGCGATTCCCTCGATCCGTTCCGGTGTCAGCCGCAGCCGGTCGAGGAGGGAGTCCTCGGTGCCCGACGCCCGGGCCGCCTCGATGTCGGCGGCGTTGGCGGCGAGGATGTCGGCCGACGCGGCGAGGACGGCGTCGGCCGCCGCGTGGAGCGCCGCATCCTTCTGCGCGGTGGTGAGCAGCGCGAGGATCCGCGACGCGGCGCGGGCGCGACGGGCCGCTGCGTGGACGGCTTCACGGGTATCCACCGTGGCGCCGGCCGACGAGGTGGAAGTCACTGCAGTCATGAAGACAGCCTATATACCGGGGCCTGTACACCGCGGAGCGGGAACGACCGGGAATGATTTGGTCCCCCGCGCAGGTTGCGACTGGTCGAGACCATCAGAGGCAGGAGTGCTGTAGTGAGCGTGTTGTTCGAGCCCATCACCTTCCGTGGAGTCACCGTCCCCAACCGGGTGTGGATGGCGCCGATGTGCCAGTATTCGGCCGACGTGACGGGCCCGGACGTCGGAGTGCCGGGCGACTGGCACCGGACGCACCTGGTGACCCGCGCCATCGGCGGTGCCGGACTGATCCTCACCGAGGCGACGGCCGTCAGCCCGGAGGGCCGCATCAGCCCGGCCGACCTCGGCATCTGGAACGACACCCAAACCCAGGCCTTCGCGGAGATCAACGCGCAGATCGAGTACTTCGGCGCGGTGCCGGGCATCCAGCTCGGTCATGCCGGACGGAAGGGGTCCGCGCACGTCCCGTGGCGCGGGGGCGGGAGCCTCGCCGGTGACGACCGGCTGTCCTGGCAGACGGTGGCCCCGAGCGCGATCGGATTCGGCGATCACACCCCGCCCGCAGCGGCGACGGCCGAAGACATCCGGAAGGTGGTCGCGGATTTCGCCGCCGCTGCCGAGCGGGCGTCGCGGGCCGGCTTCAAGGTGGTGGAAATCCATGCGGCACACGGCTATCTGCTCCACCAGTTCCTCTCACCGCTGAGCAATCACCGCACCGACGAGTACGGCGGCAGCTTCGCGGGCCGCATCCGGCTCCTGCTCGAGGTCGTCGAGGCGGTGCGCGGTGCGTGGCCGGCCGAGTTGCCCGTCTTCGTCCGAGTGTCGGCCACCGACTGGTTGTCCGAGGAACCCGGTCTCGACGCCGGCAGCTGGACGCCGGACCAGACCGTCACCCTCGTGCAGGCGCTCGCCGACCTCGGTGTCGACCTCGTCGACGTCTCCAGCGGCGGCGTCGCGTCCGCACGGATCCCCGTGGAACCCGGATACCAGGTTCCGTTCGCCCGTCGCATCCAGAACGAGACCACGGTCCCGGCGGCCGCGGTCGGGCTCATCACCGAACCGGAGCAGGCCGAGCGGATCGTGGAGTCGGGAGAAGCCGTCGCCGTGTTCCTCGGGCGTGAACTCCTGCGCGACCCGTACTGGCCGCGAAAAGCCGCACGAGTATTGAATGCCCAGGTGACGCCGGAGATTCCGGCTCAATACGCCCGCGCGTTCTGAGGCTCGGGCCGACAAGTCCCCAAATCCTTTGCTACGGTAATCGCTCTTACAGCTGGTAGTCCCGCACCCCGGACGGTGGGGCGGGACCGAGCCACGAGCCAGAGCCGATCGGCGGGGGCCGCATCGCGCCGAAGGGCCGTGG
>SEEV01000420.1 GCA_004211695.1 Rhodococcus sp. (in: high G+C Gram-positive bacteria)
ACCGAAAAGTTCGTGCCCTACCTGGCCGAATCGTTCGAGAGCGCGGACGGGCAGAACTGGACCCTGAAGCTGCGCGAGCGCGTCACGTTCAGCGACGGAACCCCGTTCGACGCCGCGGCGGTGGCGTTCAACTGGGACCGAATCAAGAATCCGCAAACACTCTCACCCTCGGCGCGTGCCACCGACGGCATGACGTGGCGAGTGGTCGATCCCCGAACCGTCGGTGTGACCTTGGAATCACCGAACTATCAACTGCCGTGGCGGCTGGTCAAGGGCCTCGGCGCGATCGGCTCACCCACCGCCATCGAGGCCGCCGGTGCCGAGGTGGGGAGTAAGCCGGTCGGCGCCGGCCCGTTCGTCCTCGCGAAGTGGACCCGCAACTCCCAGATGGAACTCACCCGCAACCCCACCTACTTCGAGGCAGGTCTGCCTTACCTCGACGGTCTGACCACCAAGGTGATCAACTCCGACGACCAACGACTGAACGCGCTGCGCAGCGGCGAAATCGACATCGACTCGTCTCTGTTGACCAAAGACGCCGAGACCGTCGCGGATGAGGGTCTTCACGATGTCTACGACACCCCTTTGGTCGGCGGTACCGGGGTGATGTTCAACTTCGAGGATCCGGTTCTCCGGGACGCCGGTCTCCGGCAGGCGGTGCAGCACGCCATCGACGGTGCCCAGATCAACAACGTCGTAGCCCCGGGCGAAGAACCGGTCGACGCGTTCCTCGGCTCCGGCAACTCCGCACGCGACGATGCGCTCGGCACCTACCCGACGCTGGATCTCTCCGAAGCCCAACGCCTCTTCGACGACTATCTGACGAGGACCGGAAAGACCGGCGAAACCATCACCGTCATGACCTATGCAGGTTTCCCGGCCATGGAGCAGCCGGCCCAGGTGCTTCAGGAACAGCTGCAGCAGATCGACGGACTGACGGTCGAGCTGGCGCCCGTCGACGCTCCGACCATCCTCAAGCTGAAGCGGCAGGGTGAGTTCCAAATCCTCTTGGCCAGCTCGCTGTCTGCGGACATGGACACGCTGTACGACCTCTTCCACAGCAAGGGAGCGCTCAACGCCATGGGCTACTCCAACCCCGAGGTCGACGAGGCGCTCGAGACCACCCGCACATCCGAAAACCCAGACGAGGTCACCAGGGCATACCAGGTCGTCAACGGCGAAATCTCGAAGGACGCACCCTTCCGACTCTGGCAGCACGCGTCGGGATACCTTCTCGCAGACAACGAGGTTCAGGGCCTCACCGCCGCCGGCACGGCGGCAGGTGCTGCCTTCGATTGGGAGCGGGCGTGGCTCAACTGATTACTTCATTCGTCGGGTAACGACGCGAACAGGTGATAGTCAGATCAGTTTCCAACGAGGCGCCACCACGTGGGTACTTCGACTGGTCGATCGAGCCACCGCCCCCGACCACGTCTACCGCTACGAATGGTCCATCGGAGACACCGTGATCTGGGACAACCCAGACATGTCCACCGCGTCGACCCTACGAAGGCGGCTCCGAACGCGGAATGATCCGCGGCACCCTCATCGGCGAAGAACCAACCGAATAGGCGGCGACAGAACGGGCGAGTGGCGGGAGGGTGCCGGCACTCGATCTCGACACCACCCACGGATTCGGGCACGCTCGGCCGCTACCTGGGCGCTCACGAACCCGTTCCTGCACATACGGCACACGATGGGGTAGATGACAATGAACGGCTCAGGTCCGCGGCTCATACACGTCGAACAGTACCCGAAAGTCTCGAGCGTCCTGTACACCGAAGAAGACGAACTGGCGTGGGTCGAGCTCAACCGGCCGATGGCAGCTAATTCGATTGACCTATCGATGATTTCCGAGTTGCGTGCGATCTGGTCGTCGTTGAGCACGAACACCACTGTGAAGGGAGTGGTACTCACCGGAACAGGGCCTGAGGCTTTCACGGTTGGATTGGACTCCAAGCTCGTTGCCCCAGACACTCTGTCGATACCGCAGATCGGACCGAGGGAATTCGGCGTACACCAGTATCTGGTCGTCGCCATGAATGGAATCGCGTGCCGAGAGGCCCGGGTTTTTCTGAGTGAGGCCGATGCGGTGGTGGCTGCCGAGCACACCGCGCTCCAGGTCGATGCCTATCGCAGTTTCGCGAGTGATGCAATGACGATGCGTGGAAACCCTACCCGCGCTGGATCGGACATGGTGTCCGCCGCCGATGCGCTCACTCTGGGGCTCGTCGACGAGGTCGTGCCGTTGTCGGCACTGCGCCAGACTGCGAAACGATTCGCCGTCGATCACCTCCAGAAGTGCTCCGAACCATCAGACACGCGGACCGACGAGTGATCACAGCTGACTGCGAATGGTCCGGTCCCACAATTCGTCGATTAGGCGTGCGGGTCGACGTGCGAACCGGATTTGTGTCACCGCACCCACCAACACGGACGAGAGGGGGCAGGGAACGGACGCCGTGCCGGCGTAGACCCTGGCGAACACATGCCTGACACACGATCCGACAAGTCGCCCACGACCGAAACTTCGAGCAGAAGGCCGGTCAACAAGGAGCGAGCCAACTCGCGGGGCGATGCGACCCGCCAACTCCTTCTCACCATAGCCGAACAGTTGTTTGCAGAGCGCGGAATTGCAGCTGTCCCGCTTCGAGATATCGGCGTTGCCGCCGGGCAAAAGAATCACGCTGTCGTGCAGTATCACTTCGGCGACAGGGGCAGCCTTGTCCGTGAGATCGTTGCCTTCCGAGCTACGGTCGGCGAAGACCGCCGTGTCGCTATGTTCGCGGACCTCGTGAAGCGCGGGCAGCCTCAGGTTTCCGAACTGGTGAGAGTGTTCGCCTTCCCTCTGGCGAGCCATTTGGACGAGGGAAACCACTACCTTGCCTTCATGTCCCGCTATATCCTCGAGCACGGCGGCTATGCAGGTCTGGACGGCGGTAATTCCGGTTTGGATTCCGCAGGTGTGATCCCATCGGCTACGGTCAGCACCCTTCGGAGCCACCTCGCCCGGCTCCTGTCCACGCTCCCCGAGGAAGTCTTCGAAGAGCGCTGGATGATCACGCTGACCAGCACGGTCCACACTCTGGCTCGCTACCAGGCCGTCAGTTCTTCGGCTGCGCAACTTTCGTTGCCGATCGACGTGCTTCTGGAAGACCTGGTGAGGTTTCTCACCGCCGGACTCGAAGCACCGATTGGGTGATCCGGCGAACCAATGGCAGGCATTTCGGTCGTCGGCTATTGAAGATTCTCTTCGCCGTCGCTGATCAGTTGATCCACGCCTGCTCCCAATTGAAGGCGGCACAGCGGTTCCGGTCGCGGCGATTCCCTCAACCTTTCTTTCCACGTAGAGGTGACCCGAGATGCTTTGCCAGAGTCTGAAGGGTGCGTCCTTCGAGATTTCGCCGTTGACGACCTGGTAGGCCCTGGTGACCTCGTCGGGGTTTTCGGATGTGCGGGTGGTCTCGAGCGCCTCGTCGACCTCGGGGTTGGAGTAGCCCATGGCGTTGAGCGCTCCCTTGCTGTGGAAGAGGTCGTACAGCGTGTCCAGGTCCTCGGACAGATTGGTGGCAATCACAATGTGGAACTCGCGCAGCCTCTTCCGCTCGAGAAGCGTCGTATTGTCGACGGGTCTAGCTTGACGGTCAGTCCGTCGATCTGCTCCAGTTGGGCCTGGAGTAGTTGAGAAGTCTGTTCCATCACCGGAAAGCCTGCGTAGGTCATCAGGGTCCGGGGTTCCGTCGCTGAACGTGACGCCCTCGCGCAGCTTCAGGGTCCAGTTCTGCCCGTCCGCGCTCTCGAACGACTCGGCCAGGTAGGGCACGAACTTTTCGGTCTCGGTGTCGTAGCGCAGCAGGGTCCCGAAAACCGGCGAACAGCGCGTGTACGCCGCCGAACCGCAGATGGCCGGGTCCATCGACGCAGTCTCTCCGGGCACTGCCCACGACAAGGTGCCGCCGCTCTTCGGTTCGCCTACAGGCTCGTCGGAATCTCCCGAGGAACCCGAACAACCCGCCAAGCTCACCCCGTCACCAGGACCGACGCGATCGCCACCATCACCCGACGCGATCGCCACCATCACCCGACGAGATTTCATCCGAACTCCCGTGCTTAGCTTCTTCGACCTATACATCAGCCGGCTCAGCGTGACGCTCGAGGTTCCCGCTTCTGTCGTCAGTCGTCGAGCCAGGCCTGTTCCCAGTCCCAGGCGGGACCCGCGCCGGTCGGAACGATCGAAATACCCTGGACCCTGTCGTCTGCGAAGAGGTATCCCGAGTTGTGCTGCCAGATCCGGAAGGGGGCGTCCTTCGAGAGTTCGTCGTTGACGACCTGGTAGGCCTTGGTGACTTCGTCGGGGTTTTCGGAGGTGCGGGTGATCTGGAGGGCCTCGTCGACCTTGGGGTTGGAGTAGCCCATGGTGTTGAGCGATCCCTTGCTGTGGAAGAGGTCGTAGAGCGTGTCCAGGTCCGCAGAGATATTGCTGGTAGCCATGATCTGATACTCCCCCTGCCGTTTCCGCTGAAGGAGCGTCGGAGCGTCGAGTGGGTCCAGCTGCAAAGTAAGCCCCTTGATCTGCTGCAGCTGTGCCTGGAGCAGTTGAGAAGTCTGTTCCATCACCGGGAAACCTGCATAGGTCATCAGAGAGATGGTTTCGCCGGTCTTGCCGGTCCTCTTCAGGTAGTCGTCGAAGAGGCGCTGAGCTTCCTTCAAATCCAGCTCGGGATAGGCGGCGTCGGAGGAACCGTCGGAGTTGAGGAACGAGTCGGCCTGGGAGCCCCCCGGGAAAACCGCGTCGACGATCTGGGCACCGTCGATGGCGTGCAGGATGGCTTGGCGGAGGCTCTGGTCCTGGATGGCCGGATCTTCGAAGTTGAACATCACTCCATTTCCGCCGACCAGCGGAGTGTCGTAGACGTCGAACGCGCCCTCATCCGCGACGGTCTCGGCGTCTTTGGTCAACATGGAAGTGTCGATGTCGATTTCGCCGCTGCGCAGCGCGTTCAGTCGTTGGTCGTCGGAGTTGATCACCTTGGTGGTCAGACCGTCGAGGTAGGGCAGACCTGCCTCGAAGTAGGTGGGGTTGCGGGTGAGTTCCATCTGGGAGTTGCGGGTCCACTTCGCGAGGACGAACGGGCCGGCGCCGACCGGCTTACTTCCCACCTCGGTGCCGGCGGCCTCGATGGCGGTGGGTGAGCCGATCGCGCCGAGGCCCTTGACCAGCTGCCACGGCAGTTGATAGTTCGGTGATTCCAAGGTCACACTGACGGTTCGGGGATCGACCACTCGCCACGTCATGCCGTCGGTGGCACGCGCCGAGGGTGAGAGTGTTTGCGGATTCTTGATTCGGTCCCAGTTGAACGCCACGGCCGCGGCGTCGAACGGGGTTCCGTCGCTGAACGTGACGCGCTCGCGCAGCTTCAGGGTCCAGTTCTGCCCGTCCGCGCTCTCGAACGATTCGGCCAGGTAGGGCACGAACTTTTCGGT
>SEEV01000421.1 GCA_004211695.1 Rhodococcus sp. (in: high G+C Gram-positive bacteria)
GCCCTGCCTGACGACATGCACCCGGCGGGCGCGTTGCTCGCCGAGCAGCCTGTCACCGCTGCGGTTCTCCCAGTCGGTGCCGCGGATACCAGCGCTGTCATCCGCTATTCCACCTTGCGTACCGCGACCGAAGCCGGTGAGTCCACCGGATCGGTGTTCCTGCCACAGGGCGCACCACCTGCCGGTGGATGGCCCGTCGTGTCCTACGCGCATGGCAACGTCGGAATCGACGACGAGTGTGCACCGTCGGTCACCGGATCCAGTGACGTCGAACGGGAATTCATGCAGCACTGGCTCGCCGCCGGATATGCGGTCGCGGCCACCGACTACGCCGGGATCGGCACCGACGGAGTCAACGCGTACACCGATGGACCCGCAGCCGGCGCCAACGCCGTTGACATCGTCCGCGCCGCCCACCAGCTCTACGGCGACCAACTCAGCGACCGATGGATCGTCACCGGCCTGTCCCAAGGCGGTCACGCCAGCTACTTCGCCGCCCACCAGGCCACCACCCGCACACCCGAACTCGACTTCCGCGGCGCAATCGCCGTCGCCGCCCCCACCCACCTCGACCAGCTCTTCCCGCTGGCCGGACCGAACTTCCCTTCCGTACCGAACTTCCCTTCCGTGCCGGTCGCCGGGATCGCCCACTACGTGCTCTACACCCTCGCCGGACTCGACGACGGCCGCCCGGAACACGGAATCCGTCAATATCTGACCCCTACCGGAATCGGGTTGATGGAAAAGGCGAAGGCAACCTGTAGCAACGACCTGAACGAATATCTGAGCGCTCACCCGGTTACCGTTGCGGAGCTGTTCACCACCCCACTCGACTCCCCGGATCTACGCGGTGTGCTCGACCAGATGCAGCATGTCCCCACTGACGGGTTCGACCGACCTATCCGGGTCGTGCACAGCCTCGCCGACACCAAGGTCCCGATCCCGCTGACCTGGGCACAACTCACCGAAATGCGCTCCGGCGGTGTCGACGTCGAGTTCCAGCAGCTTTCCGGAACGGACCATGCCCACACCCTCACCGCCTCGATGCCCGAATCGCTGGACTTCGCCGCCCGCGTACTGCACTGAGCGCACCCGCCACGCGGAGGTGGGGTCTGGTTACGGGGGCCACGCCGACAGCACGAGAATGGAATGAGATGACCTACGCCGATATCACCGGGGTCCCGCATGCCGACAGATATCTGTTCGGGATGACGTCCTGGTGGCTGTCGTCCCTGTCCTCACGGCCGCGGTGGTGCACCGCAGCCCGATGGGGCACCGCCCGGCGACCCGCGTCGCGATCGGATACGGGGCGCTCGCGATCGTCGCAGCTGGGTCCGCAACGCTGACAACTCCGCTCAGCGTGCCGTGGGCTGCGACGGTCGGCGTTGCAGTGGGTCTGGTGCTGCTGTGCAACATTGTTCTCGGTGTTGTCACCAGGTCCGCCGCCCAGCGAGGGGCGAGCGAGGAGCGGTGATCGGCGGACCTAAGGCCAGGGGAGCGGACGTAGTGGTCGGTCCGCAGCCGTGACCCGGGGTGCCCGAGATCGGTCAGCGCCTTCTCGGCGCCTGGGAGGGGGAGCGGGGACAGGCCGGTGCGCAGGCGCAGGAAGTACAGAACCGCTCCACCGGACCGCGGGATCTTCATCGGGTCGGACACCACGACCGCCGGCGCGTAAATCCACTCGTCATCGGCGGAGACGAAGACGATCACGTCGCCCCGCTTCACCCCGCTGGGCCTGTCGAGGCGAAGCGATTCAAGCTGGTACTTCGCCGCCGGGCCGCCGCGGCTGTGGTGCCGGCCCCGCTGGTGGTCGAGGACCTGTTGTTCGGTGGGGGTGGGTTCGTAGTCGACGGCGTGTTTGACGAACATCCGGGTCACGGGCGTCGGCAGGAAATCTGTCTCGGTGCGGACGCGGCCGGTGACCCCGGGCAGTGGGACGGCGCGGCCGATCTCCCACTCGAGGATCGCGTCGTCGAGGAACACCTGATCGACTTCGGTGATCTCGTCGAGGCTGTCGATGAACTTCCGCACGGAGGCGATGATGTCGGGGTCGTCGGTGATGACCACCGCGTCGTCGGCGAGGGTGGAGTTCTCGGATGCGTTCGCCGACCCGATCACCGCCCGGGTGTTGGTGACGATCACCTTGGCGTGCAGGGTCGGCGAGGACAGCACCCGCACCCCCTTGTTCAGGTAGTAGGCGAGGGCGGCGGGGGAGGTGGCGTGCGCCCGGATCGCGGCCTTGGAGGCGTTGACGACCAACAGGTCCCCGGCGCGCAGCGGGAGCAGGGCGGGTGCGTCATGTCCGAGGTAGCCGATCGCGGCGTACCGGGCGCCGCGGGTGCGGATGGCGCGGGTGATGTGCGGCCACGGACTCGGCCCGTGGAAGGTGGTCCCCATACCGACAGACGGTAACCGGCTCGCCTTGCGTGTGGTGCCGGTCCCTGGCAACGCTAAAAGAAGCTAAAGGGGGAGGCGCCGTCGGTCCGGCGCTTCCCGGCGAGGTCGACGGTGGCGCGGGGGCGGGTTGACCGCGGTCGCCTGGGGTGCAGCGATCCGGTCGATTCTCGGTTGCGGACAACGTGTCGGCGTCGGTGTCGGCGTCGGCCCCGACCGGTGGCCCGGCGCTCGTACGCTATGGGCACCACGAGACGAGACCGGCGGGAGAAGGATCATGAGTTACGAAGCGATCTACGACGGGGTCCGTTACCCGCTCGCCGATGCGGCCGCCGCCCACGGCCTTGAAGACGACATCCGGGGCCTCTTCGAAGACAACGGCAATGGTGGATTCGTCGGTTTCGTCAGCCAGAACACGACGGTTCGCCTGCTGATCACGCCGGCGACTCCGGTCGCGATTCGGGGCAGCGACGAGCCGAACCCGAGTGTCGTCCACCGCTGGTGACCCCGCCTCCAGATGTCTCCGTCGGCGCGACGGTGTGTCCGTCCTCGGGGAGGAGTCGGTGTCAGCGAAACTTTCGGCAACGATCCACCGTCAGCAAAGGAGGTAGGTTGCCCAGCCTCATCGTCAACGGTGTTACCTACGGCATCAGCCAGACCAGGTTCGAGGCCACCCGCGAGCTGCTCGCACGGTTCGCCGAGGGACACACCCTGGGAGTGGCGATGTCGCTCACCCATGACGGCGCCCGGCACCACCTGTTCATCACCCCCGGGGTGCCGATCACGCTGGTGGAATGACGTGTCCGGCCTGATCCTGCAGGACCGCCGCCTTCGGTTTCGCGAGGAAGCTGCGGTGGTCATGGAACCACGCGTGACGCCCGCCCATCGGAACCGACCGCAGCAACCGAGTGCATTCGACCAAGGGGGCACCGAATCCGGGATGCCGGGGCCATGACGGTCTCCTCGGGTCGACGTGCCCGAGCAGTTCAGTAATGTGTGGGTGCGGGGAGAGGTGGTCCCCTTCGTGGGTGCACGACTCGGCTGTTGCGATGACCGCGACCGCGGCGATCGGCGACCACGCCGTGTCGGTAGTTGCCAACCTGCGGCCGCCCACGATGACTGCAACGGCGGCGATGTCTGCGGCCGTCGTGACAGCGACCGGAACCGCGACTGTCGCTGCACCGGTGATGACGGCGTCCGCGACCCTTCCCTGCACCGGTCGTCCCGGCGGCTCGACGGTCGCCGCTCCGGTGATGATCGCGTCCGCTGCGGCAGCTGCTCCGGCTCGGTCCGCGTCCTCGACAGTCCCCGCAGCCAAGGCAACGGCCATGGCTGCCATGAGCACGCCGACCGTGGCTGCTGTGCAAATGAAATCGATGAAGGCTGTGGTCTCATCGATGTACAACACCGCGACTGCGACGCGGACGACGCCGATGGTCGCGGCTACGGCGACCTACCCGGATTCCGTCGTGACGTCGAATGCGATGGTCATCGACGGGGGCGGACGGGGGCGTTCACCGTCAACGCTCGCCTGTACCAGACGAACTCGGCCATCGCGACGGCCCACCTCCGGAAGGACGGGGTGCGGAGCCGGCGGTGTGTGACGACGTCGCTCAGGGGGTGGTCTGTCTCGGCAGGACGTAGCCGAGTTTCAACAGGGCCCTGCGGAATTTCAGTTCGTTTTCGAGTGGGACCGCGAGATGGCGGTCGCCGATCGGGCGGCACAGCCTGCGGAGTGCGCGGTCGCGGGTGACGAGCGCGGCCAGTGCGTCATCGGTGCATTCGATCACCCGGGCGTGGCCGTGGTCGGTCAGCTGGGTGGTTCGGCGGGTGACGTCGGTGATGAGCGTCGTCAGCGAGCCGGGCAACTCGTGCTCGGTCCGCTGGGCGAGGAAGGTGGTGAGGTCCTCGAGGTTGCGGCCGGTATCGATCGCCGTCAGCAGACTCGCGGCGGAGATGGTCCAGACCCGGTCCGCGGTGTGCGCGGCGTAGGCGGACAGGAGAAGCTGATCACCGGGGGACAGGGTTCCGGTGGCGACGACGTCGAGGTTGGGCAGGACCTTGAGCACCGCGGTGGTCTCGTCGTCGGTGGGCGGGTGGTAGGTGTCGGTCAGGCCCAGGGCGTAGCAGCCCATGGCGGTGAGCCGGATCGACTGCAGTCCGTCGTACCTGCTCAGCGCGTCCAGATCGTCGCCGCCCCAGTTGTCGTGGAAGTCCGATCGGGCGCCGGTGGGGTGGAGGTAGTCGAGGTCGAGCAGTCCCAGCGTGCCGGCGTACTCGAACAGCACCGCGGCCGTGTAGCGGCCCTCGAGGATCTCCCACCGGTGGTAGCCGTCGTAGCCCAAACTGCCGTACTGGGAGTCGACGAGATAGAGCTTCCACAGCGCCATCTCGCTGCGGGCGACGGTGGGGCTCATCCCTTTCCGCCGCATGGTCGTGAACAGGGAATCCACGCTGATCCACTCTCCGGGTGGGCAGCTTGCCAGTCCCTGCGCGACCGTCTGTCGGCGAGTCTTGGCCGAGGTGAGGACATTGCGTGCGCGCTGGCCCTTGATCTGCTCGATTCGGCTGAACTCGTCGATCACCGCGTGGGTGAGCCAGCGCTGCCACAGTTGCCGGATGACCTCGGCCGGCGGCCGACGCAGGGCGGTGCGGCCCTTGGGCGTCAGCTGGAGGCGCCCGCCCTCGATCTTGGCGAACCCACCGGCCTGGATGATCAGCGGCCACGCGAACGACGCGATCGGGTCGTGCAGGTAGAAGTCGCCGTGCACGAGCTGAGAGCCCACGGCAGCGACCGTCGCCGCGGAGGGGCGGCGGGTCTTCTCGCTGCACCGCAGTTCACCCGCCGCGCACAGCTGCAGCACCGTGTGCAGGTTCAGCGAGGCTTCCTGCTCGGTCGCTCGTATCCGGTGCTCGCCAATCACGCCCAGGGGTCCGGTGTTGCCGGTGTTCACACTCATGCCCTCACGTACCTCAGCCAGTGGCGGTATGCCTCGATCCACTGCGCACCGGCGGGCGGAGGCGTCGGCAACGGCAGATCGAGGATGGGGATGCGCTGTCGCGACCGGCCACGAGCGCAGATCACCACGATGCGCTCGTCGGCCAGGTCGATGCCCGACACGGTGACCTCGGTCCCCAACAAAAATGTCTGGAACGGCAGCTCGAGATGCTCGTCGAGCATGGTGTAGAAACCCGTGACGCATTCGCTGTCGTTGTAGCAGTCGACGGTGGCCTCGGCGACCAGGGCCGCGAGCGCCGCACGATTCGGTGACCTCACCGCGCCGAGGATAGCCGGACGCCAACCAGGCGTCCGGCCCGGTCCGCAGCAACGGTGCCACCCCGCCAGCTGAGAGCGGCGGGGTGGTTCACGCCAGCCCCAGGCCTCGACCCGGTCTCCACAACACAGCGCTCGTCCAGGTGGAGGAGCATCTCGATGCGCCACCAGTGTTGGGGAATCTCATGATGGCGCTGCTTATGCGCGTCACCTGGTTGCACCTGCTGGTGGGGGCGCCGGCAAATGTGGGCTCAGTTATTCGATGGGCCTGGTGCGCCGCCGTGGAGAGGCAGTTCCCGAGATGTGGTGGGTAGCCCCTCGTTGCGTGGGTCGGGGGACCCGCCTGGAGTGGGAACAGTGTGGGCATTGGGTGGTGAGGGCCCCGACGACGTGATGCCTCTGATGGTGATGAAGGCGTTACTCGGCGGAGGTGTCGCGTCCTGGTCCCTTCTGAGGGCGGTGTTTCGTCGCGGCCGCCGGCGACGGGAGTCGCCACCGATGCGCAACGGCCGGGGAGTCAGCAGCTCGCGAGCTGGTAACTCGGCAACGGAATCGAGCAGGCGAATCGCCACCAGAGGGTGCCTTATCGAAACAGGGTTTCATTACCGGGTACGCCGCTGTCCCGGCTCGGCTTTGGGGTCCCGAAGCTGTCCAGGCGACATGTAGCTCGATGAGATCAGAATGCTGCGATGCAATCTCGTGCTGCCTCGCGCGACCCCGCAGGTGCCTACTCCGGCGACTAATGTGCACAACAGTGCACAAGGAGGCTAAGATGTGCATATGGGGTCGTTGGAGAGGGTGGATTCGCTCGACGCGCTGCTGGCCAAGCATCACGTCGACCTGACCGCCCGTGAGATGCTTCGCGAACTCGACGCTGCACTCACTGCGGTACCCGCCGCGTCGGACACGTTGTCGGCCGGAGAGATCGAGTTCCTCCGCACGCACGCCGGCGAGGGCGTCGGCGAAGTCCTCGACCAGTGGTCGTCGGTGGCCGA
>SEEV01000422.1 GCA_004211695.1 Rhodococcus sp. (in: high G+C Gram-positive bacteria)
ACGCCCGGTCCCATTCCGAACCCGGAAGCTAAGCCCTCCAGCGCCGATGGTACTGCACCCGACAGGGTGTGGGAGAGTAGGACACCGCCGAACATCCGTTACCGAAAGCCCCCCAACACTGTTGGGGGGCTTTCGGCATTTTCCGGGCTTTCTCGGACCGGGGTTTCCGGACCGCAACTTGATAACGCTGCGGTAACGTCCCCACGGTTCGCCTATGGCGACTCGTTCGCCTGCGTAACGTGGCCCGGGCAGATCCGGTGGGATCGTGCCGTGCGGTGCGCACCCTCCCGGATCACCCGAGGTGACGAAGGGGAATCTGTGGTGACGAGCACGATGTCGAAACAACGTCCGACGGTCAGAGCCGCTGTTGCCCTCGCCGGCCTGGTGGTGGCGGCCGGGTCCCTGTCAGGGTGCACGAAGACCGACACGGCCAGCGGCGGATCGCTCCTCCAACAACTGCAGGACAGCGGGACGGTGACCGTCGGCTTCGCCGGGGAAGCGCCGTACAGCTTCGAGCAGGACGGACAGTTGACCGGCGCGACCGTGGCGCTGCACCGGGAGATCTTCAAGAACCTGGGCATCGACAACGTCGAAGGGGTGAGTACCGACTTCGGCGCACTCATCCCCGGACTGCAGGCCCGACGCTTCGACGTCGTCAGCGCCGGCATGTCGATCCTGCCGCAGCGATGTGAACAGGCCGCGTTCAGTGAGCCGGAGTTCAACTACACGACGGCGCTGATGGTCCCCAAGGGCAATCCCGCGAACCTCACGGACATGCAGTCGGTGCAGCAGAGCGGTGTACGTATGGCCGCGATGACCGGGGCGATCGAGTCGGACTACGCGCAGCAACTGGGGATCGACGCGATGCAGGTGGCGTCGCCGCAGGACGGGATGGACGCCGTCGCAAACGGGCGGGCGGATGTCTTCGCGCTCACCGGAATCTCCCTGAACTGGCTGGCGCAGAACAACCCGCAGGTTCCGGTGGAGGTCACCAACTCGTTCGTCGCCGTGATCGACGGGGTTCCCCAGGTCGGTGCCGGCGGCACGGTCTTCCGTAAGGAGGACACGGAGCTGCGGGACGCCTACAACGCCGAACTGGCCAAGATCACGTCCGACAAGGACAAGTACCTGTCCATCGTCGGTCCCTTCGGATTCACCGCGGAGGAACTGCCCGATCCGAACCTGACGACGGCCAAACTCTGCGGCGGGGCCGGCTGAGCGTCGTAGCGGTCTGCTGCCTGTGAAGGAGAACTTCGACGCTCTGCTGGATGCATGGCCGAGCATCCAGGAGGGCATCGTCGTCACGCTCGAACTGACGGCGGGCGGTGCCCTCCTGGCCTTCATTCTTGCGCTCGCACTCGGGCTGGCAGCCCGTGCACACAACATCGTGATCCGAGGCTCGGCTCGCGCATTCATCGAATTCTTCCGGGGCACTTCGCTGTTGGTGCAGCTGTTCTGGTTGTTCTACGTGGTTCCCCTGTTCGGCTATCTCATCGACCCGGTGCTGTGCGGGATCCTCGCGCTCGGACTGAACTACGGAGCGTACGGAGCCGAGGTGGTGCGTGGTGCGATCAATTCCGTGCCGCAGTCGCAGTGGGAGGCGGCGACGGCACTGGACTTCAGCCACTGGCAGCGGCTGCGCCGGGTGGTCCTCCCGCAGGCGTGGGCGGAGATGATTCCCCCGCTGACGAACCTCCTGATCCAGCTCCTCAAGGGCACGGCCCTCGCGAGCTATATCCTTCTGCAGGACTTGACCTTCGAGATCGACCAGCTCCGGCAGACGACCGGGAACACCCTCTTCGCATTCGGCGTCGGACTCGTCATCTACTTCGTCATCGGATACGTACTGACCTTGCTGATGAACGCGCTCGAGGTGCGGGCGAAGAATCGTCTCGGCACGGGACCGTCGCTGCGTGAGATCTTCAGCCTCGCCCCCTCCGATCCACGAGGACTGGAGGCCGCGAAGCAATGAGCGTCCACTGGAGCTGGGATCGAGCGTTCGAGGCTCTGCCCGTGCTGCTCGACGGATTCAAGATCACCCTGATCGCAACCGTGCTCGGGTTTCTGATCTCCGCCGTCCTCGGACTCGTCATCGCGTTGATCCGGAACGCCGCACCGCGATGGGTGAGTGTGCCGGTCCGGGCGGTCAGCGAGTTCATCCGGCTGACCCCGCTCGTCGTGCAATTGCTGTTCGTGTACTACACGTTCACCGGACTCTCGCCGCTGCAGATCGGTGTGGCCGTGCTCGGGGTCCACTACTCGACCTACATGGCGGAGGTGTACCGGGCGGGGATCGAAGCGGTGCCCGTCGGGCAGTGGGAAGCGGCACGGGCGCTGTCCCTGGCGCCTGCCCGGACGTGGCGCGCGATCATCCTGCCGCAGGCCGTCCGTCGTGTCGTCCCGGCGCTGGGCAACTACGCGGTGTCGATGTTCAAGGACACCCCGTTCCTGTTCGCCATCACGGTGGTGGAGATGGTGACGGCCGCGCAGCAGTTCGGCGCCCGGCACTTCCAGTATCTCGAACCGCTGACCCTGGCAGGGGTGATCTTCCTGGTGGCCAGCTACCCGACGTCCCTGCTCATACGGCGATTGGAGACACGTCTTGCCCGATGACGCGAGCGCAGCAACCCCGATGATCCGATTCGACGACGTCGTGAAGCAGTTCGGCGACCACGTCGTGCTCGACCACCTGGACTTCCAGGTCGCACGCGGCGACCGCGTGACCCTGATCGGTCCGAGCGGATCGGGCAAGACGACCATCCTGCGACTGGTCATGACCCTCGAGAAGGTGAACGACGGCGTCATCTGGGTCGACGGGGAGCGCCTGACGCACGAGGAGAAGGGAAGCAGACTCGTTCCGGCGTCGGAGAAGTACACCCGCCGGATACGGCGCCGGATCGGGATGGTGTTTCAGCAGTTCAACCTGTTTCCCAACATGAACGTGATCGAGAACATCACCGAAGCGCCCATCCATGTTCTCGGACTCGACAAGGCCGCCGCCGTGAAGCGTGCACGCGAGTTACTCGAGATGGTCGGGCTCTCGGAAAAGGAGACCGCTCATCCGACGCAGCTGTCCGGTGGCCAGCAGCAGCGGGTCGCGATCGCGAGGGCCTTGGCGATGGACCCCGACATCCTGCTGCTCGACGAGGTCACGTCGGCGCTGGATCCGGAACTGGTGGCGGACGTCCTCGATGTGCTGAGGAACGTCGCGCGCACCACGGACATCACGATGCTGATCGTCACGCACGAGATGCAGTTCGCGCGGGACGTGTCGAACCGGGTGATGATGTTCGACGCCGGCCGGATCGTGGAGGAGGGAGCCCCGGCTGCGATCTTCACAGCACCGCAGCACGAGCGAACCAAGACGTTCCTGAAGGCGGTGCTGGCCGACTGATCTCCGGACTACGGCGCGCTGGTGGCGAGCTCCGATTCGTCGGCGGCGGCACGCCGCGCCAGCCTGCCCGCCATCCACGCGCACACCAGCAACTGCAACTGGTGAAACAGCATGAGCGGCAGCACGATCAAGCCGATCGGCTGACTGGCGAACAGAACGGTGGCCATCGGTAGACCGGTGGCGAGGCTCTTCTTCGATCCGCAGAACGTGATCGTGATCTGGTCGGCCCGATCGAAACCGAGACGCTTCGATCCGAACCAGGTGAGGGACAGGACGATCGCGAGCAGCATCGCGCACACCGCGAGCAGTGCGAGCAACCGTCCGACGGACAGCGTGCCCCAGATGCCCTCGTTCATTCCTTCGCTGAACGCGACGTAGACGACCAGCAGGATGGACCCGCGGTCGACGAGTTTGAGCGGCGCGCCATGCTTCTTCACCCAGGGCCCGATCCACCGTCGCACCGCCTGGCCGGCGATGAACGGGAGCAGGAGCATGACGAGGATGCCGATAGCAGAGGATGCGTCGAAACCCGCCCCCTCGCTCGTCATCAGCAACGCGACGAGCAGCGGTGTGACGAAGATGCCGAGGATGTTGGAGAACGAGGCGCTGACGATTGCCCCGGGCACGTTGCCGCGGGCGATGGACACGAAGGCGATGGACGACTGGACAGTCGACGGTAGGAGGCAGACGTAGAGGAGTCCGAGGTACAGCGGCTGGGTCAGGACAGTCGGGACCAGCACGCGCGCAGCGATTCCGAGTAGGGGGAAGATCACGAACGTCGCCGCGAGGATGGTGACGTGGAGCCGCCAGTGACGCACACCGTGCAGCGCCTCCTGGGTGGACAGCCTGGCACCGTAGAGGAAGAACAGGAGTCCGACGGCCACCTTCGTCGCCCAGGTGAACGCGGTCAGGGCAGTGCCGTCCGCGGGTATCAGGCTGGCGATCCCGACCGTGATCAGGATGCCGACAATGAAGGGATCGAGTTTTCCGAGCAGCGGGATCTTCGTCAGCATGATTCGACCGTAGGCATACAGGCGATATTCCGAAAGGCGATAGTCGCGTTTACTGTAATTCGGAACCGTGATAACAATGGGTCATGTTCGATCCGGTTCACCTTCGGAGCTTTCTGGCGGTCGCGCGCACCCGCAGTTTCACCGCTGCGGCCCGGCGTCTGAATCTGCGGCAATCCACGGTCAGCCAGCATGTGGGGAAACTGGAAAACGCCGCGGGGCGGCGCCTGTTTCTGCGCGACACACATTCGGTCGAGCTGACCGCAGACGGCTCCGTGATGGTGGGTTTCGCGACGTCGATTCTGGAGCGGCTCTCCGACGCCGAGCGCTATTTCACTCAATCCGGTGTGCGGGGACGAGTCCGGTTCGGAGCGTCCGAAGATCTGGTTCTGCACGAGCTTCCTCGAATCCTGGGCGAGTTTCGACGCAGCCATCCGCTCGTCGATCTCGAACTGACGGTCGCGTTGAGTGAGGTGTTGTTCCGGCAACTGCACGAAGGCCGGCTGGATCTGGTTTTCGGTAAACGCCGCCGCGGAGACCGGCACGGCGAACTGGTGTGGACCGATCGGCTGGCGTTCTTCGCCGCACCCGACTTCGTTCCGGACTCAGAGGGGCCGGTGCCGTTGGTGGCGTATCCGCCGCCGTCGATCACGAGGGAAGCGGCGCTCGACGTCCTGGAGAAGTCCGGCCGGGGTGCGCGCATCGCCTGCGTGACCGACAGCCTGAACGGGTTGCGGGCCGCGTGCCTGGCGGGCCTCGGTGTCGTGTTCCACGCGGAGACCCTTCCGCCCGCGGGGTTGGCCCCGGTGCGGATGCGTTCGCGCGACGAGTGGGGGCCTGCGGTCGACGTCGAATTCGTGCTGGAGGCCCGCCGGAGTGTGCTCAGCGAGCCGGAGCAGGCGCTGCGCGGCGCCATCCTCGAGAATGCGGATCGGTTGCGCGCGTGACCTCAGGACTCCGGACATGGGACTGACGCCGGTGGGCTGGCCAAGCGTCTGAGCTGCAAATTTGTTGGTTCGAGAGGTTGCGATTCCCACCTGGATGTCTAATAATAGATGGCGCTA